>NZ_JBEXVD010000005.1:352412-382784 GCF_040638655.1 Streptomyces sp. NPDC005963 | reverse complement strand
GACTTTTGGCACGCTGTTGAGTTCTCAAGGAACGGACGCTTCCTTCAAATCCCTCTCAGGACTCTCCGGGCTTTTCCCTCCGGTCTTGCGTTTCCGACTCTATCAGATCCTTTCGGGCCTGATTCCCGGTCGAAATCGGGATTGTCTTTCCGGCCCTTCGGCCGTTCCGACGTTTCAAACTCTAGCGGATTTCCCCGGCGACTCATAATCGAGTCTTTCGAAATGGATTCCGGCACGCCGAAATCGCTCCCGTTGAGGAGAGTCGTGCTGAGTTTGGTTGCCGCATCTAGCGGCGGGAGTGGTCATCGAAGAACCGTTACGGCCCCGCGACAACTCGAAGAACCTTACGGAAGGATGAACTCCGTGTCAACTTCCCCCTGGGGCCCAGCCGTACCAGTTCCCTCACCTGGGAGTTTCCCGATCGCGCTGCCTCCTGCCGTGGCCCTCGCACCTCGTACTTCGTAGAAAGCAGAGAAGGCCGAGAGGCGGAGAAGGGGGGAGCTGGGGGCCTGGGGTACGTGACTGAGGGATGCAGGGCCGCTACTCCAGATCGGTGAGTCGACCGCCCGCGTCCGGCTGGGTGTGTTCCACCCTGCGCAGTACGCGGATCAGGAGTTCCCCGAGAACTCCGCGCTCGTCCGCCGAGAGGTCCTGGAGCAGATCCTCTTCGAAGCTGGACGCCATGCGCATCGCCTCCAGCCATTTGGTTCGACCCTCGTCGGTCAGTTCGACGATCACGCGCACACGGTTGTTCTCGTCGCGGTCGCGAGTGACCAGCCCCTCGCTCGCCATCCGGTCGATGCGATGCGTCATGGCCGCAGGGGTGAGACCGAGGCGCTTGGCAAGCTCCCCCGGGCCCATTCGATAGGGGGCGCCGGCGAGCACCAGGCTCTTGAGGACCTCCCACTCGGCGTTGCTGATGCCGAGGGCGGCGACCTGCCGGCCGTACGCGACGTTCATGCGGCGGTTGAGTCGACCGAGCGCCGAAACGACCTTTTCGACCTGTGGGTCCAGATCTCCGTACTCGCGCTGGTATGCGGCGATCTGCTCGTCGAGGCTCGGCTCAAGGGTCGGGCCGGTCGCTGCTTGGCCTTCGGGGCTCGCGTTAGGCATACGCCGGAGTATCGCATGTCTCTCGTTGGCATTGAAGTCCTTCTCTGTGTACTCTTCACTGTCGAAATTTATTGTTGAAGTCTTCAGGCTTTGGGCCTACAGCTCTTGAGGCAGGTGAGTGTGACCAGGGTGATGGGTGCAGCGATGCGCCGAATCCAGGCAGGTAGCGCGCTGAGCGCGTTCGGACTCGGTTTCACGGTTCCGTATCTCTACGTCTACGTGGCGCAGGTGCGGGATCTGGGGGCGACGACGGCGGGTGTCGTCCTCGCCACCTTCGCGATGGCCGCACTCATCGCCCTCCCCTTCACCGGTCGGGCCATCGACCGACGTGGTCCGCTGCCGGTGCTGGTGGCGGCCTCCCTGCTCGCCTCCGTGGGCGCCCTGTCCATCGGTCTCGCCGACAACGTGACCACCGTGGTGCTCTCGGCGGCCCTCCTGGGTGCCGGTACCGCCGTCATCCAGCCGGCGCTCGCCACGATGCTCGTCTGGTGCTCCGATGCCGCGAGCCGCACGCGCGCCTTCGCCATGCAGTTCTTCCTCCAGAACCTGGGCCTCGGTCTCGGTGGCCTGATCGGCGGGCAACTCGTCGACAAGAGCCGCCCGGACAGCTTCCTGCTGCTGTTCGGCATCGAGTCGGTGATGTTCCTCGTGTTGGCCGGAATCGCACTGACCGTACGGATCCCCCGTCCGACGCCCCTGACGGGTGCGCCGGTCGACCCGGCCGCCAAGGCCAAGGGTGGAATGCGCGCCCTGCTGGGGCACAAGGCGATGGTTCAGCTCTCCGTGCTGGGCTTCGTGCTGTTCTTCGCCTGCTACGGACAGTTCGAGTCCGGTCTTGCCGCGTACGGCACGGAGGCCGCCGGGATCGAACCGTCCACGCTGGGTTCGGCACTGGCCGCCAACACCGCGGTCATCGTGATCGCCCAGTTCGTGGTGTTGAAGTTCGTCGAGCAGCGCAAGCGCTCCCGCGTGATCGCCGCCGTCGGGCTGGTGTGGGCGGTCGCCTGGGTCATCGCCGGGTACGCGGGACTGGGGACGAACAGCCAGACCATGGCGACCGCGGCCTTCATCACCACGTACGCCCTCTTCGGACTGGGCGAGGCGATGCTGTCGCCCACCGTCGCCCCGCTGGTCGCCGATCTGGCGCCGGAATCGATGGTCGGGCAGTACAACTCGGCCTTCGCCCTGGTCAAGCAGCTTGCGCTGGCCCTCGGTCCGGCCGTGGGCGGCCCCATGGGAGCCGCGCTGCACGGACCGTACATCGTGACGTTCGTGCTGTTCTCGCTCGGGATATCCGTGCTGGCCGTACGGCTGGGGCGCGAGCTGACTCCCGTACAGAACCAGCCTTCGCTGGCCGTGAAGTCACGGGTCGTGGCGCAGCACAAGGCGGCCGAGCCAGTGGAGGTCGCGGCCTAGCCGTATGGATCATGAACAGTGTTCATGGCCGGGGCGGTCGGCGCTGTCAGCGGGGCAGGGCGAATTCGCACCAGACGGCTTTGCCGCCGCCGGGCGTACGGCGGCTCCCCCAGGACGAGGCGATCGTGGCGATGATGGAGATCCCGCGACCCGCCTCGTCTTCGGTTTCGGCACGGCGGCGGCGCGGGAGGTGGTCGTCGCCGTCCGTCACCTCGATGATCAGACGGCGGTCGGTGCGACGGAGTCGCAGTCGCATGGGCGGGGTGCCGTGTTGGAGGGAGTTCGCGACGAGTTCGCTGGTCGCGAGGACGCCGAGGTCGTGCAGCTCGGACGAGAACCGCCAGGAGGCGAGGACTCCGGATGCAAACGCCCGGGCCCGGGGTGCCGCCTCCTTGCCTCCGAGCAGATCGAGGGCGGCGTTATGGAACAGCTCCGCCGTGACGCCCTTGCGTGAGGGGTGCTGGACGACGAGGACCGCGGCGTCGTCATCGTGGTCCGCGGTCACGCCCATCGCCCTGAACAGTCGGTCGCACATGACCTGGGGCGTGCCGGTGGCACCGGACAGGGCGCGTTCGAGCGCCGCCACCCCTTCGTCGATGTCCTCGTCGCGCCGCTCGACGAGGCCGTCCGTGTAGAGGACGGCGGTGGATCCTGGCGGTAGGGCGATCGTGCCCGAGCTGTGGAGCCAGCCTCCGGTGCCGAGGGGCGGCCCGGTCGGATCTGCCGCGCGACGGACCGTACCGTCCTCGTCTCGGACCAGAACCGGCAGATGGCCCGCCGACGCGTAGACCAGCTGCCCCTCGTTGGGGTCGTGGACGGCGTACACGCAGGTGGCGATCTGGCTGGCGTCGATCTCCGCGGCCAGGCCGTCGAGGAGTTGGAGCACCTCGTGCGGCGGAAGGTCGAGCCGGGCGTAGGCGCGCACCGCGGTGCGGAGCTGGCCCATCACGGCCGCGGCGCGCACCCCTCGTCCCATCACATCGCCGATGACGAGTGCGGTACGTCCGGCGCCGAGCGTGATCACGTCGTACCAGTCACCGCCGACTGCGGCGTCCTCACCGCCCGGCTGGTAGGTCGCGGCGATACGGAGGTCGTCGGGCTGTTCGAGTTCCTGGGGCAGCAGGGAGCGCTGGAGGGTCACCGCCATGTCGCGCTGGCGGCGTTCGCTGGCCCGCAGCCGCTCGGCGGCTTCGGCGTGGTCCGTGACGTCGGCGGCGAAGACGCAGACCCCCGTGATCTCACCGGTCCGGTCCGGATGTTCGATCGGCAGACAGCTGACCGTGTACGAGCCGCCGCTGTGGATCCTGCGCGACTTGATCGTGCGCGGCGTGCCGCTGCGCAGGACCTGGTCCATGAGCGGCGGCAGACCCAGTTCGGTCAGTTCGGGGCAGGCGTCGACCGCGGGGCTGCCGATCGGCCGCGGGCCGAACGCTGCGGTGTACGCGTCGTTCACATAGGCGACGCGGTGCTCGGGCCCGTGGGTCAGGGCGACCAGCGCCGGCAGCCGCCCGAAGATCTCTCGGGCGGGGAAGTCCTCCAGCGCGGGCAGGGAGGGGAGGGAGTCCGGTTGTTGATCACTTTCCCCGCGGGCTGCCGGAACTGATCCCTCGCCACGGCTCTCACTTCTGCTCTCGGTGCGCTGCGCAGGGCGCGGAGGTGCCGTGGAGATCCCGCGGTCGTTCCTCCGCGAGGCGGCGCGGCGCTGCGTACCGGGGAGCCTTGCGCTCCAGCGCGTGAAGTTCACTGACTTTCTGGCCTCAATGGTTGTCGGCAAGGGGCAAGGGGTCACTCTGTGCAGATGTGAGCCCACCTATGGTCACACGTCCTGTGTGTCCGGGCGGACTGACTGGGGGTGTCGGCCAGCCGTCCATCTGGTTCCGGCCAGTGCCGGCGCGCCATGGTGGCGAGCCGGCGTCCGGAGGTCTCATCGGGCGGGTGAGCTGCGGGTTAGTCGCCCGGGTCGGCGGCCGACGGTGGTTCGTCCGAGGAGCGGGGGGACGGGCCGGGGTCATCGTTGCCCGTTGTCGGAGTGGGGCCCGGACGATCCCCGTTGCGGGGTGCGCGGGGAGGGTGGTCCGGGCCGTGGCCGGGTCGCCTTCCGCCGGCGGCCACCTCGAACTCGGCGCGCGGGTGCTCCAGTGAGCCCAGGGAGACGATCTCCCGTTTGAAGAGCCCGGCCAAGGTCCACTCGGCCAGTACCCGGGCCTTGCGGTTGAAGGTGGGCATCCGGCTGAGGTGGTAGGCGCGGTGCATCAGCCAGGCCGGGTACCCCTTGAGCTTGCGGCCGTAGACATGGGCCACGCCCCGATGGAGGCCGAGCGAGGCGACGGAGCCGACGTACGCGTGCACGTACTCCTTCAACGGCTCTCCGCGCAGTGACGCCACCAGGTTCTCGGCGAGCACCTTGGTCTGACGGACCGCGTGCTGGGCATTGGGCGCGCACTCGGCGTCCGGTGAGGTCGCGGTGACGTCGGGGACGGCTGCTGCGTCGCCCGCGGCCCAGGCGTGTTCAGTGCCGACGACGGTGAGCTGTGCGGTGCACCTGAGCCGTCCGCGGTCGTTACGGGGCAGATCGGTGGCGGCGAGTACGGGAGCCGGTTTCACACCCGCGGTCCATACGACGGTACGGGTCGGAAAACGGCTGCCGTCGCTGAGTACGGCGACGCGGTTCGCGCAGGAATCCAGACGTGTCCGGAGACGTACGTCGATATTGCGCGAGCGCAGCTCACGAATGGCGTACTTGCCCATCTCCTCGCCGACCTCGGGAAGGATTCGATCACTGGCTTCGACCAGAATCCACCGGAGGTCTTCTGGCTTGATGTTGTGGTAGTAACGCGAGGTATAGCGCGCCATGTCCTCTAGTTCCCCCAATGCCTCGACACCGGCATAGCCGCCGCCGACGAAGACAAAGGTGAGTGCCGCATCCCGGATAGCGGGGTCGCGGGTGGAGGAGGCGATATCCATCTGCTCGATCACGTGGTTGCGCAGGCCGATGGCCTCTTCGACCGTCTTGAATCCGATGGCGTAGTCGGCGAGGCCCGGCACCGGGAGCGTGCGGGAGACGGATCCCGGCGCGATGACGAGTTCGTCGTACGGGACCTCCACGGCGCCCGTGCCCTCTTCGGCGCTGGCGAGGGTCGTCACGGTGGCGGTGCGCTTGGCGTGGTCGACGGCGCTGGCCTCGCCGATCAGGACCGTGCACGCGTCCAGGACCCGGCGCAGCGGGACGACGACGTGCCGCGGGGAGATGGACCCGGCAGCCGCTTCCGGGAGAAAGGGCTGATACGTCATATATGGCTCGGGTGTAATCACCATGATTTCGATGTCGCCACGTGCGAGCTCGCGTTTCAGCTTTCGCTGGAGATGGAGTGCCGTATACATCCCGACATAACCACCGCCGATGACGAGAATGCGCGTGCGGTTGGTTCGCGCGGCCGGCGGGGAACCGGGGGCCGGGCCCTGGGAGTCTGCAGCCTTCACCATCCCATGACGCAACGGTCCCCGGCGTTTGTCCACAGGCGCGGCAAATTGTGTGACCGGAAGCTTGGGGGGCGCGTGCTCCGGAAGGGTGTCGAATGAGGGGAAAGGAGCGCAGGTCAGGGAGGGCGCAAGGGGTGGTGCGAGGGGGCGTAAACCGGAGGCTTCCGGTCCTTGCTCCGATCGGGGGGCGCTCCGTGCGGAACTACCCCCTTCTGAATTGACCCGGGCTCAACTATGTTCGTACCTCGTCGGGGTGCTTGGCCAAGGCTCGTCCGACAGACCAGGCGGGGAGGTCTCCGGGGGGAGACTCAGTGACCGGGGGAACATGTATGACCATTCAGGATTCACATTGGCAGGCTGCCGTACCGCAGACCGCGGACGGCCATGTACACGGCGGGCATCAGGCCGAACTGCACGGAGCGAACAGCGGCAACGGACGGTTGGCGGCGGGCGGGAGCACTCGCTCGGCGCCGCTCCGGGTCGATGCACAGCGCAACCTTGAGCACGTCCTGCGAGCCGCCCGCGAAGTCTTCGGCGAGTTGGGCTACGGGGCGCCGATGGAGGACGTGGCGCGCCGGGCGAGGGTGGGTGTCGGCACGGTCTACCGCCGATTCCCCAGCAAGGACGTGCTGGTGCGTCGTATAGCCGCGGAGGAGACCTCCCGGCTGACCGAGCAGGCGCGTACGGCTCTCGGCCAGGAGGAAGAGCCCTGGTCGGCACTGGCCCGCTTCCTTCGTACGTCGGTGGCGTCCGGCGCAGGGCGGCTGTTGCCTCCCCAGGTGCTGCGGGTCGGTGTCGACGCGGAGGACGCTGTTGAGACGACGTCAGATGGAGTCACCTCTTCGGTGACCGGGGCTGCGCGGGACGAGGCGCGGGTACCGCACCAGCGTTCCGGGGCCGAGGAGCCGACGCCGGCCGCCGAGCGGGGCGGACCGGCACAGCCGGACCTCCGGGTGGTGGGGCAGCGTTCCGTTCCGGCCGGTGAGCGTGAGGACGGAGGGGCCGCCGACCTCCTGGAGGTCGTGGGCCAACTGGTCGACCGCGCTCGGGCGGCAGGCGAACTGCGAGGAGACGTCACCGTCGCCGACGTGCTGTTGGTGATAGCCACGGCCGCACCCTCGCTGCCGGATGCGGCTCAGCAGGCGGCGGCCTCCGCCCGACTGCTGGACATCCTGCTGGAGGGGCTGCGGCCTCGGTAGGGACGAGCCGGGTGCGTACGGGCACGCCGGGGCCATCTGTCGGGCCTCGCGTGTCCAGCCCGAGCGGGTCCTGGCCGCCGGATCCTGGCCGTCGGGTCCTGGTAGGGACACGAGACGTCAGCAGGCCGGGCCAGGGCGGCTACTCATGAACTGGTCCCGGTTGAGGAGCTTTTGGCCCCAGCCGGGCATCGGCGGATCAGTCGGTTCCTTGGCGCATCACTGCCATCAGCCCACTGAGGGTTCGGAAGGGCCTCCCGGCCGGATCGGCTCGGCGTGAGACAGGCGCCGGAACAACTCACCACAGCCCTGCGCAGCGCTGCTTCCTCGCCGATATGGCGATTCTCCCGCGGCCAGGAACGGCTCTCGTACAACTCGCCGTTCGTCGCTGAGCGGCCGCTTCGTCGGTCTGCCCGCAACCCCGTCAGCCCCGGTACCACATCGGGCATTCGAGTCTCTCCTGGCGCATCCCTCGCGGTGAACACAGCGACGAGGTAGGGACGTTGCCTGCGCCGGCCGAGGAGTCGACCGAAGATCTGCACCCCTTTCCACCAGCCGCCGCGGGTAGGGCACGAATTCGGTCAGATCTCCCCGGATGAGTGGTTGAGCAGGATGCGGGCTTGGTGCGCTCCCGCCGTATGGCACGCTTGCCCGGTGTTCGGGTCTGAGGGTGCTGACGGGGGCTTCCGTGACGAATAAGGGCTTCCGCGATGAGTGGTGACGGTCGGAGCGCGCGGGACGAGCCAGACGGCGGAAACGACTCGACCGGGCGTGGGGAACTGTCCTCTCGGCAGGTTCCGGAACAGGGCGGGCGCAGGCGAGGTGGACGACGGCCAGCCGTCAATCCGCCGCAGCCACCGGCGCCTCCGGCCGGGGCCGGAGCAGCTGATGGCTCGGCCGGACCACACGGCTCACCCCCGCCCCCGATCCATGGCCCCGCCGAAGTCCCGGCGCCCATCGACGTTCCGGGCCCCGCCGACCCGCCTGACTCCACTGCGAACCCGGGGCCCGTCGAAGCGCACGGCTCGTCCGGCGGCCCCGGGCCTGGCGAGGCTTCCGAGCCCGTCGAAGCAGACGGGCACGGGCATGTCGTACCCAGCCAAGGGCCGAGCGGGCCCAAGCCGGACGACTCGGTCGCCTTCGGTTCCACCCCCGGGGCGCCTCCCCTCCCCGGACCGCCCTTCGTTCCCGCTTCTCCACAACGCCCCGGCTTCCCGACCGGATACGGCTCTGCCACGGGCTCCGGCTCCCCGTCCGGGACCGATCACGAGGGAAGCCCCCAGGCGGGCGCGGACAGTGAGATCCATGCCGTTCCCAGCCAACGCGAGGGCGGCAGCGCCGGATTCGGTTCCGTACTGCCTCCGCCGCGAGAAACGCCACCGTCCGACGCCGATTTGATCCAGCGGATGCGCGAAGGCGACGACAGTTCCTACGCGGAATTGTTCCGCCGTCACTCGGAGGCGGTCAGACGGTACGCGCGCACCTGCTGCCGGGACGCCCACACCGCGGACGATCTGACCGCCGAGGTGTTCGCGCGGACGCTCCAGGCCGTCCGTGGGGGCGCCGGACCGGAGCACGCGGTCCGGGCGTACTTGCTCACCACGGTCCGGCGCGTTGCTGCCGGCTGGATGAAGAGCGCCAAACGAGAGCAGTTGGTCGACGACTTCGGGGTGTTCGCGGCCGATGCGGCGCGCAGCACCGCCATCACGGCCGATGCGGCCATGGATCTCGGTGCCGACGTCCGGGCCATGCACGAGGCCGAACAGTCGCTGGCCATGCAGGCGTTCCGCTCGCTGCCCGAGCGTTGGCAGGCTGTCCTGTGGCACACCACCGTGGAGGAGGAGTCGCCGAGTGAGGTCGCGCCCCTGTTCGGGCTCACGGCGAATGCCACGGCGGTGTTGGCGAGCCGGGCCCGCGAAGGGCTCAAGCAGGCGTATCTCCAGGCGCATGTGAGTTCCGCGCTGACCTCCGGCGGGGACTGCGCACGCTATGCGGACCGGCTGGGTGCGTACGCGCGGGGCGGTCTGCGGATGCGCGCCGAGCGCGGCTTGCGCAAGCACCTGGACGAATGTGTCAAATGCCGACTGGCGGCCGGCGAGTTGGCGCAGGTGAACGCCGGCATTCCGGCGCTCCTCCCGGTCGCGGTCATCGGTTGGATCGCCGCCGGCTACTCGCTCAAGGCCGCCGGAGTCGTGGCCGGCGGCGCAGCGGGCGCTGTCGGAGTCGGTGCAGCGGCTGCCGCGACCGGCGGTGCTACGAGCAGTGGTTCGGGGGCCGCTTCCGGCGGCGCGCTGCTTTCGGAGGGGCTGGGCGCGCCGGCGAAGGCTGCGATCGCAGCCGCGGTGGCGGTGGCCGCCGCGGGCGGGTTGGTGTGGGCGTTCGCGGGCGATCCTGAACCGGTCGCCCGGAAGAAGGAGAAGCCTCCGGCCGTACAGCCGATCGCGCCTCCGCAGCCGGCGCCGGCCTCACCGAAACCGTCGGCGTCCCCCCGCCCCACTCCGCCACCACCGGTGAAGGCTTCGACCAAGCCGAAGCTCAAGCCGAAGCCGTCTCCTCCGGCGCCGCCGGCTCCGGCCCCATCGCCGGCCGCGTCCAGATCGGTGGCTCCGCGGCCATCGCCCGAGAAGCCGACGCCGTCGCGCAGCCCTGCCCCCCGCCCCACGCAGTCAACGACACCGCGGCCGAGCCCCACTCCGGCACCGGAGCCGGAGGTGTATCACCTCAATGAGCTGGCGTACGGCACGGTTGGCGACCACACCGGGCCCGAGGTGCGCCTGTACGAGAGCAGTTGGCTGTGGCAGCGCAAGAGCCTGAAGATCGGCGGCACCTGGTACGGCCATGGTGCGACGGTCCACGGACGGTCCTCGGTCCTGATCGACCTCAACCGCGAATGCTCCAGCTATGCGGCGTTGGTGGGGATCGACGACATGACCCTGAAGTTGGGCGCGGTGCGGTTCTCCGTGTACGGGGACGGGGTGCGGCTGTGGCGGTCCGCGGTGGTCCGCGGCGGTGATGCGGCCGTCCCGGTTCAGGTTTCGCTCTCCGGTCGCAAGACGATGCGACTGGTCGTGGAGCCCCAGACGGAGTTCGACGCGGTGACGCTCGCCGATTGGGCGATGTCCCGGATCAGTTGCCGCTGAACGGACGGCTCCCCCGGACTGCTTCGTACGCGCGTGGCGCCTACCCGGGCGGGTCAGCGCTCAGACTGGGCGGTACTCGGGCGGGCCTCAACTTCGAGCGCCACGGGAACTACGTGCGCAGTGTGGGTCGTGGCGGAACACCGCCTGCGACCGCGCGTTGTCTGGGTGCCGCCGTACCCGTCCAGCAGGTGCCGCGGCGGGACAGGAGGCGGCGCAGCCACAGTTCCGTCGAGACCAGGTCGGCCAGGCCGTCGAGCGGGACCGGCTCGCCCTCGGACGCCGCGCGCAGTGCCTTGCGGACCACTCGGGCCTCCACCAGGCCCGCGTCGGCGAGCAGGGGCGCGTCGAAGAGGGCCATCAGTTGGTGCAGCGAGACCCTGAGCCCCTTGCGGGCGGTCTCCGCCGATGTGGCCTGGGTGGTCGCCCCCCAGCCGGCGGGCAGATCGTGGATGCCGGTGCTCGCGAGGACCGTACGGAGGATCTCGGCGCGGGCCCCGGGGCGCACCCGGAGCGACTCGGGGAGGTCGCGGCAGGCTCGTACGACCTGGTTGTCCAGGTAGGGGGCGTGGAGTCGCTGGCTGCGGACCTCCGCCGCCTGTTCCAGGATGCGTTGGTCGTTGGCGTGCCGGGTGAGCGCGGCCCGGGCCCTCGCCTCGCCGGGGCGCTGCACCGATATGGGCCTGGTGGCGGCCTCCATCAGGCGAACCGATACTTCAGCGAGCGCCTCGCCCGTCAGCCATCGTGCGGCCGGCCCGGGCCGGGACCATGTGAGGGCATCGAGGGAGGCACCGAGCGGGCCGATGCCGTTCTTGCCGCGGCCTCCCGGACGGTTGGCTTCGACGAGCCGGTCGGCCGCCGTCTCCAGCCCGGTCCGATAGGGGGTGCGGGCGAGTCGTCTGGCCGCTCGATAGACGGTCAGGGGGATGAAGAGGGACTGCGGCGCGGGTCCTTCGGCGCGGGCGAGTGCCGTCACCGGCCGCAGCAGATGGCGTCGTTGCCGGTCGAGCAGCAGATCGGCGAGGCGGGCGGGGTGGGCGTCGAGGACCTGGCGGGCGCCCGCACCGGTGAAGTGGTCGGCGCTCCCGGAGGCGAGGCGTCCGCGGTGCCGTTCGGCGATGACCAGGGAGGGTGCGGGCTCGTCCGTGAGGGGCCCGTTCTCCAGGCCGGCGTAGGGCAGGCCCTCCTCGCCCGCGGCGACCACGACGTGGTGCAGGCGGGGGTTCTCGGCGATGGCGCGGGCGCGGTCCAACTCGGCTTCCCGGCCTTGTTCGGTGAGGTCGTTGTAGGTGACGGCGAGCAGTCGTTCGCCGGCGCCCGCGCCGTGGCCGATGACGGTTCCGGGGACGCCGGGCAGTCCGGCCGCCAGGAGGGCCAGGGTGCTCGATGCGCTGCCGCCGGAGAGGTCGGCGCCGATTCCGGGTGCGGGTGCGCCGCGGCGGGCCCGGCGGTCGGCGGGCCCCATTCCGGGGACGGGGCCGGGGTCCTGCGGCAGCATCTCGGGGGCGTGGCGGGGTGCGGTCAGTCTGGCGCGCACCGCTTCGACCAGGGCGTCGCGGACACCGTCGACCGCTCGCTGGGGGTCGATCTGCGGTCCGGCGACGGCGAGCGAGGCCACGGGTTCGTATCCGGTGATCTCACGTGAGCCTTCGCGCAGGATCAATGCGTGTCCGGGCGGAATGCGCTTGACCCCTTCGTACGGGGTGGAGTCGCGCAGGGCTTCGGGGGTTTCCGGGCAGGCGAGGAGCGCTGCGAGGTGGCCGATGTCGAGTTGGGCTTCGATGAGGTCGGCAAGCGGGAGAGCGGCGGTGGCGTACGCGGTGCCGTTGGCCCAGGGCGTGTAGAAGACGGGTCTCGCTCCGGCGAGGTCCCCGACGACGGTGATGCGGCGTCCTGCTTGGACGACGGCGGTGTAGCTCCCGGGCCAGGCGGTGAGGTGGCGGAGCGCGCCGCCGCGGGCGGAGATCAGTCCCGCGCGCAACTCGTCGTCGCTGGCGGCGCAGCAGCCGAGGACGGCGAGTCGGGCGATGGGGGCTTCGCTGAAGCCGGGGGGCGCTTCGATGGTGACGATGCGCACTTCGTCGGGGCGCCAGTCGCCGACGGCCCAGAGCGGGTCGGGGTCGCCCCACAGCAGTTGGGAGCCCACGGGATGGACGGATCGGCCCTCGTGGGACGGTCCCACCGCCCCTGCCGTACCGAAGTTAGCGGCGATACTGCTCCACCCCACCAACCACCGCATCGCCGCCTCCACAGGCTGTGGACAAATCATGATCCGTCGGACCCGGTCGGGCCCTGCCGCACCGGAGCACGCTACGCCCGGGTCGAGGTGCCTGCCAGGGACAGCGACCCGACGGACGTGCCGCCCGGCAGTGAACGGATGGGCCAGATCCGGCCCTCGGGTTCGCGCCATACCCGGTCCAGGACCGTGTCACACCTGCACCAGGACCATGTCACATCCGCCCGTTCGGGAACATGCTGCCACGAGTCGGCACACGGGGACGGCTCCAGGTAGCGCCAGCAAAACGCGAACGAGCGCCTGAAAGAGTGGATTTGACGCCAGTTCAGTGGGAAGCGGAATACTCACGTCATTCCCACGACTTGACAAACAAGACAAGTCCGACAGTCGACATTCGGCCAAATTCTCCAGAGCGGAGAGCAGCAGAAGACGCCCTGTCGAGACGATAGAACCCGAGAAATCCGGTCCCATGACAGTGTCGCTATCTAGCGGCATATGACACTGCATGTTCCGACATCGACCAAGGTCCGGACACGCAAGTCCGGGAGGCGCTGTTCGCCTCCCGGACCGCTCCGCCGCCCGCGGGGATTGAAGGCGGCAGTGTCCCCCAGCCCGCTGGTTCCAGTACGCAGCGGGCCGACCCACGCAGACTCATGGAATCGCTCCCGCCGGCACCGCGGCCAGAGCGCACGCACAGGCGCACGGCCACACGGCCGGGGCACAGCGAGAGCACGCTCCGCGCCACCGGCGCCCGTTGGTAGCGCGACGGCGCTGCTCCAACGCACAACAATCTCGCCATCCGGAACACCGCCCCTTAACGGTCGGGATGCAGCGAACTACGCTGGGTTTACTGATGTCCTCACCCGAGGGGCACATCCCAGCAGGCTCCGCCAGGCACTTTTGCAACCGGGATCGTACGCGGAACGAGCAATGCCGCAAACGAAATCCGGGCGCAGCGTCGCGAACGGCACGCATCACAAAACGCGTGCCAGCCGCGTGATGTGCCGGGGGCGAAGGGGGCCGCCCGCCGGGGAAGGACTCAGTACGAATGTCGTGCGCCGAGCAGCGACACGGCGGCCGTCTGCGTGTCGAGGGGTGGGGCGCATGTCCAGGGAGCAACGCGGGCCGAACGAAAAGCTCGGCACCGTTCTCGCCCTCGCGGGAATCAGCAACGCCGGCCTAGCCCGGCGCGTCAACGACCTCGGAGCACAACGGGGTCTGACCCTTCGCTATGACAAGACGTCCGTCGCCCGGTGGGTGTCCAAGGGCATGGTGCCGCAGGGCGCGGCCCCCCATCTCATCGCGGCGGCGATCGGCGCCAAACTGGGGCGCCCCGTGCCCCTGCACGAGATCGGGCTCGCGGATGCCGACCCGGCTCCCGAGGTCGGGCTCGCCTTCCCGCGCGACATCGGCGCGGCCGTGAAGTCGGCGACCGAGCTCTACCGGTTGGACCTCGCGGGCCGCCGCGCGGGCGGCGGTGGGATCTGGCAGTCGCTGGCCGGCTCCTTCGCAGTGAGCGCCTATGCCACGCCGGCCTCCCGCTGGCTGATAACGCCCGCGGACCCGTCGGTGGAGCGGCTGCCGGGCGCGGGGGGTGCGACGTCCGGAGCGGCAGTGGCCGGTGGCTCCCCGGATGCGCCGCTGGAGGACCCGGCCGCCCGCGTGGGCCACAGCGACGTCGCCAAACTGCGCGAGGCCGCGCAGGACGCCCGCCGCTGGGACTCCAAGTACGGCGGGGGTGACTGGCGTTCGTCGATGGTTCCCGAGTGCCTGCGCGTGGACGCCGCGCCCTTACTGCTCGGTTCGTACTCGGACGAGGTGGGCCGGGCCCTGTTCGGGGCCACCGCGGAGCTGACCCGACTCGCCGGCTGGATGGCCTTCGACACGGGCCAGCAGGAGGCGGCCCAGCGCTACTACATCCAGGCGTTGCGCCTGGCCAGAGCCGCGGCGGACGTGCCGCTCGGCGGCTATGTGCTGGCATCGATGTCACTTCAATCCATCTACCGCGGCTTCGCCGACGAGGGTGTGGACCTCGCCCAGGCCGCTCTGGAGCGCAACCGGGGGCTGGCCACCGCCCGCACGATGAGCTTCTTCCGGCTGGTCGAGGCAAGGGCACACGCCAAGGCCAACGACGCGGCGGCGGCCGGGGCGGCCCTCAAGGCCGCGGAGGGTTGGCTGGAGCGGTCCAGGGACGGCGATCCCGACCCGTCCTGGCTCGGCTTCTACTCGTACGACCGGTTCGCCGCGGACGCCGCCGAGTGCTACCGGGACCTCAAGGCACCCCGTCAGGTGCGGCGGTTCACCGAGCAGGCGCTGTCCCGACCGACCGAGGAGTACGTCCGCTCCCACGGGCTGCGGCTCGTGGTCAGCGCGGTCGCCGAGTTGGAGTCGGGGAACCTGGACGCCGCGTGTGCGGCGGGCACCCGGGCCGTGGAGGTCGCCGGCCGCATCTCGTCGGCGCGCACCACCGAGTACGTACGGGATCTGCTGCACCGCCTCGAACCGTACGGGGACGAGCCGCGCGTGGTGGAGTTGCGCGAGCGGGCGCGTCCGCTGTTGGTGGCCCCTGCCTGAGCGCATTGTGCAAGGCTCCTGCACAATGCGGCTGGAGGAACGACCCTGGAGTCCGCGGCCTTTCGGCCACCGCACTCCAGGGCCTCCGGATGTGAAGGTCGCTCTGGTTTTGGACGATCGGATCACATTCGACGGGTTCAGGCGGTTCGATCTGGTGTGATCTGTCGGAATGATGCAGTCGGGGCTCGTCGGACGTGTTCACACCTGTTCGAGCAGGGGTGAATCCGGTGGTTCCGTCGGATCGGAAGACCCGACGGTCAGGACGGGCGATCGCTCGATCACCGTCCGCACCGGACCGATCGAGTCGATCACATGGCTCGCTCAGGTCTTGGGACTCCGGGCTTCTGGTCCGTATGGTCCAGTGACCAAGGACTTGGGCCATCTGGACGCGACGGACGGATCGGCCCAGGATCGACGTGGGCGCGGGTGCCCGGTCAAGGTTCGGTGCATCCTCGTGGGCGACCGCGGGGAGCCAGCCGCCCATGACGGCGGCCCCCCGAGACTGACGGGTGCCCCATCGGGGTGGGAGGTGGCGTGGTGATGGTGTCCGAGCGGGACTTCGACTGCGATGTCCTGGTGGTCGGCGGTGGAATCGTCGGCCTGTCCACCGCGTACGCCGTGACCCGAGCCGCACCGGGCACCACGGTGATCGTCCTGGAGAAGGAGCCGGGCACCGCTCGCCATCAGACCGGGCGGAACAGCGGTGTGATCCACAGCGGCATCTACTACCGACCCGGATCCCTCAAAGCGCGCTACGCCGTGCAGGGCGCTGCCGAAATGGTGTCGTTCTGCGCGAAGCACGACATCGATCACCAGGTCACCGGCAAGTTGATCGTGGCCACCGACCGCGATGAGCTCCCCCGACTGCACGCCCTGATCCAGCGCGGTCGGGAGAACGGCATTCCGGTCCGGGAGCTCGGTCCGGCCCAGATCACCGAGTACGAACCGGAGGTGCGCGGTCTCGCCGCGATCCACGTGGAGACGACGGGGATCTGCGACTACGTCGCCGTGGCGGATCGCCTGGGGCTCGAAGCCGCACAGAGCGGCGCCGAGATCCGCTGCGGCGAAGAGGTCGTGGCGATCGACCGCAGGCCGTGGGGCGTGGCGGTGAAAACGGCCTCGGGATCCATCGTCAGAGCACGCGCGATGGTGAACTGCGCGGGGCTGTACTGCGACCGGTTGGCGCGCCTCGCGGGCGACGACCCCGAGATGCGGATCGTCCCCTTCCGAGGGGAGTACTACGAACTGACCGACCCCTCCCTCGTACGCGGACTGGTCTACCCGGTGCCGGACCCGGCCTTTCCGTTCCTGGGAGTGCATCTGACGCGCGGCGTCGACGGTGGAGTACACGTGGGGCCCAATGCGGTGCCGGCACTGGCCCGCGAGGGCTACGACTGGTCGACGGTACGACCTCGGGAGCTGGCCCAGACGCTGGCCTGGCCCGGCTCCTGGCGGATAGCGGGCAGGCACTGGCGGTACGGGGCCGGCGAACTCCACCGCTCCTGGTCCACCCCGGCCTTCACCGCCGCGGTCCGCCGGCTCCTGCCGGCGATCACCGAAGCCGGGCTGCGCCCCACCGCGGCGGGGGTCCGGGCCCAGGCCGTGCTGCGTGACGGCACCCTCGTGGACGACTTCCTGATCAAGGAGTCCGCCCGTACGGTCCATGTGCTGAACGCCCCCTCCCCGGCGGCGACGGCTTCGCTGCCCATCGGCCGGGAGGTGGCCCGGAGGGTACTGGCGCAGCTGTGATCTCCACCACAGCTGCGTGGAGCGGATGCGATGGCCCGTACCCGCCCGGGAGCGGCGATCCCCGCCCGGGTCCGGGGCGGCTCGTCGACGACAGGGGTCAGCCCGGGTCGGGCACGTAGAATCGGCTCATTGTGTCCGAGCTTCGCCACCAGAACCCCAGCGCTCCCATCCCCGTTCGCGACCGCAGCGCGGCGCGATTCCCCGGTGGGCCCGTCGCCGACCCCGCCGGCTCCCACCACGAGCGGCGCATCCGCAGCTTCCAACCGCGGCGCAGCCGGGTCACGACGGGGCAGGGCGATGCGTTGCAGCGGCTGTGGCCCTCTTGGGGCCTGGAGATCGACGGGCTTCGGGTCCTCGATCTGACGGAGGTCTTCGACGGGCTGCCGGTGGTCCTGGAGATCGGTTTCGGGATGGGTGAGGCGACCGCACAGATGGCCGCCGCCGACCCCGGGACCGGGATACTCGCCGTCGACGTGCACACGCCCGGGCAGGGAAACCTGCTGGGTCTCGCGGAGCGGAACGGACTGTCCAACATCCGAGTGGCCAACGGTGACGCGATCATCCTCCTCCGGGAGATGCTCGCCCCGGACGCCCTCGACGGAGTGCGCGTCTACTTCCCCGACCCCTGGCCCAAGTCCCGGCACCACAAGCGGCGGCTGATTCAGCCGGAGTTCCTCTCGCTGGCGGCCCGGAGGCTCAAGCCCGGCGCGGTGCTGCACTGCGCGACGGACTGGGAGCCCTACGCCGAGCAGATGCTGGAAGTGCTGTCGGCGCACCCGGACTTCGAGAACACCCAGCAGGACGGCGGGTACACGCCCAGGCCCTCGTTCCGGCCGTTGACGCGTTTCGAGTCCCAGGGGCTGAACAAGGGACACGTGGTCCACGACCTGGTGTTCCGCCGGGTCGAACAGGACGCTTAGGGCCTTCTCGTCCCTTCTGGTTGCCCGCTTCCGGGTGCTGGTTCCTGAAACGGCATCGCCAGGTGTCACCGCCCGTCGTTAGGGTCGTTGGGTGTCCGAGCCGCTCCCCCAGCACCAGCAACCACATCAACCGCCCCACCCCACCGCCCATCCGCCGCCCCGTCCGCACTGGGGTCCGGATGCGGGCCCCCCGCCCGGATCCGCTCCCCCGTACGCCCGCCCCGCGCCGATCGGCGACCCGTACCCGGCCGGTCGTCCTGTTGCGCACCCCACCGGGCAGGGGCCAGCGGTGCCCGCGTACGACCCGCGGCAACCCGTCTTCGACGCGGTACCCGATCGTGCGCGCTGGCGCTACAAACCGCGCAGCGCCTCCCGGCTGTGGCAGAGCAAAGCGGTCCGAGCCGGAATCGTGATCACCCTGCTCGCCCTCTGCGCCCTCGTCATCCTGGCGCTGGTCCGCGAACAGACCGGGCCGGAGGGCTTCCTCGTCGGGCTCGGGCTCGCCACCCTTCCCGTACCCCTGTTGCTCGCCGCCTTCCGCTGGTTGGACCGGGTGGAACCGGGACCCTGGCGGAATCTGATCTTCGCCTTCGCCTGGGGCGCCTTCGCCGCCGCGCTCGTCGCCATCACGGCGAACACCTTCGCCACCCGCTGGATCGCGACCGCCACCGCGGACCCCGCCGGTGCGGACACCTGGGGAGCGACCGTCGTGGCTCCGGTGGTCGAGGAGAGCGCAAAGGCCGTGGCGATCCTGCTGATCTTCATCTTCCGCCGCCGTGACTTCACCGGGATCGTCGACGGCGTCGTGGTCGCGGGCTTCACGTCGACGGGGTTCGCCTTCACCGAGAACATCCTCTACCTCGGCAACGCCTTCGGGGAGGACCAGGCGCTCGGCTCATCGGGCTTCACCTCGGTGACCGCGGCGACCTTCTTCGTACGGATCGTCATGTCGCCCTTCGCCCACCCCCTCTTCACGGTGCTGGCCGGCATCGGCTTCGGCATGGCGGCCCTCGCCACCCGCCGCCAGCGAATACGGCGGATCGTGCTGCCCCTGGTGGGGCTCGTCCTCTCGATGGGAGTGCACGCCCTGTGGAACGGCTCGGCCTCCCTGTTCGGACCGTGGGGCTTCTACGCGGTCTACGGAGCGTTCATGGTGCCCGCCTTCGCACTGCTGACCTGGCTGACGATCTGGACGCGCCAACGGGAACTGCGCACCATCGCCACCGAATTGCCCGCGTACGCGACCGCGGGCTGGCTCGCGCCCGCCGAACCGCTCGCCCTGGCCTCCATGAAGGCGCGCGGCATGGCCCGGAACGTGGTCCGACGCGCACAGGGCCCGGCCGCGGCGCACGCGGTCGCGGAGTACCAACGGTTCGCGACATCGTTGGCGTTCCTGCGCCACCGGGCCCGGCGGGGCGCGGCGGGTGCCGACTTCGTCGCCCGCGAACAGGAGTTGTTGCACCACATGTGGGAGCGCAAGGCGGTGGCGAGCCCGGCGCTGACCCATGCGGCACGGGCGACCGGCAAGGTGTGGGTGCCTCCACCGCACCGCGACTACGAGGGCTACAACCCCTATCGCGCCTGAACGGCGCGCGAAGGTCCCACCGACACGGTCCGCGCGCGAATCGCCCATCAACATCGACGGGCCGGGCTCCCCACGGCGGTGCGGCCCTCAGCGGTGCCCGAGACGGAAAAACCGGCAGCCCTGGCGTCGGGGGGTGTGCGCCAGGGCTGCCGGAGTTCAGTTGCCGGCCGTGCGAGCCGGTGCGTACGCCTTGAGGATGGCGGACGGAGCTTGAGGAGACCTTGTGCCCGACTGGGGCGGGCGGCCGTGGCCGCGCCGCTCATCGGGACGGATCGGGCACCACGGCGCGATCCGCGAACCCGTCCGCATCCACGGGGCGTTCGATCCCGCAGACACGGACACAGTCACGGGAGCTGTGGTTCAGACCCTCAGACCCTTGCCGCGCAGCCAGGACAGCGGGTCGATGTCCGAACCGCCGGCGGTCTTGACCTCAAGGTGGAGGTGCGCGGCGCTGACGTTGCCGGTGGCGCCGACGCGACCGATCATCTCGCCCGTGCCCACCTTCTGACCGGCGCTCACGTTCAGGGACGACAGGTGCGCGTACATGACCTCGGTGCCGTCGTTCAGCTTGAGGATGATCTGGTACCCGTACGCGGAGCCTGACCAGCCGGCCGACTTGATGGTTCCGCTGGTGACGGCCTTGAGCGGGGTGCCGGACGAGGCCGCCATGTCGAGGCCGGTGTGCTGGCCCGAGGACCACATCGGACCGGACTGACCGTAGGTGGCCGTGATGCGGTACGAGGAGAGGGGGAGCGAGAAGCTCTTGGCCAGCTTGGCGATGCGCTCGGCTTCGGCCTTCTTCTTGGCCTCCGCCTCGGCCTTCTTCTTCGCCTCGGCCGCCTTCTGCTTGACCTCTTCCGCGGCCTTCTTCGCGTCCGCTGCGGCCTTCACCGCGGCGGCCTTCTCAGCCGCCTTCTCAGCCGCGACCTTGGCTGCCGCAGCGGCGTTGGCCTGCTGCTGCTCCGCCTGCTGGAGGATGCGGGAGCGCAGTGCCTCACCGGCACCGGACTGCTCGGAGCCGACTTCCTGCCCCGCGAGTCCCATCGCCGCGTACGAGGCGGACTGGTCGACCTCGGGGGCGTCGTCGGACGTCAGAGAGTCGGGAAGGCTCTCGGAGATGGCGTCGGGAAGGGATATGGAGACGGCGGGCTTGTTCTGCGCGGTGGCCATGCCACCTGCACCGACCGCCGCGATCACACCGACACCGAGCACCGTGGAGCTACGGGCGAATCCGCCCCGCTGCTTCATGACCCGGTGCTTGTGACGACCGCGCGGGCGGACCGTCTCGGCGGTGGGGTTCCACTCGCCGGTGGAGCGGGCTGCACCCTCTTCACTGAAGACGCCGGATTTGAACGGTGCTTCCGGGGCAGGACTGTTAGACGCCACTGAGGCGTGCTCCTTTCCTTCCTTCTCGCCTACCGGGTTAGCTGACGGGTTCGGAGCAGGAAGGTCTCCTACGAGCGTCTTCGACCGCGAACTGCACGGCAGAATATGCCCGATTCACCCCAATTAGTGGTTCCCCGGTTCCCTTGCGGAATTCGGCGCATGAGCACGGCGCCGTCCTGACGACGGCTGGGACGACCGCGCTGCGTTATCGAACGTTAATAGACACCTGGACTTTATTCCAAGCTCTTCTGAGTGATCTTTAATCTCTTTGCCACAGACTTAACCGGACACAAGCGGCCGGATTCGGGCGACTTGAACGTGCCGGGGTATGCATCATCACCCTGACTGTTCGTCAAATGTTATGCGCATGGCTCCCCTTCAATCACGGAGAGTGCGCGAGCTTGTTGCTGCCCTCTTCTCGTGGCAACCCGATCGGCTGGAGGCTCGCAACCGAATATCGGTCCGGGATCGGCCAGGTGCATCCAAGCAGCACCCGCCCGGGGCGCCCGAGTGCTCGGTCTCAAGGACCGCGCTCCCGCCGCTGCGCGCGCCCTTCCGCCGGCCTGGCCACCGCCAGCAGCGCCATGTCATCGACGCTGCCGCCTCCGGTGTGCCTGCGGACATCGTCGAGGAGGGCGTCCAGGAGTTCTCCCGGGCCCGGGAACTGCCGTCCGTTGAGCCGCTCGGCCGGGTCGTAGAACAGTCCCGCCCCGTCCCGTGCCTCGGAGAGGCCGTCGGTGTAGAGCAGCAGGGTCGCGCCCGGCGGCAACGGGTACTCCTCCGCCCGATCGGGCCAGGACCCCAGATCGCCCATCGACAGCGGAAGGGAGGGCTCGGTGGGCGGGAGACCTTCCAACAGGCCGTCCGGGTGGAGCAGCAACGGCTCGGGGTGTCCCCGGTTCACCATGCGGACGATGCCCGCCCCGCGCGGGATCTCCGCGAGCACGGCCGTGGTGAAGGTCTCCTTGGCGTCGAGGCTCTCCCTCCGGTTAGCCTCGCGCGTCAGCGCGCGCTCCAGCCGCTGGACGACCCCCTCCAACGAACTCTCCTGCTCCGCCGCCTCCCGGAAGGCTCCGATCGCCACGGCGACCGTCTCCACCGCCCCCAGCCCCTTGCCCCGCACGTCCCCCACCACCAGCCGTACGCCGTGCGGCGTCTCCTGCACGGCAAAGAGGTCACCGCCGATGAAGGCGTCCTCGACCGCGGCCTCATACCGCGCGGCGACCCGCAGACCGCCGATGTCCTCCGCGGGGGTGGGCAACACCGCCCGCTGGGCGGCTTCGGCGATCACCCGGGCGGACGCCAACCGCTCGCTGCTGCGCTGGATCACCCAGTTGATCAGCAGCGCGAGACCGGAGACCGTGACCACCGTGATCATCTCGGTGTATGTGGTGGGCTCGGCGAGCGTGTCCTTGGCGTAGTGGAGCCCGATGACCCCGACCATGGCCGCGCCACCCGTCAGCAGGGTCGACAGCCAGGAGAAGAAGGGGGCGGCGAACAGCGGAGCCGCCGCGAACATGGGCGCGGCGGTGAACATCGGCGGGGTCAGTGCATCGAAGACCACACCGCCGACGATCATCAGGACGGGCAGCGTACGGACGAAGCGCCAGGTGCCCAATCCGAGGTGCTGTTGCTCCTGCTGCCCCAAGACTGCTCTCCTGCCCGGTCCGCCCACGGCTGCGGACACGGTTCCCGCGCCCCCCTCATGCTGGCCGCAACCGGGTCGGGTGGCGAGCCGCCGTCGTCCAACCGGGCGATGCCCCCATAAATGCGACGACCGAATGCGACCGGATCCGACGGCCGCCCACGAACGCAAAGAGCACGGGAAAATGCATTAGCCCGGCACTCAAAAGAGTGCCGGGCTAATGTCTTACTAGTAGCGGGGACAGGATTTGAACCTGCGACCTCTGGGTTATGAGCCCAGCGAGCTACCGAGCTGCTCCACCCCGCGCCGTTGAACACAACCTTACGCTATCCGGAGCAAGATCAACTCCAATAGTGACGAGGGTCTGCCGCGCGCCGGGGAGAACCGGTACGGACGGCAGCATTCCGTCCGCCATCCGCCTAGCTTCCCCGGAGCGCCGACCCGATTCTCCGTGCCCGGTCATCGCCAGGATGCGTCCGGTTCGCCGTGCTCAGTCATCGCTGAGGTGCCGCTCCCCGTACGCCCGCATCGCATCGCGAACGAACGCCGCCGTCCCCGTTCCGTGCCGGTCGTAGGTGGCGGTGAACCGCGCGTCCGCCACGTACATGTCCCCCAACCCGATGAAGTGGGACTTCGACGGCGCCTCCACCAGCGAAAGCCACTCGTACTGCCGCCGGGCGATCGCCTGCACCGCATCGTCCTCGGCGGCCAGTCCGTCCCGGAGCGCGCGGGCGAAGTCCTCGGCGATCGAGGTCTGCTGCGCCATGAACCCCTTCCGCTCCTCGTCGGTCAGGGCACGCCACCACTGGTCGCCCCTGCGGTACGCGTCCCGCCCCCAGCGCTCGGACACCTCCTGCTCGTACTGCGTGTGGTCAAAGCCGTCGAGCACGTCCTCGGCCATGAGTTCCTCCCCTGACTCGGTCTTGTGGAGGGTGGTCCGCACCGAGGCGATCTGGCGCCCGATGCGTTCGCGTTCCCGCTCCAGCAGCCGCAGGTGCGTCCGCAGGGCAGCCGCGGTGTCCCGCTGGCCCTCCAGCACCTCGGCGATCGCGGGCAGCCCGAGCCCCAGTTCGCGCAGCAGCAGGATCCGCTGGAGCCGGACGAGTTCGTCCGGACCGTAGTAGCGGTAGCCGTTGCTGCCCACACGGGTGGGTTCGAGCAGACCCAGCTCGCCGTAGTGCCGCAGGGTGCGGCTCGTCGTCCCGGCGCGCCGGGCGATCTCTTGGATCGACCACTCCATGTCCAGAACGGTAGAACTTGACGTTGCGTAAAGGTCAAGCCGGACATCTCTGCCCGTTCCGGAGTTCAGGACGGCAGCCGGGACGCCCTGGTGCGCAGATAGCGGGCCTCGGGCTCGCTGAGGGTGCGACCCGCCGCGCGCAGATAAGCCGCCCTGGCCCCTTCGGCATCACCCGACTGCTCCAGCAGATGGGCGCGCACGGATTCCAGCCGGTGGTGTCCGCTCAGCCGGTCCTCCAGCGCGGCAAGCTCGCGCAGCCCGTCCTCGGGCCCGTGCACCATGGCCACCGCCACCGCGCGCCCGAGTTCCGCCATGGGTTCGGGGGCGAGCCGTACGAGGACGTCGTACAGCGCGAGGATCTGCGGCCAGTCGGTGGCGTCCGACGTCCCTGCCTCGTCGTGCAGGGCCGCGATGGCGGCTTGGAGTTGATAGGGCCCTGCCGGCCCCTGCGAGAGGGCCTCCTCCACGAGGGCGATGCCCTCCTCGACCGTCCGCCGGTCCCAGAGGGAACGGTCCTGCTCGGCCAGCGGAACGAGGTCCCCGTGCCGTCCGGTGCGGGCGGCGCTGCGGGCCTCGGTCAGCAGCATCAGGGCCAGCAGTCCGGTGACCGCCCCTTCCCTGGGCAGCAGTGCGCGCACGGCACGGGTCAGCCGGATCGCCTCCCGGGCGAGATCGGCGCGGTGCAGGGTGCGGCCGGACGTGGCCGTGTACCCCTCGTTGAAGATCAGGTAGAGCACTTGCAGGACCACGGCGAGCCGCTGACCGCGCTCCCCCGGGCCCGGCTGGCGAAAGGGCACACCCTTGATCTTCTGCTTGGCCCGGCTGATGCGCTGGGCCATCGTCGCCTCGGGCACCAGATGAGCGCGGGCGATCTCCGCGGTGGTCAGACCGCCGACGGCCCGCAGGGTGAGGGCGATCTGTGCGGTGGGATTCAGCGAGGGATGGCAGCAGAGGAAGAGCAGGGTGAGCGTGTCGTCCTCGGTGGGTGCCCGGCTCTCACCGAGGGGAGCGGTGGTGAAGGCATCACGCGGGGTCAGGTTCGCCGCGGTCTCCTCACGACGGCGCCGGGCTTCGTCGGCCCGTAGGAGGTCCGTCAGCTTGCGGGAGGCGACCTTGATCAACCAGCCGCGCGGATTGTCCGGATGGCCGGTCTTCGGCCACTGCATCGCGGCGGCCAACAACGCCTCCTGTACGGAGTCCTCCGCGAGGTCGAAGTGCCCGTACCGCCTGACCAACGCACCGAGGACCTGCGGCGCGTTCAGGCGCAGCAGGTCCTCGGTCTCCTGGGAACGTTTCATCCCGTTCTGACTAGCACACCTCGCCCCCACCGGCGTCCTGGATGGGACGAATCACCACGGGGTAGACCGGAATACCTGCGGGCTCGGGACAGCGGGCCACGCGGGTGGCGATCTCGGTCACGCGCTCAAGGCTCTCGCAATCCACCACCCAGTAGCCGGCGAGGACTTCCTTCGTCTCACCGTAGGGGCCGTCGGTGATGACGGGACGACCATCGGCACCGAGGGTGACGTGCCGGGTCTGGGCCGGCTCGGTCAGTCCCTGAGAGTCGACCAACTCTCCGGATTCGGAGAGATCGTTGCTGATGGCACCCATGTACTCGTACATCGCCTGAAGGTCCTTCTCGTTCCAGGCCGGGCTGTGCGAGGAGCTCTTTCCGCCCATGGCCTCGTAGTCGACCTGGGCACCTTGGACCATCACCAGATACTTCATGACGCCACTCCTCCGGGGAACGGGCCACCCTGGGCGGGCGACTCTCGTAGGGGACGTCGGAGCCGTCCACGGGTTCTCGACAGGTCCGCCGAGAAAGTTCCGAAGAACTTTTTCGACCCGGTCCTGCCGCCCTCCCGCACGAGGCGGGTGCGCTACTGGATCGCGCCCGCCACCTGGGCCACCGGGTCGAGCAGGGGAGCGAGGTGGTTGGGCACCTCCATCAGCTGGTTCAGCTGGTTGAGCTCCTTCAACTGGTCGAGTTGCTTGAGTGAAGTGGCGCCGCTGGCCGTCTGCTGGTCGACCGTGGTTGCGGCCGAAGCACCGGAGACGGCCATGGCGGAGGCCCCGGCGGCGAGGGCAACTGCGGTGAGGATGCGCTGAGTCTTCGTCATGCCGGACACAACGGACGTACGGCGCAGGGGTCACGGGACGAGGCCAGGGACAACCCGCAAGGAGCGCCGCGTTCGGACCCGTCGTCCATCGGTCCATGACGAGCGGGGACGGCTCCCTGATGACTGCGGGCGTCCACGGCCCCGGGGACTGGCGGGCGCTCCGGAGTGAACTCACGCGCCCATGTGGCGCAGCCGTTCGGTTCACTCCCTCCCCCAAGGGTGAAGTGCCCGTATCCCAGTTGACGTGATCAAGAACCTGATGCGCGCCTCCATGGCTGCCGCACTCGCCCTGGCTCCTCTCGCCCTCTCCGCCCCGACCGCATATGCGGTCGAGACCGTACCGATCGCCGTCGGAGTCAGCCGTCTGGCCGTCGAGAACGAGAGCAGGGAAGGGTACAACCGCGATCTGTTCCGGCACTGGAACACCGGTCTCGATGCCGCCGACGGGTGCAACACCCGGGCGGAGGTCCTGGTCTCCGAGGCGGTCACCGTGCCGGGGGTCGGTGCGCGTTGTGCACTGACGGGCGGTTCCTGGTGGTCGTACTACGACGACGTCAGGGTCACTTCCGCATCGGCCCTGGACATCGATCACATGGTTCCGCTCGCAGAGGCCTGGGACAGCGGGGCCTCGGGCTGGACGTCCGCCCGCCGGGAGGCGTACGCGAACGACCAGGGTGCGGATGCGTCCCTGGTGGCGGTGACGGCGCGGTCGAACCGGTCCAAGTCGGACCAGGACCCGGCGGAATGGCTGCCGCCGTCGGCCGATGCGCTGTGTCGGTACGCGGCGGAGTGGACGGCGACGAAGCTCCGCTGGAACCTCGCCGTCGACGAGGCGGAACAGGACCGGCTGTACCTGATCGCGGCGGGCTGCAACGAAACCACGGTGTCGTACGAGCCCGCTCCCTGAGCAGCGACTCCTTCAGCGCGGCCCGGTCGCCAGAGGTCGTGATGCGGATGGACACCGTCGACCGGGCCCCTTCGCGGCGGTGACGTCCGTACGGGAACGGTGGTCGACAGCCGCCGTCCGACGCGTCCGTGGAGCGTCGACCACCGCGGCCGGGCCTGTCCGTGCAGCGTCGACGGCTGGCGTCCCCCGCGCCGTCAGGGAACCTCGGCGACGACCACGTACAGCGTCACCGCGGCGAAGAACGGCCCACCGGCGAGATGGTCGAGCCACTCCCGGGCGTCCTTCGCCGCGAGATAGCCAGCAGCCACCGCGCGGTCCGTGTTGCGACGCAGCCCCAACACATCGTCGGCGGCCCTGACCTCCCGGAACACCGATGTGACCGGAACGACCTCGCTCACGGCGAAGCCCGCGGCCTGCGCGAGCCGGGGGAGTTCACGGCCGATGACCCCGTTGCGCACGATGCGGTCCGTGAGGTGGCGGGTGTAGGCGCGCGAGATCTCCAGGCGGGGGAAGTCGATGGCGAGCGAGTCCCAGTCGGGCTCGCCCATCACGAGTCTGCCGCCGGGGCGAAGCACCCGACGCGCCTCCTGGAGCGCCCGTGCCGGATGCTCCACGTGTTGGAGGGTCCGATCGACACGGGCGCGGTCCACGGTCGCATCACGCAACGGCAGGGATTGGACGTCGGCCCGCTGGACCGTCACCCCCGCGACGCCTTCGCTGCGTTCGCGCGCCCGTCGCACCATCTCCGTATCGACGTCGACGCCCATCACGGTCCCGGTCGGGCCGACCGCTCCGGCGAGCACGGCCAGATCGGTTCCGGGGCCGCAGCCGAGGTCGAGTACGGAGCCGCCCGGGCGGAGGTCCAACTGCTTGAGCATCACGTGCTTGTAGGAACGGGCGATGTCGGTCGCAGCCAGTCGATCGAGATAGCCGATCCGGTCGGGTACGGCCGTTTCGAAGACGTGCTCGGTCACCCGCGCCATGGACTGGGCCTCGCGCTCCAACACGGCACGCCCCTCGGGGGTCAGGCGCACCGGTCGCTGACGGCCCTGCCCTTCGAGGGGTTCCACGAGCTCCTTGGCTTCGAGCCGTGCCAGTGCCCCGTAGAGACTGCCCGCTCCGAGGCGTTTGCCGGACAGTTTTTCGATGGCGGTGTTGATGGCGTATCCGTGGAGCGGCCCGTCGGCGAGGGTGCAGAGCACCAGCATCTGGGCGTCATTGGTGCGCATATGGCTCCTGTGCCTCGAATCCGAACCCTGGTGTTGCCGGGACACGGGCATCTCCGCATGGGTGTCACCATCCGGACGCCCGCGCCTTTGCCCACCAATCGGACGCCTGCCATCCGAATGCCGGAAGCCCATGCCAGCGTCATAGTACGCGCCACGGAGTACGCGCCCCGTACTATGCTCCCATGAACGCCGTGCCCCCTCTCGTACGACGGAGTTGCCGCGCCCTGTACACCCGCCGACTGCGACGAAGCACGGCGAGCGGTCCACTGCCCCGACACATCGGGCTGATCATGGACGGCAACCGCCGCTGGGCCCGCCAGATGGGCCTCTCGGAACTCGGCGTCGGACACCGCTACGGCGCACAGCGCGCCCTGAAGGTGCTCGATTGGTGCGAGTCGCTCGGCATCCGGCACGTGACCGTCTTCGTCTGCTCCACGGAGAACCTCGCGCGGCGCGAGAAGGCCGAAGTCGCCCTGCTGATGCGGACGATCGAAGAGATGGTGACCCTTCACCTCGCCCGTCCCGACAATCCGTGGCGCGTACGGATCGCGGGCACGCTGGAGGCCCTGCCCGCGACGACGGCACGGGCGTTGACCACGGCCGTGGAGTCCACCGCGGGGCGCACCGAAGGCCCGGAAATCACCCTGGCCATCGGCTACGGGGGACGCCGCGAACTCGTCGACGCCGTACGTGACCTACTGTCCGAACAGGCGGCGGCCGGCGCCGAACTCGCCCATGTCGCCGAACGACTCACGGTGGACGACATCACCCGACACCTGTACACGGCCGGCCAACCCGACCCCGACCTGATCATCCGCACCAGCGGTGAGCAGCGCATGTCCAACTTCCTGCTGTGGCAGAGCACCCATGCGGAACTCCAGTTCTGCGAGGCTTACTGGCCGGCGTTCCGCGAGATCGACTTCCTCCGGGCGCTGCGCAGCTACGGCGCCCGGCAGCTCCGTCCCAGTGCCTAGGACCTTCCCGCCCGGGCGTTCGGCGCGCCAAGGGGCCGCCCCGTGCCCGTCCGGACGCCGGCGTGCGAGCGCCACAACGATCTTCAGCTCAGCCGCCTGTGGCATCCGTTCCCAGGATCAGTGCCCGATGTGATCCTTGGAGGCCGTCCGGCAGGTCATCGGGGGAGAACCACCCCGCCTCCAGGATCTCGAACGGGTCGATCCTGAGATCACCGCCGAGCAGAGTCGCTTCGTACGCCACTTCGATCCGCAGTCGGTAACCGCTCTTGAGGCGGACGAGCGGCCCGGTCTCCACGTCGAGGCCGGTCTCTTCGCGCACCTCGCGGACGACCGTCGCCCCGAGTTCCTCGCCCTTGACGGCGTATCCGGTCGGCAGCCCCCACTGGCGCCCCTCCGGCCACATGCGATGACGCAGCAGCAGGACCCGCCCCGCATCGTCCCGGACCACGCCGGTGACGCCGATCATGAACTTTGCCTGCGCGATCCACATCACCCGCCACTGCAAGGGGCCGTGGATGATGCGCCACAGCCGGGCGACCAGTCGGTACATGGCATCCCTCTTTCACGGGTGTTGCCTCACGGCCTCGCGGGAGCGGCTCGGGCTCGGCTCCGGCTGGACGAAGAGGTGATCGGGGGCCGTCGGCGGTCGGGGTGCGACCGCACGACTCCCGAGTCAGCACGGAACCCGCCGAAACGGGCCACTCGTACCATCGTTCCCACCCGGGCTAACAACAGGCCAACGACCACGCCCGGCACGGGGAAGCGCCCCACCCGAAGCACTCGGATGGGGCGCTGAAGCCCGCCAGGGGTTGGTTCCCCGTCCCCGCGATGTGTAGGCCGTGTGGGACTCGAACCCACAACCAACGGATTAAAAGTCCGCTGCTCTGCCAATTGAGCTAACGGCCCTCGACGAGTCACCACTGAGCATAGCCCGATCAGGCCCGTGCGCCGATCGGGTATCCGATCACCGGTGTGGTGAAGTCCGCTGACGTGACCGGTCGGTAGCCGTTCACGGGCCTCGGCTGTGAGATGGACCACTCTCGCGGTGGATGCGCGGTCACCCTGCTCGTACCCTCACGGCCGCGGGTATGAGCAGGGCCCGTACCCCTTGGGGGATACGGGCCCTGTTGCCGAGTCAGTCGTTCTCCCGGCGATCAGTCAGACGGTGCGTCAGCCGTTGCGCTTCCAACGCGGCTTGTCGTCACGGCGACCGAAGGAGGACGAGCCGGTGTTGGTGCCGGTGCCACGGTGGTCGTCACGACGGCCGTACGGGCGGTCGGCCGAACCGGAACGGTAACCGGCGCCCGCGCCCGCGGGGCGGTCGTCACGGCGGTCACGGTTGAACGGGCGGTCGCTGCCCCGGTGGCCGCTCGGGCGGTCATCACGACGGAACCCACCCGAAGGCCGGTCATCACGACGGAAACCACCACGGTCACCACGGTCGTCACGACGCTCGAACGAACGT
>NZ_JBEXVD010000005.1:0-352323 GCF_040638655.1 Streptomyces sp. NPDC005963 | reverse complement strand
CGAACGAACGACCACCACGATCGTCACGACGGTCATCGCGGCGATCGTCACGACGGAACCCACCCGAAGGCCGGTCATCACGACGGAAACCACCACGGTCACCGCGATCGTCACGACGCTCGAACGAACGACCACCACGATCGTCACGACGGTCATCGCGGCGATCGTCACGACGGAACCCACCCGAAGGCCGGTCATCACGACGGAAACCACCACGGTCACCACGGTCGTTGCGGCGGTCGAAGTTGCCGCGGTCGTCACGACGCTCCGACTGCTGCTCGGGGATGGAAGCAGCGGCGACCGCGGCCTCCAGCTCGGCCTCGGCGGCCTCGGTCACCTCGGCGACCGCCGTCTCCGGGTCGTCGCCGCGCTCACGCGCCGCGCGGGCCACCAGACGGTCGGCCTCCTCGCGGAGTTCGACGGCACGGCGCTGCACGCGCTCCAGCTGCTTGGTCAGATCGGCGACCTCGCGCTCGGCCTGCTTGGCCGCGTTGTTCGCGGAGTCCGCCTGGACCTCGGTCAGCGAACGAGCACCAGTGATCTCGGCGACCTCCGGGTCGAATGCGCCCGCACCGCCGACGATGTGACGCGAGGCGTCGACGCCCGCGTCCTCCATCAGACGGAAGATCTGGCGGCGCTGGTGCGGCAGCGACAGGGACACGACCACACCGGACTTGCCGGCGCGGGCGGTACGTCCCGAACGGTGCAGGTAGTCCTTGTGGTCACCGGCCGGGTCCACGTTGAGCACCAGGTCGATGCCGTCCACGTGGATGCCTCGGGCGGCAACGTCGGTGGCGACCAGCGCGTTGACGTAGCCGTCCTTGAAGTCGGCCAGCGTCCGGGTGCGCGCACCCTGGGTCATGCCGCCGTGCAGCGCATCGGCCTTCACGCCCGAGTCGCGCAGCTGCTCAGCAATGCGGTCGGCGCCCAGCTGGGTGCGGACGAAGATGATCGTGCGGCCCTTGCGGGCGGCGATCGCCGCGGTGACCGGGGCCTTGTCCTTCGGCTTCACGACGAGGACGTGGTGGGTCATGGTGGTGACATTGCCCTGGGCGCTGTCGACCTCGTGGCTGACCGGGTTGGTCAGGTAGCGCTTGACCAGCGTGCTGATCTCGTTCTCCATGGTGGCGGAGAACAGCATCCGCTGACCGCCGCCCGGCACCTGGTCGAGCAGTTCGGTGACCTCGGGCAGGAAGCCCAGGTCGGACATCTGGTCGGCCTCGTCGAGGATCGCGACCTGGACGGCCTCCAGGGAGCAGGCGCCGCGGTTGATGATGTCGCGCAGACGGCCCGGAGTGGCGACGAGGATGTCGACACCGCGCTCCAGGGCGTAGATCTGGTTGCCCATCGACGTACCGCCGCAGACGACCTTCATCTTCAGGCCGAGCACGTCACCGTACGGCTGGAGGGCGTCGGCGACCTGCATCGCGAGTTCGCGGGTCGGGGTGAGGATGATGCCGCGGGGCTTCTTCTTGTCGGTGTGGCCGTCGGCCAGGGTGGCCAGCAGCGGCAGACCGAACGAGAGCGTCTTGCCGGAGCCGGTACGGCCACGGCCGAGGATGTCCTTGCCCGCCAGCGCGTCCGGGATGGTCGCGGCCTGGATCGGGAAGGGCGCGGTCACGCCGTTCTGGGCGAGCTTGCGGACGACGCCGTCGGGCAGTCCGAGCGTCGCGAAGGTGACCTCGGGCGTCTCAGGGGTCTCGGGCGCCTCGGCGACCTCGATCTCGTCGACGGCGTCGACACCGTCAATGAGATCCACGACGTCTGCGACCTCGGCAGTGGTGTCGACGGCTACCTGGTCCTCGGGCAGGACGGCGTGATCAGTGCTGAAATTGGACATGCGAAATGCGAAACCTTCCGGAGTCTCGGCACGCGCCCAAACTCCGTGATTTCGCAATTCGACCGCCTCTATGCGGTCAGCCACGGCTAGGGAGAGTACGCGCCACACGGCGCGCTTCTGTTTCGGCGCCGGGCAATGGGATCAAACGATCTACCACCATACGCACCCTCCCCCATCGAAGGCAAACCGCGTCAGGGTGACCCCCGCTACACCGCCTCACGCCGGGCCGACCTCGGCCCCGACCTGCGGCGAGCTCTCGGGCTCGTGACCCACCTTGCGACGCGCCGCCTCCGCCATCCGCAGCGCGCCGGCGTGCACCTCGGGCGGTGGGGAAGCGGCCGGCGGGTCGGTGGGTTCGGTGGGCTGTGCGCTGGGGGTCTCCTCCGGCGGCTCGGACGGCTGCTCCTGGGTGGGAGTGGGCAGCGGCACGGTCGGGGTCGGTGCCGGCTCGGTGGGCTCGGGCGCTTCGGGCGGCTGCGGTCGGTTCACCGCGAGCGTGGGCTTGGGCGCAGGTGGCGTGGTGACGCCGCGGGGGCTCGGGGTCGCCTCCGGAACCGCTGACCGCCGCGCCGACCTGCCTGCGTCCGCCCGCCCTCCGCCGGCGTGGTGGCGCCCGGGGCCGGCCTGTCCGCCCTCGGGTTCGATCACCCCACCGGACGGCGCGGACGTCTTGCGGGGCTCGGGAGCCTCGCCCTTGTCGTCGCTCACGCTCATACAGCCTGCCGAGGCCGCGATCGCCAGGGAGGCGGCGAACGCGGCGGCGAGACGGCCAGGGTTGGGCAATTGGCGCACGAGGGCACCTCCGGTGGGCAGAGCGCGGGTTTCACTGCCCAACTCCCGTCGCCCCAGGAGGGACACGCCCGGTGCCTGACGAGTACACGCCCCATCCGTGGACCGTTGAATCACTCCGTCCGTGGACCGTTGACTCACCCCGTCAGGGCCCGTGCCGACTCCACGCCCAAGACCAGCGATCCCAGCCCCACCAGCACGGAAAGACCCACATTGGCTGCCATGTGCCACTGCCGCCCGCTTTCAAACAGCCTGAGCGTTTCGTACGAGAACGTGGAGTAGGTGCTGAGCGCCCCGCACAACCCCGTACCCAGCAGCGCAAAGGTCTGCGAGGTGACCGAAGCCCCGGCGAGCACCCCGAGGACGAGGCATCCCATGGCGTTGACCGTCAGCGTTCCCCAGGGGAACACCGCGTCGTGGCGGGCCTGCACCGCACGATCGGTCAGATAGCGCAGGGGCGCGCCGACTGCGGCCCCGAGCGCCACCAACAGCCAGTTCATCCGGCAGCCGTCCGGCGGTGGATCGCGATGGCGCGTCTGGTCGCGGTGGCGGTGAGCCCCACAGCGACCAGACAGCCGACGACCGTGCCCACCGCGTACACCAGCGCGAGGAGGGCCCTGTCGTCCACCAGGAGTGCGCGCAGGTCGTATGCGTACGCGGAGAAGGTGGTGAATCCACCGAGCACCCCCGTTCCGGCGAAGAGCCGGACGAGCGGGCGCTCTTGGTGACCGTCTTCGGACACGAGCGGGAGGAGTGCACCGATCAGTGCCGAGCCGAAGACGTTGATGGCCAGGGTGGACCACGGGAAGCCGTCTTCGGTGACCGGCCAGGCCAGGGTGACCGCGTACCGGGCGAGCGCGCCGATCACTCCGCCCGCCGCAACGACCCCGAGGACCAGCGCGAGCCCGGCCCCGGCGGTCTCCGCGCGCTGTGCCGCCTGGTGGAGATCGACATCGGGATCGATGGGCTCGTGCGGTACGGGGGAGCTCCTGTGCTCCTGCGTACGGTCAACGGCCGCCCGGGCAGCGGACGGCGCCGAAGGGTGTTCTTCGACGGATTCAGGCATTTCAGGCGGTTTGCTTGGCTTCTCGCCCCCCTCCGGCCGCGCCCCCTCGCCGGGCGGCCCTTCGCTCACCCGTACCCCAGGGCGTGCAGCCGCTCGTCGTCGATCCCGAAGTGGTGCGCGATCTCGTGGACCACTGTGATCTCCGTCTCCTCGACCACTTCCTCACGGCTCTCGCACATGCGCAGCGTCGGTCCGCGGTAGATCGTGATCCGGTCCGGCAGCACCCCCGCGTACCACTCGCCGCGGTCCGTCAGCGGAGTCCCTTCGTACAGCCCGAGCAGCTCCGGGTCGTCGGCGGCCGGTTCGTCCTCGACGAACACCGCGACGTTGTCCATCAGCCGCGTCAACTCGGGCGGGATCCGGTCCAGGGACTCGGCGACCAGTTCCTCGAACTCCTCACGCGTCATCTCCAGCACCCGGCCATTGTCACGTACATCCGGGCGCCGGTCCCCCCGGTCGGTACGGCGGACGCAACTGCTGCCGCGGCCGAAACGTCACTGCCCGGCACCGTGGCAGAACGGGAGGCGCGGTGTCAGGCCCGCCGGGCGGCAGCGCCCGTATCGCATGGCCGCCCACCGCCGGGGGCATACGGGACCAATGGCACGTGCAGTCCCCGAACCGATCCGCTCCGCGCTCCACCGGCTCCAGCAGCGCCACCGCTCCCGCCGTGGCGACCCCCCTCATGCCCTGGCGCACCACCCGCGACCGTGGGCCCGTGGGCTGGGGATGACGGCCGTCGTGGTCGTCGGAGCGTGGCTCGGACTGCTCGTCGTGGGAAGCGTGCACACCACGATCGGGCCGATGGAGACCAGCATGACCCTGCGTCCGGACCTCTCGGGCGGAACCAAGATCAATGTCTCTCCGTTGGGTGCGCTCGAACTCGACTCCCACACCGCACCCGTCCGGCTCGACGTGGACGTCGACCAACTCGACCCCGTCCGCTCCACCGCGTTGGTCGAACACCCCGAACGGCTCGCCGGGCTCCAGGACGAGGTGGCGAAGGACGTCGCCGACGGCACCACCGAGTTGGCCGTGCGCTCCTGCGTCGCCGTCGTCTCCGGTGCCACGGCGCTCGGGCTCGTGGCCTACCGCCGCCCCCGCCGCGCGCTGGCCGCCGGCGGACTGGCGTTGGGGCTCCTCGCCGCGTCGGGGGGCGCCGCAGTGGCCACCTGGGATCCCGAGTCGGTGTTGGAGCCCAAGTTCTCCGGGCTGCTCACCAGCGCGCCGTCGGTGGTCGGCGACGCCCGCTCCATCGTCACCGACTTCGACGTCTACCAGAAGGAGTTGGCCCGTCTGGTCACCAACGTCACCAAGCTGTACGACGCGACCTCGACCCTGCCGACCTATCAGCCCGACCCCCTCACCATGCGGGTGCTGCACGTCTCCGACATCCATCTCAACCCGGCGTCCTGGCACGTCATCAGCTCGCTCGTGGAGCAGTACGACATCGACGTGATCGTCGACTCCGGCGACACCATGGACCACGGCACCGCGGCCGAGAACGCCTTCCTGGACCCCATCAGCGATCTGGGCGCGCCGTACGTCTGGGTGCGGGGCAACCACGACTCGCAGATCACGCAGAAGTACCTCTCCCGTCTGAAGAACGCCCATGTCCTCGATGACGGCAAGGCGGTCACGGTCGGCGGGCTGCGGATCGCGGGCATGGGAGACGCCCAGTTCACGCCCGACCGCACCGCGGCCGACACCGGCAAGGACGCCCATCGGATGGCGGGCATCCGGCTGGCGTCCGCGCTCCGCGGCCAGATCCACACCGGCACCCCGGCCGACATCGCGGTCGTCCACAACCCGGTCGCCGCACGGGAGACGGACGGCGCGGTTCCGCTGGTCCTCTCCGGGCACCTCCACCACCGCAGCAGCGAAGTCCTCAAGGACGGCACCCGGCTCAAGATCGAGGGCTCCACCGGCGGCGGTGGCCTGCGGGCACTGGAGCAGGACAAGCCGGAGAAGGTACGGGCGTCCGTGCTCTATCTCGACCGGACGACCAAGCGGCTCCAGGCGTGGGACGAGATCACGCTCGGCGGGCTGGGGCTGACCACGGCCGAGATCAGCCGTCGGCTCCCGAAGGACAGCGATCCGGAACGTCGCCCGGATCCGACGACGTCCGTCTCCCCCACCTCACCCGGGTCGCCCAGTGCCCCGGCGGGGAGCCGGAAGCCCTCCGTTCCGGGCCGCTCTCCTCAACCCTGACCTGCACGTCCGCCCCTCGCGTGCCGCCCTCGGGGACGGCCCGCGCCAAGTCCCTCCGCCCGTCCCGTAAACCGTTTTGGCGATACCTCCCTGCATCCCATATGCTTCTCACGTCCCCGACGCGCTGCAAAGCGCCCAGGCGGGCCCTTAGCCCTCATCGTCTAGTGGCCCAGGACGCCGCCCTTTCAAGGCGGTAGCACGGGTTCGAATCCCGTTGGGGGCACGCTTTACCTGTGCGAGACTTGTGCTCGCACAACCTTGGTCCTGTGGAGCAGTTTGGAGTGCTCGCCACCCTGTCAAGGTGGAGGCCGCGGGTTCAAATCCCGTCAGGACCGCTGGAGCCCGCAAGGGCTTCGTGGCTGGGTAGCTCAGTTGGTACGAGCGATCGCCTGAAAAGCGATAGGTCGCCGGTTCGACCCCGGCCCCAGCCACTTCCCGAAGGCCCCATCCGATGGATGGGGCCTTCGTCGTTGCCCGCTAGGCCTCCTCGCCGTCCTGCCCCAACGGGCGACCCCCGGTCGGGTGAGGCCCGGTCCGCTCCCGCCGGCGCCGCGACCTCCTGGACGAAGAGCCCCACGCCACCGCCGCCACCGCCACCACGCCGATCAGCAGCGCCCAGTCCGGTACGGCGGCGCCGACGCGACCGGCCCACTGTTCCGCGGTGAAGCTGTCCTCCGGTGAGAGGAGGCCCGGGAGGGTGGTGGTGCCGTCGAAGGCCAGGAAGATCGTGCCGAGGGCGATGAAGAACAGCCCCGAGAACAGTGACGTGGTGTGCAGTCGAAGGCGGCCCAGACTCAGGGAACGGCCTCGGAGCCAGCCGCGGCGGCCCAGGTCGAAGCGGTTCCACAGGAGCGCGAGGACGAAGAGCGGCACCGCCATGCCGAGGGCGTAGACCGCCAGCAGCAAACCGCCGTACACGGGGCTGCCGGAGAGCGCCGAGACCGTCAGGACGCTGCCGAGGATGGGCCCGGCACAGAATCCGGCCAGGCCGTAGACGAGGCCCAGCGCATACACCGGGGCAGCGGTCGTGGGACGGATGCGGCCGGAGAGTTCAGCCATCCTGCGGGAGGCGAAACCGAGCCCCAGGATCTGCGCAGCGCCGAGCGCGATGATCAACCATCCGCCGGAGGTGACCAGCAGATCGCGGTTGCCGTAGAAGAACCGGCTGGCATAGGAGCCGGCCACTCCCAGCGGTACGAGGGTGGTCGCCAGTCCCGCGTAGAAGATCCCGGTGCGCAGCAGGAGCCGGCCCGTGGAGTCGAGGGAGTAGGCGAAGAACGCCGGGAGGAGCAGGGCGCTGCACGGGCTGATCAGCGCCAGCAGACCGCCGAGGAACGCGGCCAGATAGCCGATGTCCGTCATCGGGAGGGGGTCTGGGCCGAGGAAGCGCCCGAGCCGGTCCACTCCGCGGTCTCCTCGGCCGTTTCGATGGCCCTGGTGAAGCTCTCCAGGGGCTGTGCGCCGGAGATGGGGCGGCCGTTGATCAGGAAGGACGGGGTGGAGGCGGCGCCCAGTTTCTGGGCCTCCTCCGTGTCGCGGCTGACGGCGGCCCGGGCGGCCTCGCTGTCCAGGTCCTTCGCGAAGCGGGTCGGATCGGGGACGCCGGCTTCCTCGGCCAGTCGCTTCAGCCGCTTCTTGTCGAAGCCCTCTTCCTTGACTCCGGGCGCGTACGCGGCGATGTGGAACTGCCAGAACCGGCCCTGTTGTCCGGCCGCCCAGGCCGCACGTGCCGCGTCCTCGGACTCCTCGCCGAAGATCGGGAAGTTCCGCCACTCGATGCGCAGCACGCCCGACTTCACATACTTCTCGATCAGCTCGGGCTCGGTCTCCCGGGCGAACTGACCGCAGTAGCCGCAGAGGAAGTCCGCGTACTCGATCATCACGACGGGGGCGTCCGCACGGCCCACGGCCAGTTGGTCCTTGGGGTCGCGGCGGGCGAGCTTCGCCGTTTCGGCGAAGCTGCCCTGATCCGCGGAGACCTCGGCGCCGGCGGCTGTTCCCGACGGGTCCGCGGGCTTTGTCGCGCTGTACGAGGCGAACCCGAGCAGGAGGGCCGCGGCGACGATGCCCGCTCCGATGGCGACGGGGCGGCGTGCGGACCGCGCTTGGCGTGAGGAAGGGGTAGGCATGGTGGTGCATCACTCCTGGGCGAAAGGTGAAGGAAGCCGGCGCTGGGGAGTGGTGTCGTCTATACGCGCAGGACCGACAGATCGACCGGGGTGGGCGGAGCCAGCGGTGGTGGGCCGCGATCCGGTGACCTCGTACCGCTCGCCGGGAAGCCGTCCGGGGCACCGTCGACGCAGACCGTCGCGTACGGGGTGGTCGGCTGCTCGGGAGGGGCTGCGCTGCGCGACGGGGTCAGGGGGTGGGCCCCTCGGTCGTCGTCGCGGGCTCCCTGGCCGCAGCCGCCCGACTTCCCCTGGGCCGTGACGACGTCTGCCGTGTCGCCGGCCGAGTAGGAGTCCGCGGGGGCGGGCCCGCAGAGTGCGAGCAGCAGCGCGCAGACCATGGCGAGCAGCGCGGACGCGGTCGCCGGCAGGCGGTACCGGTCGGCGCGGCTCTGCGGCATGGCGGCGCTGTCCCTTCAGAAACAGGAGGACCAAGAGGAACGAACGGGAAACGGCGGAATCAGTTGGAATGATCTGCTCCATACTGCACCAGTCCCGCCCGCCGCCCACACCGGCCCACGCGCCGCCGCGGTCGGCTGTGCGGCCCTTCCCGAGGCCGTCGCCCGCACCCCATACCCGCTCACCCACCGCGACGCCACCCGCACACAGGCGAAATGCGTTCGCCACTGCTTTCCCCGGGGTGCGATCCTGGGGGCCGTATGTCTACTTCCTTCGCCGACCTCCAGACACAGCTGGCCGGGGTATCGCTGCGCGACGCCCATCGGCTGGGCCGCCGTCTGGAAGGCGCCCGCCGCATCCGCAAGCCCGAGGCGCGGCAGGCCGTGCTGGACGAGATCGCCGCCGAGGCCGAGCAGGCCGCCGCGCGGCTGACCCGGCGTGCCGCCCGGGTCCCGCAGGTCAGCTACCCCGAACAGCTGCCGGTCAGCCAGAAGAAGGACACGATCCTGGAGGCGATACGGGACCACCAGGTCGTGATCGTCGCGGGTGAGACCGGGTCCGGCAAGACGACCCAGATCCCCAAGATCTGTCTGGAGCTCGGTCGGGGCGTGCGCGGCATGATCGGGCACACCCAGCCGCGCAGACTCGCCGCGCGCACGGTGGCCGAGCGGGTCGCCGACGAGTTGAACACCCCCCTCGGGGAGGCGGTCGGCTGGAAGGTCCGCTTCACCGACCAGGTCGGCGGCGACACCTTCGTGAAGCTGATGACGGACGGCATCCTGCTCGCCGAGATCCAGACGGACCGCGAGCTGCGCGCCTACGACACGATCATCATCGACGAGGCGCACGAGCGGTCGCTCAACATCGACTTCCTGTTGGGCTATCTCGCCCAGCTGCTGCCCAAGCGCCCCGACCTCAAGGTCGTCATCACCTCGGCGACGATCGACCCCGAACGCTTCTCGCGGCACTTCGGCGATGCACCGATCGTCGAGGTCAGCGGGCGTACGTATCCGGTGGAGGTGCGCTACCGCCCGCTGCTGGAGGACGACAGCGAGGAGAGCGACCGCGACCAGATCACGGCGATCTGCGAGGCGGTCGAGGAGCTCCAGGGCGAGGGCAAGGGCGACATCCTGGTCTTCCTGTCCGGCGAGCGCGAGATCCGGGACACGGCGGATGCCCTCGACAAACGGAAGTACCGGTTCACCGAGGTCCTCCCGCTGTACGCGCGCCTCTCGCACGCCGAGCAGCACCGGGTCTTCCAACCGCACACCGGCCGCAGGATCGTTCTGGCGACCAATGTCGCCGAAACCTCGCTGACCGTCCCCGGGATCAAGTACGTCATCGACCCCGGCACCGCCCGGATCTCCCGCTACAGCCATCGCACCAAGGTCCAGCGGCTGCCCATCGAACGGGTCAGCCAGGCCAGCGCCAACCAGCGCAAGGGCCGCTGCGGCCGTACCTCGGACGGCATCTGCATCCGGCTCTACTCAGAGGACGACTTCGAGGCCAGGCCCGAGTTCACGGACGCCGAGATCCTGCGGACGAATCTCGCGTCCGTGATCCTCCAGATGACGGCGGCCGGTCTGGGCGAGATCGAGAAGTTCCCCTTCATCGACCCGCCGGACCACCGCAACATCCGCGACGGCGTGCAGCTGCTCCAGGAACTCGGCGCCTTCGACACCGCCCAGAAGGACCCCCGCAAGCGGCTCACCCCCCTCGGACGCAAGCTCTCCCAACTGCCGGTCGACCCCCGGCTGGCCCGGATGGTCCTCGAAGCCGACACGAACGGCTGTGTGCGCGAGGTCATGGTGATCGCCGCGGCGCTCTCCATCCAGGACCCGCGGGAGCGACCCGCCGACAAGCAGACGCAGGCCGACCAACAGCACGCCCGCTTCAAGGACGAGACGTCCGACTTCCTCGCCTTCCTCAACCTCTGGCGCTACGTCCGCGAACAGCAGAAGGAGCGCGGCTCCTCCAGCTTCCGGCGGATGTGCAAGCAGGAGTATCTGAACTTCCTCCGCATCCGCGAGTGGCAGGACATCTACGCGCAACTGCGCCAGGTGGCCAAGTCCCTGGGCATCCACGTCAACGAGGAGGACGCGCCGGAGACGAGCGTCCACATCTCCTTGCTGTCGGGACTGCTCTCCCACGTCGGGCTCAAGGACACCGACAACAAGAACGAGTACCTCGGGGCGCGCGGCGCGAAGTTCGCCGTCTTCCCCGGATCGGCGCTGTTCAAGAAGCCCCCGCGGCTGGTGATGTCCGCCGAGTTGGTGGAGACCTCCCGGCTCTGGGCCCGCGTCAACGCCAAGATCGAACCGGAGTGGGTCGAGCCGCTCGCCCAGCACCTGATCAAGCGCACGTACAGCGAACCGCACTGGGAGAAGGACCAGGCCGCGGTGATGGCGTACGAGAAGGTCACGCTGTACGGCGTGCCGATCATCGCGCAGCGCAAGGTCAACTACGGCCGGATCGACCCCGAGACCTCGCGCGACCTGTTCATCCGCCGCGCTCTGGTCGAGGGTGACTGGCGCACCCACCACAAGTTCTTCGCGGACAACCGCAAGCTGCTCACCGAGGTCGAGGAGCTGGAGCACCGGGCCCGTCGGCGCGACATCCTCGTGGACGACGAGACCCTCTTCGACTTCTACGACCAGCGCGTACCGGCCGACGTGGTGTCGGGGGCGCACTTCGACTCGTGGTGGAAGAAGAAGCGCCACGACGAACCCGACTTCCTCGACTTCGAGCGCGAGATGCTCATCAACGAGAAGGCCGGGGCGGTCACCAAGGACGACTATCCGGACTCCTGGCGGCAGGGGCGGCTGAAGTTCCGGGTGACGTACCAGTTCGAACCGGGCGCGGACGCCGACGGGGTGACCGTGCACGTTCCCCTCCAGGTGCTGAACCAGGTCACCGACGAGGGCTTCGACTGGCAGATCCCCGGATTGCGGACCGAGGTGGTGACGGAGTTGATCCGCTCGCTGCCCAAGCCGATCCGCCGCCACTACGTGCCGGCGCCGGACTACGCGGCGAAGTTCCTCCAGCGGGCCGTCCCACTCCAGGAACCGCTGCCCCTCACACTGGCGCGCGAGCTCAAGGCCATGGTGGGCGTCCCGGTGACCGCGGACGACTTCGACTGGTCCAGGGTCCCCGACCACCTGAAGATCACGTTCCGGATCGTTGACGAGCGGCGCCGCAAACTCGCCGAGGACAAGGACCTCGCCGCGCTCCAGCTCAAGCTGAGACCCAGGGCACGGCAGGCGCTCTCCCAAGCCGCCGCCGCGAGCGCCGGACCGTCGGGCGAGTCCATCGAGCGGACCGGACTGACGGACTGGACCATCGGCACGCTCAGCAAGGTCTTCGAGACCCGCAGGGCCGGCCAGCCGGTCAAGGCGTATCCGGCGCTCGTGGACGCGGGCGACACCGTCTCCGTACGGCTCTTCGACACCGAGGCCGAACAGCGGCAGGCGATGTGGCGGGGCACCCGGAAGCTCATCCTGCTCAACATCCAGGTCAATCCGGCGAAGTTCGCATCGGACAAGCTGAGCAATCAGCAGAAGCTGGCCCTCTCGGGTAATCCGCACGGGTCGATACAGGCGCTCTTCGACGACTGTGCGACGGCGGCGGCCGACAAGCTGATCGCGGACCACGGCGGACCCGCGTGGGACGAGGAGTCCTACCGGAAGCTGTACGACAAGGTCCGTGCGGACCTGGTGGACACGACGGTACGGACCGTGGGGCAGGTCCAGCAGATCCTGGCGGCCTGGCAGGCGTGCGAACGGCGGTTGAAGTCGACCACCAGCCCGACGCTGCTGCGCAACGTCCAGGACGTGCGGGGGCAGTTGGGCGCGTTGATGCCGGCGGGCTTCGTCACCCGGACCGGGCTGCGGCGACTGCCCGACCTGATGCGCTATCTCCTGGCGGTCGACCGCAGGCTCCAGCAGATGCCGACCTCCGTCCAACGGGACACCACGCGGATGGAGAAGGTCCAGGAGATGCAGGACGAGTACGCCTGGCTGCTGGAGCAGATGCCCCAGGGGCGGCCGGTGCCCCAGGAGGTCCTGGACGTCCGGTGGATGCTGGAGGAGCTTCGGGTGAGCTACTTCGCCCATGCGTTGGGCACGGCGTATCCGGTCTCCGACAAGCGGATCGTGAAGGCGATCGACGCCCTGGCGCCGTGACGGGCCTGTCACCCACAGCGAGTTCGACCACCGGGGTCGGCCTGCTGTAGAGTCTCTTATCGCAGCCCAGCGCAACAATCGGACTGCGAAGCCTGGTCCTGTGGAGCAGTTTGGAGTGCTCGCCACCCTGTCAAGGTGGAGGCCGCGGGTTCAAATCCCGTCAGGACCGCACAGCTGGACGATCGAGGCCCGTACCTTTCGAGGTGCGGGCCTTCTTCTTGTCTCGGATCGCCTCCGGTTGTCCTCCGGTTGTCCCCGCGGTCGTCTCCGATTGCCCTCCGATCGCTTCCGGCTACCCTCCCCGCCTTCCAGTCGCCTCTGGTTGTCTCCAGTCGTCTCTGGTTGCCTCCGGGCCGTCGCAGCACGCCCGTTGGGGTCCGCCACGCCCTTCTCCGGGAATTCCTGCCGTACATCGGAGCCCGGTATCCGCGGCGCGGGCCACGGTGGCCCTCACCTCGCCCGCCAGGGCGAGGACGACGAACCGGGCAAAGGGTGCGGCAGTTCGCGGGCGCACCCGCCGGGACGGTCTCCGACGCTCGAACACAGGCCGGCAGTCACGCCGTACCGACACCCGACACGAGGCTCTCACAAAGCGGCATTCCAGACTTTTCAGACCCGATCGCTGGCCGTCGCCCCTCGCCCGGAGGGCTCGAAGGGAAGCGCCGAGGATGCCCAAGAATGGCTGAGACTCACACTCCACGAACGCGCCCAGAATCGCCGAACCCGGCCTCATCACGACCGTCGGGCCAGCACGATCTCGCATCGACTCGCCCAAGACTCGGCACTTTGCCCCCAATGCCCCCTCTGACCTCAGAGCAGTACACCCCGCCCCGCGCATCGTCTTGACGGGTCCCTCCCCCGCGGGTACCCACTCTTTAGGGGCAGGGCTCAAACGGACGCGGAGGTGGCGCGCATGGCGGCGTCCACAGCGAGGCGGCACGAGACCAGGGCACTACTGCGGGCGCATCTCGCCGCGGCATCCGGCTACCGACACCTCACCCGACACTGCCCGATCTGCCATCGCCTCCATCGGCTCGCCATGGAGCCCGAGGGCCCATCTGACGTCCCACCAGGGCCGGGAACGACACTTCACCCCCAGACGGCGCCGACGCCGGGGGCGGCCTCCACGGCGGACGACGGGCCACAGTCGGTGAGCACGACGAAATCCGGGGCCGTACCGCCGTTGGAAGGCCCGTCAGGGGCACCTGACGCCCTCCCCGCGGCACGAGCCGCCACCGAACCAGCCGTCGCCACCAGCCCTCTCATGGGATCCGACGAGGAGCGGGGGCAGCCGGGGCCGGCCACGAATTCCGCAGCTGCGACCGCCGAGGCGCTCTCAAGGCGCTAGGAGCCGACTCAAGCCGGGGTCGAAGGTCCTCTCGGTGAGTGACTTCAGCCCGAAGAATCCGCTTCGTGAAAGTGACACGCTGGATGTTGGCAAGGGTTGCACGGTGTGACGGGTGTCACCGTATAGGTTTTTGGAACCTCGACACTTAGCCCCTACACCTAATCGACCAATTTAATATGTGCAATTGCACTACCCCTGGAATACCTCCCCCAACTTCCGTGCGCCCCTCCCCGAGCTCCGGAACGACGACCGCTGGAGCGCCACCGCCATCATCCGCAACACCAGTCCCGACAGCACCGCGGAAAAGAAAAATCGCGCTGGACTCGGCGGAGTCCAGCGCGATCGACGACAGAGGTCTGTTGGGGCAGACGCCCGTCAAATGGAGCTATGGGTGGGCCTTACCGGGATGGGGGTCCCAGCGGTGCCCGAACAACGAGGTTGGTTAGGCCTCGCTGCGCTGCTGCGGAATGCCCGCGAGCAGAGCACGTACCTCTGCTTCGCGGTAACGGCGATGCCCGCCGAGCGTACGAATCGACGTGAGCTTGCCTGCCTTCGCCCAGCGGGTGACCGTCTTAGGGTCCACGCGGAACATCGTGGCAACCTCAGCCGGGGTCAACAGCGGCTCGGCATCAGGGGTGCGAGCGGTCATGAGCGGCCTCCTCGGAGAACCGAACCTTCTCGGTTCATTCCTCTAAATTCTGCACCTTGACCCACGTTGCCCGAAATGGCAGACGCAGGCCGAGTCGGTTATAGGACGAACGGCTTGTCCTCGGCACTACAACTACACCATCTGTCCAGCCACGTCGGCCAAACCGACGGAATTGCCCTCTGAGGTGTTCATCAGTGGCTGAACGACGATGGACCATGCCATAGCGGACAGTCACATGACGGTAACGATCAGTCACACCGCAATCAGGAGCCACCAGACCCCCCATAGAGCGCAATGCCGAGCATTCCACCCTTACTTGGGCGGAAGGAACCCTCCCCGGACTCCTTGTCCTATTTTGACACGAGGGTGGGCGATCGACGCAAGAGCCCAGTTAGTGCAGTCCGTCACGCTTGAGGCAAAGGCCCGGATCGGGACCAAGGGCCCTTCAACAACGGAACTCAATCATCCACACGATCGCTCAATTGGCGAACCGGAGGTCCCGTACGGCCCGCCAGCGGTCTGCCAGACGGGCATATGCCAGCTGCGCCGCCTCGCCGTCATCGGCCCGCAGAGCGGCGATCCCGGCCGCCACGTCGGCCGCCGAGTGATCGTCCGCGAGGGTGGGTCCCAGCGCGTGCACCAGGCCCCCGTAGTCCAGCTCGACCAGGGAACGCGGATGGAACTCCTCCAGCCACTTCCCCACGTCGACGAGCCCCTCCGCCAACCCGCCCGAGTCCTCGGACTCCCGCAGCGCCTTCAGGGCCCGGGCGATCCGCCGACGCGCCTGGGCCATCGGCGTGCGGTACCGGAGCACCGCCGCACCGGTCCCTGCCGGCTCGTACTCCCGCTCGTCGTCCCCGAACAGCACGAACCAGCGCACCGGAACCTGCCAGACGGCCGTCCTGATCCACGGCCGGGCATCCGGGTTCCGCTTCCGCCACCGCTCCCAGTCGGCGGCGGCTTGTCCCCGTACTACAGGCGGCAGCACCGCATCGAGCAAAGTGGCCGGAAATCGCTCGGTCAGTTCTTCGAGTGCGAGCCAGCCACGGAGCCTGGTCCGCCAAGGGCAGACGCACACCACCCCGTCGACGACTGCGACGAACGCGTCCCCGCTCTCATGCACCGGCACCGGTACCGGTGGAGTGGGCACCAAATCGGCGAGCGACCGCCTCAGTTCGTCCTGCACGGTCGGGGAGTCAGCGCGACGCGCATATCGCTCCCAGTGCTCCCGTTCCGGCACCGGAAAGGCCGCCAGCGGCTCATAGACCCGCAGATAGGAGGTGTAAGGAACGAGAACCGAGGACACGGCTGGCATGTCGTGAATCCTTCCACGCGGACACCCGGCACTACCCCTCTCGGGGTGATACTCAAGCACTGCTGGAGAACTACGCGCGCGTAGGACTTACCCTCATCCCCAGCTGGTAACTTGCCCGCTCTCCCCCTGCCACAAGCGACAGGGAGAGCCGGGAAAGCCCCCGCCCGCCGCCTCATATCTGGGAGTCACCACCGTGACCGATCTGCCCGGCGTCCCCGTCAGCGATTCCGCCCTGCCCGACGCGCCCCTCGTGCCCGATGCGAACCACGCATCCGGCGTGCTCCACACCCTGTTCCGATCGGACCAGGGGGGCCACGAGCAAGTCGTGCTGTGCCAGGACCGCGCTTCCGGCCTGAAGGCCGTCATCGCCATCCACTCCACCGCCCTCGGCCCGGCCCTCGGCGGCACCCGCTTCTATCCGTACGCCTCCGAGGAGGAGGCCGTCACGGACGCGCTGAACCTCGCCCGCGGGATGTCCTACAAGAACGCCATGGCCGGACTCGACCACGGCGGCGGCAAGGCCGTCATCATCGGGGACCCCGAGACGCTCAAGAGCGACGAGCTGCTGCTCGCCTACGGCCGGTTCGTCGACTCGCTCGGCGGACGGTACGTGACCGCCTGTGACGTGGGCACCTACGTGGCGGACATGGACGTCGTCGCCCGCGCCACCCGCTGGGCCACCGGCCGCTCGCCTGAGAACGGGGGCGCCGGGGACTCCTCCGTACTCACCGCGTTCGGGGTCTTCCAGGGCATGCGGGCATCCGCCCGCCACCTCTGGGGAACCGACTCGCTCCAAGGCCGCCGCGTCGGCATCGCGGGCGTCGGGAAGGTCGGCCACCACCTGGTGGAGCATCTGATCCAGGACGGCGCGCAAGTCGTGATCACCGATGTCCGCCCTGAGTCGGTGCGACGCATCCTGGACCGTCATCCGCAGGTCACCGCCGTTGCGGACACGGCCGCACTGATCCGTACCGAGGGGTTGGACGTGTACGCGCCCTGTGCCCTCGGAGGTGCGCTCAGCGACGCGACCGTCCCGGTGCTCACCGCCAAGGTGGTCTGCGGCGCCGCCAACAACCAACTCGACCACCCGGGCGTCGAGAAGGACCTCGCCGACCGCGGCATCCTGTACGCGCCCGATTACGTCGTGAACGCCGGTGGTGTCATCCAGGTCGCGGACGAGCTGCACGGTTTCGACTTCGACCGCTGCAAGGCGAAGGCTGCAAGGATCTACGACACCACCCTAGAAATCTTCGCACGCGCAAACGAAGACGGTATTCCGCCAGCAGCGGCGGCGGACCGGATCGCCGAGCAGCGCATGGCGGAGGCCCGTCAGGGCTGAGGACGAAGCCCGTCCGCGCGCCCCCGGGCTCGACCCCTGCGGCGTTCGGTACGGGCCCCGACCCGCCGTTTCGGGAGACAAGACTCACCCCGGACGGCGGGTCGGCCGCCAAGAAGAGGTTAATATCGCAGTTGACCAGCGAGGACGGGGCTCCTCGCGGGTTCTGTGAAGTGGCACGTCATGCGGGCGGCGTACCGTATGGCCGCGGAAGCAGGTACCGTTGAAGCCCTACGGGCCGGTCTCTCCAAGGAGAGTCCGTTCCGAATCATGAACGCGTGTCAAGACTCTGGGGCCGTCGAGCCCCGTCACCGAGGGGGTCGAGCCATGGGGCGCGGCCGGGCCAAGGCCAAGCAGACAAAGGTCGCCCGCCAGCTGAAGTACAACAGCGGCGGGACTGACCTGTCGCGTCTGGCCAGCGAGCTGGGCGCTTCGACTTCGAGCCAACCTCCGAACGGCGAGCCGTTCGAGGATGACGACGAGGAAGACGACCCGTACGCACAGTACGCGGATTTGTACAACGACGACGATGACGAGGACGATGAGTCCGGTCCGTCGTCGCAGCACCGCCGCGGCGCTTGACGTTGCAGTGATCACCGACCCGGTCCGGCTCACCCGGACCGGGTTCCGTGCTGTTCAGCGCGGACGTCGGGCCCACCGTGTGCATGGAATCGTCGCCCGGTCCGGCTCGTTCACACTGCGTAGTCGCCCGTGAGCGCGGCGCCCACGGTGTGATCGCCGCGCTCGACGATCTCGCCCGCAACCCAGGCGTCCACTCCTCGGTCCGCGAAGAGTTCCATCGCCACGTCCGCCGACTGCTCGGGGACCACAGCGATCATGCCGACGCCCATGTTGAGCGTCTTCTCCAACTCCAGGCGTTCGACCTTTCCTGCCTTGCCCACGAGGTCGAAGACCGGCCCCGGGGTCCAGGTCGAACGGTCGACGATCGCGTGCAGACCGTCCGGGACGACCCGCGCCAGGTTGTTGGCGAGGCCACCGCCCGTGACATGGCTGAAGGCGTGGACCTCGGCCGTCCTCGCGAGCGCCAGACAGTCCAGGGAGTAGATCTTGGTGGGTTCGAGCAGTTCCTCGCCCAGGGTCCGTCCCAGCTCCTCGACGTGCTGCTCCAGGCCCATGCCGGCGCGGTCGAAGAGCACGTGGCGAACCAGCGAGTATCCGTTGGAGTGGAGTCCTGACGAGGCCATGGCGATGACCACGTCTCCGCTGCGGATGCGATCGGGGCCCAGCAGCAGATCCGCCTCGACCACTCCCGTACCGGCGCCGGCGACGTCGAAGTCGTCTTCGCCGAGGAGGCCGGGGTGCTCGGCGGTCTCGCCGCCGATGAGGGCGCAACCGGCCAGGACACAACCCTCGGCGATGCCCTTGACGATGGCGGCGACCCGCTCGGGGTGCACCTTGCCGACACAGATGTAGTCGGTCATGAACAGCGGCTCGGCACCGCAGACGACCAGGTCGTCGACGACCATGCCGACGAGGTCGTGGCCGATCGTGTCGTACACGCCCAGCCGGCGTGCAAGATCCACCTTGGTGCCGACGCCGTCGGTGGCGGTGGCGAGGAGGGGACGCTCGTAGCGCTTCAGCGCGGAGGCGTCGAAGAGTCCGGCAAAGCCGCCGAGACCGCCGAGGACCTCCGGGCGGCGGGTCTTCTTGACCCACTCCTTCATCAGTTCGACGGCGAGGTCGCCCGCCTCGATGTCGACGCCCGCACTTGCGTAGCTGGCTCCTGTGTTCTCTGTCATGACAAAGAGAGCTTTCGTGTCGTTGCTGCCGAGAGCGGGTTCGGTGGCCCCGAGAGGGCTCTCACCGCCGTGCGCGGAGGAGTCTCTCGGGGAAGGGAAATGACCTGCGTGGTGATCACGGCGATTGCCTAGGGGCGACGGAGCGCGTCGGCAGCGTCCGCACCGCCCGCCAACTCGGTCTCAAGGAGCTGCTTGCCCAGCAGTTCCGGATCGGGCAGGTCCATCGGGTACTCGCCGTCGAAGCAGGCGCGGCAGAGGTTCGGCTTGGCGATGGTGGTCGCCTCGATCATGCCGTCGATGGAGATGTACGACAGGGAGTCCGCGCCCAGCGAGGCGCCGATCTCCTCGATCGTCATTCCGTTGGCGATCAGTTCCGCACGGGTGGCGAAGTCGATGCCGAAGAAGCAGGGCCACTTCACCGGCGGGGACGAGATCCGGATGTGGACCTCGGCGGCTCCGGCTTCGCGCAACATCTTGACCAGGGCCCGCTGGGTGTTACCGCGGACGATGGAGTCGTCGACGACGACCAGGCGCTTGCCCCTGATGACTTCCTTCAGGGGGTTGAGCTTCAGTCGGATGCCCAGCTGGCGGATGGTCTGGGACGGCTGGATGAAGGTCCGGCCGACATAGGCGTTCTTGACGAGGCCCGAGCCATAGGGGATGCCGCTCGCTTCCGCGTAACCGATCGCGGCGGGGGTGCCGGATTCCGGCGTCGCTATGACCAGATCTGCATCTGCGGGCGCCTCTTTGGCCAGTTTCCGTCCCATCTCCACGCGGGAGAGATAGACGTTGCGCCCCGCGATGTCGGTGTCGGGACGGGCCAGATAGACGTACTCGAAGACACAGCCCTTGGGCTTCGCTTCTGCGAATCTTGAGGTGCGGACGCCGTTCTCATCGATGGCGATCAGCTCGCCGGGCTCGATCTCGCGGACGTAGGTCGCACCGCAGATGTCGAGGGCTGCGGACTCGCTGGCCACGACCCAACCACGGTCGAGGCGTCCGAGGACCAGCGGGCGGATGCCCTGCGGGTCACGGGCCGCGTACAGGGTGCTCTCGTTCATGAAGACGAGCGAGAACGCGCCCTGAACCGACGGGAGCACCTTGCTGGCGGCTTCCTCGATCGTCAGCGGCTTGCCGTCGTCGTCGGTCTGGCCGGCGAGCAGCGCAGTGACGAGATCGGTGTCGTTGGTGGCTGCGACCTGGGTGGCGCGACCGTCCTTACGGGGCAGATCGGCGACCATTTCGGCGAGCTGGGCGGTGTTCACCAGATTGCCGTTGTGGCCGAGCGCGATCGAGCCGTGGGCGGTGGCGCGGAAGGTCGGCTGGGCGTTCTCCCAGACGGAGGCGCCGGTGGTGGAGTATCGGGCGTGGCCCACAGCGATGTGGCCGCGCAGCGATCCTAGGGAAGTCTCGTCGAAAACCTGGGAGACCAGGCCCATGTCCTTGAAGACGAGGATCTGGGAGCCGTTGCTGACCGCGATTCCCGCGGATTCCTGGCCCCGATGCTGGAGGGCGTAGAGCCCGAAGTAAGTGAGCTTGGCGACCTCTTCACCCGGGGCCCAGACACCGAAGACGCCACATGCGTCTTGGGGGCCTTTCTCGCCGGGGAGTAGATCGTGATTGAGTCGACCGTCACCACGTGGCACGGCACCGAGTGTAGGCGAGATCGACCACTGGTCCGAATTGGGGAGGGGGTCAAGGCTCTGGGTGACGGTGTGGTCACCGGGTGCCGGAGCTCTCGCAGATCACTCGGGCAGGCTTCGAAGGCGCGGGGGGCGAAGCGGTGCCGACAGGCTGCGGAGCGGTGGATTCCTGCTCCTGGAGGGCGGATCGCGCTCGACGGGACGGATGCGAGCGGACCGCATCGGCCCCGCCGGACGGGCGGGACACGAGTGCCGGGGGCCGCTTTCGACGGCCCGCAACCCGACCGGGCGGTGAGCAAGGTCACCGCCCGCGGGCCGGGTGGGGAGCGGAGGAGGGCCCGTGAGCCGGGTGACCCGGAGGACGACCCGGTCCTCGCTCCCCTCGGACGGTCGGACGGTCGGACGGTCGGGCAGGCGGGCAGGCGGGCGGTCGGGCGGTCGGGCGGTCGGACCTCAGTTCGTGCTCTTCACGGCGGAGAAGCCCGTGCCCTCTGGCCCGTTGAGGAAGAGTCCACGCTGATGGATCTCGTACGTCGCCTGCCCCGCCAGGGCCTTGAGGAGATGGGCCTCCACCTGGCCCGACGTACCCGCGCACATCTTCCGGGTGCTGGAGATGGACCCGAAGGCCAGCTGGGTCCCGCTGACCTTGACGGTGGCGTTGAAGTCGTTGCAGCCGAGGTTGCCGCTGACGGTGCCGTCCTTGGCGAAGGTGAGGTGGGCGTTCTTGTCGGTACCGGCGGGCAGGGATTCGACGATGTCCTGCCGCTGGAGGGAGTTCACCGTCCACTTGGTGCCGACGAGCGGGGCGGGCGGTTCGGAGACGAGTCCGATGGTGTCGCCCTTCTCATTGGTGAGGGTGAGCTTCTTGTCCACCAGTTCGGCCTTGAGGCGCCCGGCGAAAGCTTCCCTCAGGGAGTTTTCGAAGTCCTGGATCGGCTTCTCACATCCCATTTCGGTCATGTCGGCGGATCCGACCGTGAGGGTGTCGCCGTCCAGAGCGGCCTTGGCCCCGAACTGGTTGCACCCGAAGTTGCCCTGGGCGCGGTCCTTGGTGGTCACCTCGACATAGGCGTCGGCCGGGGACGTGGTCCTCTTGCCGTCGACCGTGAGCGTGTCGACGGTCCAGAACACTCCGGTGAGGGGCACATCGGCCACGGCCGGTTTCCCGCCGGCGGGGGCGCCGGCTCCGGAGTCCGCCTTGGACCCCGAATCCGAACCGCACGCGGCCAGCGCGAGAAGGGCCAGAACGGTGACGGGAACGCTCAGCTGATTACGCATGCCCTTGGGACGGGCCGCCCCCGGGTCCGGTTCCCCTTCGTCGCCCGCTCGCCGTGGCTGGCACCGAGTGCCGTGGATCAGCCCAGCAGCGGAAGGAAGGCGGCGAGATCGGCCCGCTCCCCGCTGGCGCTGACCTGGGCTGCGTCGCGGGCTTCGGCCCACGTCGTACGGCCGGTGGCGAGTCGGGCCCAGGTGAGCGGATCGGTCTCGACGACGTTGGGCGGGGTGCCGCGGGTGTGACGGGGACCTTCCACGCACTGCACCACGGCGTACGGCGGCACCCTCACCTCCACCGATCCGCCCGGGGCCTTCCGTGCGAGCACATCGGCGAGCAGCCGGGTGCAGGCGGCGAGTGCCTGGCGCTCGTGGGGGATGCGCAGCCCGAGTGCGTCGTTGAGGTCGTCGGTGCGGACGGTGAGTTCGACGGTACGGGTGACGAGGAAATCACCGAGTCTCATCGCGCCCGACGGCAGGGCCAGCAGCCGATCGGGCGAAACGCCGTCGAGTGCGCGGGCGAGGCGATCGGCGGTGCGGGCGTACAACGCTCCGAGGTCGGGCTCGGCGGCTGCGAACGATCGGGCCGTCCCGTCGAGCAGGAGGCGTAGGGGTGCGGTGTCAGCCGGCCAGTCCACCAGGGCCAACTCGACCCGGGGCGGCGCCGGCAGGTCGAGAGAGCGGAGGATCCCATCGGCCGTCAGGGCCGTGTCCGCCGCCAGTTCCCGTACGGTCCGCTCGCCGACTCGGGTGGGACGGGCCAACTGCTCCGCGGTGAGTGTCGATACCGCCTGCCCGATGTGGGCGAACTGGGCGAGGACGGCAGCGCGGATCTTGGTGTCGTCGTAGGCGCGGGCGCGCTTTCTGGCCGGTGGCATGGGAGCGAGACTAGTCAGTGACCGTGAACTTCAGTTCGCGGCCATCCCCGCTCGACCGGGCTTCTCCCTGGACGTCCTCGGCGCCGGTGCGCGCGGTGAAGGACTCGTTGTTGGCCGGGATGCCGATGCCCCGCCAGCGGAACGGAATGCCGCGGGCGATATCTGGATCGGGGTCGTCCATGAGCTGGAAGTGGACGTGCGGTTCGGTGGAGTTGCCGGAGTTTCCACAACGGGCGATCTCCTGCCCGGCACGGACCCGTTCGCCCTCCCGCACGCTGATGGAGCCGCGCTGGACATGGGCGTAGAGGGCGTACGTACCGTCCCCGAGGTCGAGCACCACGCTGTTGCCGATGATGCGCGAGGGGCCGAACACGTCCCGGAAGAATGCTTCGATCAACATCAGATAGACCAGCATGGGCAGCGAGGTCCGGCTGTGGTGGTCGCGCTGACGGTCGCGGGCGACCACCACCGTGGCGTCGGCAACGGCGAGCAGTGGGGCGCCGAAGGCGGGGAAGTCGGTGTTCTTGCGCAGGAACGGCCAGAACCAACTGAATCCCGGACGGACCCCCGACCCGGTGTTTCCGGAGTTGCCAGACTTACGGGTGCTCTCGGTGCTCTCGGTGCTCTCGGCGACGATGTCGATGGCGTACGTCTGGCCGTAGGCGTGCGTCCCATGGCTGGGCACCTTGTCCGCCGGGCTGTTGAGCGCCAGCCAGCGGCCGGTCACCGGCGCCGCCACCTCGACCGTGGGGGGACGCTCCGCCGCCGTGTGCCCCGTCCGGGCCGTACGGTTCAGCACCATCACCACGGCGGTCGCCAGTGCGGCGGGCGGAAAGACCCACGCCCAGTGGAAGGGGTCGAACACCACGCTGACCAGCAGGAGTGCGACGAACGCCAACCAGGCCGTCCGATAGGTGGCGAGCAGGAGTTTTCGTCGGGCTGCGTCCGGTCGAGCTGGCATGGGCTACTCCCCCAGGGGTCGTCGGCGATCGAGTCGGCTGCGGTCAAGGCTGAGCCGGGCTGCGGTCAGGGCTGGGCCGGGGACTGCGGTCAGGCTCGCTGCGGTCAGGGCTGGGCTGCGGTCAGCGCGACCAGCAGCGGAACCACCCGTACCGGAGGCACTTCATAGCGGCCCCTGCCCGCGGTGTGCAGCCACCCGGCGGCGGTCAACTGGCGCAGGTGGTGGTAGATCTGGCCGGTGGTGCCGAGCCCTGCCAGTTCGGTGAGCTCGGCCGCCTTACGACGGCCGCCGAGGATCTCGCGCAGCAGTCTCAGTCGCACCGGATGTCCCAGCGCGGCGAAGGAGTCGGCGGCCCGGTTCCAATCCTGTTCCCACAAGGACTCAGTGAGGGTGCCGTACTGCCACTCGACCCGCTCTTCGGTCGGCAGTCGCACGGAGCCCGTGAACATCACACCGCCCGCGCCGGCTCCCGCCTCCGCGAGCCGGTCCTTAAACCCCTCCAGCGCCCAGAGGTCCCCTTGGCCACCGGCCCGTATGGGCTCGTCCTGGCCGTCTCGCTCCTCCAGCGCGGCGAGCCTGCGCTCCAACTCGGCGACCCGCTCCTCTAGCCCCATGAGATGAATATACGTAATTACGTAATCTCGCGCAACGGGGAACGAAGGGAGCCCCTGCCCGGCGGATGCCGGACAGGGGCCCGATGACTGCGCGTACGTCAGACCAGCAGCGCGGGAATCGTCTCCTCGTGGGCCGTCCGCAACTCGCCCAGCGAGAGGGTGAACTGGCCCTGGACCTCGATCTCGTCCCCGTCGACCACACCGATGCGGGTGGCGGGCAGGCCCCGCGCACCGCACATGTCGGTGAAGCGGAGTTCCTCGCTGCGGGGCACCGAGACGACCGCGCGCCCCGCCGACTCGCTGAACAGGAAGGTGAACGCGTCGAGACCGTCCGGGACGACCAGCCGGGCGCCCTTGCCACCACGGAGACAGGACTCCACGACCGCCTGGACGAGACCGCCGTCGGAGAGGTCGTGCGCCGCGTCGATCATGCCGTCGCGGGAAGCAGAGATCAGGATCTCCCCGAGCAGCTTCTCGCGCTCCAGGTCCACGGCCGGGGGCAGCCCGCCCAGGTGGTCGTGCACCACCTGGGACCAGGCGGAGCCGCCGAGCTCCTCCTTGGTGTCGCCGAGGAGGTAGAGCAACTGCCCCTCTTCGGCGAAGGCGATCGGCGTACGACGGTTCACGTCGTCGATCACCCCGAGGACCGCGACGACGGGCGTCGGGTGGATGGCGGTCTCACCGGTCTGGTTGTAGAGCGACACATTGCCGCCGGTGACCGGGGTGCCCAGCACCAGACAACCGTCCGCGAGACCGCGCGTGGCCTCGGCGAACTGCCACATCACGCCCGGGTCCTCCGGCGAACCGAAGTTCAGGCAGTCGGAGATCGCCAGCGGAGTGGCGCCCGATGCGGCGACGTTGCGGTACGACTCCGCCAGCGCCAACTGGGCCCCGGTGTAGGGGTCGAGCTTGGTGTAGCGACCGTTGCCGTCGGTCGCCAGGGCCACGCCGAGGTTCGACTCCTCGTCGATGCGGACCATGCCCGCGTCCTCGGGCTGGGCGAGGACCGTATTGCCCTGGACGAACCGGTCGTACTGGTCGGTGATCCACGCCTTCGACGCCTGGTTCGGCGACGAGACCAGCTTCAGGACCTGCTCGCGCAACTCCGCCGCGTCCTGGGGGCGGGGCAGCTTGCCCGCGTCATCGGCCTGGAGGGCGTCCTGCCACTCGGGGCGGGCGTAGGGACGCTCGTACACCGGGCCCTCGTGGGCGACCGTGCGCGGCGGGACGTCCACGATCTGCTCGCCGTGCCAGAAGATCTCCAGCCGCTCGCCCTCGGTGACCTCACCGATGACGGTGGCGATGACGTCCCACTTCTCGCAGATCTCCAAGAAGCGCTCGACCTTGTCGGGCTCGACGATCGCGCACATGCGTTCCTGCGACTCGCTCATGAGGATTTCCTCGGGCGAGAGGGTCGCGTCCCGCAGGGGAACCGTGTCCAACTCGACGCGCATACCGCCCGAGCCGGCGCTCGCCAGCTCGCTGGTCGCACAGGAGAGCCCGGCACCGCCGAGGTCCTGGATGCCCGCGACGAGCTTCTCCTTGAAGATCTCCAAGGTGCACTCGATCAGCAGCTTCTCCTGGAACGGGTCACCGACCTGGACGGCGGGGCGCTTGGCCGGGCCGGTCGCGTCGAAGGTCTCCGACGCAAGGACCGAGACTCCGCCGATGCCGTCACCGCCGGTGCGCGCACCGTACAGAATGACCTTGTTGCCGGGGCCCGATGCCTGCGCGAGATGGATGTCCTCGTGCTTCATCACACCGATGCAACCGGCGTTGACCAGGGGGTTTCCCTGGTAGCAGGGGTCGAAGACGACCTCGCCGCCGATGTTGGGCAGACCCAGGCAGTTGCCGTAGCCACCGATGCCGGCGACGACACCGGGCAGCACCCGCTTGGTGTCGGGGTGGTCCGCCGCACCGAAGCGCAGCGGGTCCACCACCGCGATTGGGCGGGCACCCATGGCGAGGATGTCGCGCACGATGCCGCCGACACCGGTGGCGGCGCCCTGGTACGGCTCGATGTACGAGGGGTGGTTGTGCGACTCGACCTTGAAGGTCACCGCATACCCCTGGCCGACGTCGACGACGCCCGCGTTCTCCCCGATGCCGACGAGCAGCGCGTCGTTCTCGGGCGCCTTCTCACCGAACTGCTTCAGATGCACCTTGCTCGACTTGTACGAGCAGTGCTCCGACCACATCACCGAGTACATCGCCAGTTCGGCACCGGTGGGACGGCGACCGAGGATCTCCCGGATCCGCGCGTACTCGTCCGCCTTGAGGCCGAGCTCGGCCCAGGGCTGCTCGGTCTCGGGGGTGCCCGAAGCGTGCTTCACGGTATCGAGGGTCATGCTGAGCCCCTTCCCTTCGCGTCTCCGCACGCAGGGCACAGAGGTACGGCATTGATCATCGGCAGCCGTCGGACGGCCGCGCGCAGCTGGCTCATGCGGCGACCAGCCTCTTGAGGATCGAGGTGAAGAAGGCCAGCCCGTCGGTGCGGCCGGTGCCGATCAGGGGCTCGACGGCGTGCTCCGGGTGCGGCATCAGACCGACGACGTTGCCCTCGGCATTGGTGATGCCCGCGATGTCGCGGAGCGAGCCGTTGGGGTTGCCGCCCAGATAGCGGAAGGCGACCCGGCCTTCGGCCTCCAGCTCATCCAGCACCCGCTCGTCGGCGACATAACGGCCGTCGATGTTCTTCAGGGGTACGGAGATCTCCTGGCCCTGCTCGTAGTCGCCGGTCCAGGCGGTCGTGGCGTTCTCCACCCGCAACCGCTGGTCACGGCAGATGAAGTGCAGATGGTTGTTGCGCAGCATCGCACCGGGCAACAGGTGCGACTCGGTGAGGATCTGGAAGCCGTTGCAGATGCCGAGAACCGGCAGCCCTGCCCTGGCCTGGTCGATGATCGTCTCCATCACCGGCGAGAACCGGGAAATGGCCCCGGCGCGCAGATAGTCGCCGTAGGAGAAACCTCCGGCGAGGACGACCGCGTCGACCTGCTTGATGTCCTTGTCACGGTGCCAGAGGGAGACCGGCTCCGCGCCCGCGAGGCGAACCGCCCGCAGACTGTCCCGGTCGTCCAGCGTGCCGGGAAAAGTGACGACTCCAATACGAGCAGTCACGACTCCACCTTGACGATGAAGTCCTCGATGACGGTGTTGGCGAGGAACGTTTCGGCCATCTCATGGATGCGGGCGAGGGCGGCTTCGTCGACCGGCCCCTCCACCTCCAGCTCAAAGCGCTTTCCCTGACGGACGTCCGCGATTCCATCGAACCCGAGGCGAGGTAGTGCACGCTGCACCGCCTGTCCCTGCGGGTCGAGGATCTCGGGCTTGAGCATGACGTCGACTACGACGCGTGCCACGGGCACTCCCGGATTGATGTGTTGCGAGGGCGGTTCCCTCAGCGTACCCGGCCCAAGAATCTACTCGCGTAGATATCTGGAGAAATCCGACACCCACCAGGCGGAACGACCCGAGTAACCAGAAGCAGAAATCCAGGGAAAATAACCCGATCCCCATTGCTCCTGACGCGCGCACATAATTGGGTGGGCTTCACAATGCACTACCGGTCGCTGTACAAAGGAATACGCAGGAAAGCAGTATGGCCCCTCGACAGCCGGAAAGCCGGTATCCCCGCACGTCAGAATCGGTGCCGTGCGGAGCACCGCGGGAAAGGACCGATATCCGTGGCTCAGCGAGTAGTGGTCACACTCTCCGACGACATCGACGGCGGGGAAGCGGCGGAAACGGTCAGGTTCGCCCTGGACGGGAAGTCGTACGAGATCGACCTCAATAGCGCCAATGCAAAGAAACTGCGCAAGGCGCTGGCGCCGTACGTGGCAGCAGGACGAAAGCAGCTCGGCAGCGGGAAGCGCGACAAGCCCAGGACCGGCACGTACAAGCACACGACGCTTGAACCGGCACCCGCTGCGGTACGCGCCTGGGCACAGTCGAACAAGATGGACGTACCGGCCAGGGGGCGCATCCCCAAGGCGGTCTACGAGGCATTCCGAGAGGCGAGTTGAAGCCTGCCCGGGAGGGCGTCCCCGACCCGGGGGCCACAGCGGAACGGGACCGCCTACCACGGCGGGACTCCGACAGCAGTGGCCGAATCGGATCGGTAGCAGCATCGAGAGAAGTGCCGGTAGAAGCACCGGCAGAAGCTTTGACAGCAGTGAAGTTGGCCCGTGGGCGCCCGAAGTGGGCCCACGGGCCTCTTCGTTGGTCCGCTTCGGGCAGCGCAGGGTGTCGAGAGCTCGCTCCGGTGCAGCCGCGCCCAGGGGAAGACACTCCTCGGTCGGGAGCAGTGCGCTTCGGATCGGCCCCGGCCGCGCGCCTCGGTCGAGAACCCGGCCATACAGCCGTACAGCCGACCGGTGGACCGGTCGTCGCATCGGTAGGGGCAGCGGGTTCGTACGTCACAGCGGTAGCGACCCCTGCGGAGCCGCCCCCAGGGGATCGTGGACCTGTGGCGGCCGGGCGCATGTCTGGGCCCCTGTCCATGAGCGCAGGACTGAAGGTGCACCCTTTTGCTCTTGTTGCTTTCTGTGACGGATGTGACCCGCCACTCACCAGCCAGGCCCCCACCATCCGACACGCGGCGCTCGCTCCCCCCGGCCCCTCCCCCCTCGGAAGATCCACTCCTTGAGGCCGGAAAGATCCACTCGGTAGACCGCCTCAGGTCAGCGCCCCCTGAGCCCCCGACACCCCTGTGTCGATTCCGAGTTGCGCAGCACCCCCAAACGTCGGCTAGAGTTTGAGTCACGCCGAGGGGCAAGGCCAAAAAGGCCCCACCTCAGCAGCGTGCGGGTGTAGTTCAGTAGTAGAACATCCCCCTTCCAGGGGGAAGGCGCAGTGTGCAATTCCTGTCACCCGCTCTCATCGCTTTACCGGCCATCGATTTCGATCAGGTAGAGTGGTGCCCGCGCCGCCCGGTGAGAGCCGAGCGGAAGCAATGCGGACGTGGCTCAGTTGGTAGAGCATCACCTTGCCAAGGTGAGGGTCGCGAGTTCGAATCTCGTCGTCCGCTCAGTGCAGAAAGGCCCTGGTCTTCACGACCGGGGCCTTTGTCATGACATCCGAATCGGGACATCCCGAATCGCAACAACCGGATCCATGCCTCAAGATCAAGGCTTCCGAATCGTGACCACGGGACGGCAGCGAGATCACAGCGCCGGATCACCAGCACCAGAATCGGGATCACGAGCACCCGACGAGCATCCGGAGTGCGTCCGGTTCCTCGAAGGCCGCATCGGTGCACCGCCCCCATGACAAATGTCATCGCCATCGGTGACGCCGCGCACTGACCCCGTTCCCAAAGCGGCGGGACGCTGTTCCCATGACCACAGACCAGTACGTGATCACGGTGGATGAGCTGCGGCGAAGCTACTCGGGGGGCTTCGAGGCGGTGAGCGGGGTCTCCTTCTCCGTGGCCCGGGGCGAGGTCTTCGCCCTCCTCGGCACCAACGGCGCCGGAAAGACCTCCACCGTAGAACTGTTGGAGGGACTCGCCGCCCCCACCGCCGGGACCGTACGCGTACTCGGCCACGACCCCTACCGCGAGCGGGCGGCCGTGCGCCCCCGGATCGGGGTGATGCTCCAGGAGGGCGGCTTCCCCTCCGATCTGACCGTGGCCGAGACCACCCGCATGTGGGCCGGCTGCACCACGGGCGCCCGCCCGGTGGCCGAGGCACTGGGTCTGGTCGGCCTCGGTGAACGGGCCTCGGTGCGGGTCAAGCAACTCTCGGGCGGCGAACGCCGACGGCTCGATCTGGCGCTGGCGCTCCTCGGCCGACCCGAAGTGCTCTTCCTCGACGAACCGACCACCGGACTCGACGCGGAAGGGCGCCGCGACACCTGGGACCTGGTGCGGGCGCTCCGCGACTCCGGCACCACGGTCCTCCTGACCACCCACTATCTGGAGGAAGCCGAGTCGCTCGCCGATCAGCTGGCGATCATGCACCGGGGGCGCATCGTCACCACGGGCACACCGGCCACGGTGACCGCATCGCGACCCGCTCGCATCCGCTTCCAACTGCCCGAAGGGGTGCCGGCCGCGCGGCTGCCGCTCACCCTCCAAGCCGGGGCCGACGGTCAGCGGATCGAGATCCGCACCCATCAGCTCCAGGAGTCCCTGGAAGAACTGCTGCGGTGGGCGCGGGAGTCGCAGATACGGCTGGAGGGGCTCGACGCCCGCTCCGCCTCCCTCGAAGAGGCATTCCTCGACATCGCACAGACGGAAACGGTGGGTGTGTGACATGGCGACGACCCTGAAGGACCACGGGACCGCCCGTACATCCGCGGCGGGGAAGCCTTCGGGCCCCTCCGCGACGGGACGGCTCGCCGCCCTCGGCAGGGCGGAATGGACCCTGCTCATCAGAAACCGGAGCGCGCTCTTCGTCGCCCTGCTGATGCCGTTGATCATGGTGGTCGCGACCAAGTCATCCCTGGACGAGTTGGACCTCGGCAAAGCCGGAATGAGCGTCGTCGAGGCGTCGATGACCGCCGGCATCGGCTTGGTCCTGCTGCTGGTGATCCACCTCAACCTCGTCTCCGCCTATGTGGCCCGCCGCGAGGAACTGGTGCTCAAGCGGTTGCGTACGGGAGAGGTGCCCGACCACGAGATCCTCGTGGGGACCGCGCTCCCCGCGGTCGGCCTCGCGCTGACGCAGTGCGTCCTGCTGCTGGCGGGCGGGGTCCTGGTCATGGACCTGAGCGCCCCCCGGCGCCCCGACCTCCTGATCGCGGGCATCGTCATCGGGGCGGTGCTGCTCACGGCACTGGCCGCGGTGACGGCAACGGTGACCCGCACGGTGGAGAGCGCACAGATCACCACCATGCCGATGTTCCTGGTCTCGGTCGCGGGCTCCGGCCTGCTCGTGCCGCTGGAGGTCATGCCCGAGAAGATGGCTTCGGTGTGCGAGCTGCTTCCGGTCACCGGTGTGATGACCCTGGTCAGGGCCGGCTGGCTCGGCGGCGCGGATTCCGCGGATGTGATGCGGGCCGTGGTGATCACCTTGGTCTGGACGGCACTGTCGGTGTTTGCTGTCTCGAAGTGGTTCCGCTGGGAGCCGCGCCGCTGATCGCCCACCCTGCCGATCACGGCAGGGGACGCCGCCGAGCAGACGGCCGCGGATCATCAGTGGGGGTGTGCATCGACGGAGGTGGCTCGTGCGGGTGAAGGGTTGGAGCGGTCGCAGCGGGCTGGCCAAAGTGGATCTCTACACCCGAGGCACGCTCTACGCGATCGTGTGGATGGGCGCGATCGGGTTGACCCTGATGATGCTGACCCCTCCCATACGGGTCGAAGGCCCCCTGGCACTCGCCGTCGTCGGGCCGCTCCTCGCGGTGGCGACCGGCGTGCTCTGCGGGAAGCTCAGCTGCCGGGGAATGGACGTCTACCTCCAGCGGGCGGAGGTCCCTTGGCGGCTGATGGCCTGGGCTGCGTCCGTGACGGCCGGCACCGTTGGCGTGGTGCTGGCCCTGTCACCTCCGGAGGCTCTCCCCGATGAGGGCGGGATGCTGGCGGGGATGTTGATGGCCTCCCTGGCCCCCTTCCTGACGGCGCACTGCCTCTTCGTACCCAACCGGGTTACAGCGCTGGTCCAGTTGTCCGTACTGACCCTGCTGGCCGGACTGCTGGCCGTGACCGGGCACACGGCGGACACGGTGCTGGCCGTCTTCATCTCGGTGGGGTTCACCACCGGCTGGGCCGCGTTCACCGCACGGGCCTCCATGTGGATCCTCGGGGTGCTGTGGCAACTGCGTGAGGCCCGCGATGTGGAAGCACGGCTCGCGGTCGCGGAAGAGCGTCTGCGGTTCGGCCGTGACCTCCATGACGTACTGGGCCGCAATCTGGCCGTCATCGCCTTGAAGAGTGAGTTGGCGGTGCAGTTGGCCCGGCGCGGCAGGGCGGAGGCCGTCGACCAGATGTCCGAGGTCCAACGGATCGCGCAGGAGTCGCAGCGCGAGGTGCGCGATGTGGTCCGCGGGTACCGCGAGGCCGATCTACGGGTGGAGTTGGAGGGTGCCCGCGGAGTGTTGGGCGCGGCCGGTATCCACTGCACGGTGGTGGTCACGGAACTCGATCTGCCCGCGGACGTGCAATCGGCGCTGGCCTGGGTGGTGCGGGAGGCGACCACCAATGTGCTCCGCCACGGTGACGCCCGCCGCTGCCGGATCTCGGTGGGGCTCACGGACGGCGAAGCCGTGTTGGTGGTGGAGAACGACGGCGCTCACCACGGCGCGGACCGGCCCCCCACTGCCGGAGAGGCGGCCACCGGCGACGACGCCCCCTCCGCACCGTCGACCGTCCCGGCCCCCGCGCTCTCCTCGACCCCTCACCGGGCCCGGCGGCCGGGTTCCGGGCTCGCGGGCCTACGGGAACGGCTCTCGGCTGTAGACGGCACGCTGGAGGCGGGCACCGCACCCCGAGGCTGCTACCGGCTGACGGCCCGGGTGCCCGTGGAGGGCCGCGCGGACCAGCCGGCGCCCGCCGAGGCGGCAGCCCATGGGCGTACGGGACCGGAGGGCGGGCAGCCAACCGCTGGGAAGTCGGGCACCAGCCCCACCGGCCCCGCGGTCGTCGACGCCGGATGACCGCGGTGAGCCGCCCACCGGGCCGCACCCGACCGAGAAGAGGCACCGGATGACCGTACGGGTACTGCTCGCCGACGACGAGCATCTGATCAGGGGCGCGCTGGCGGCCCTGCTGGCGCTCGAAGACGATCTGGTGGTGGTCGCGGAGGCCGCCTCCGGGACCGAGGCGCTCGCGATGGCCCTCGCCCACCGTCCGGACGTCGCCGTGCTCGACCTCCAGATGCCGGGAGCGGACGGTGTGAGCGTGGCCACATCCCTGAAGGCGCAGCTCCCCGGGTGCAGAACCATGATCGTCACCAGCCACGGCCTGCCGGGACACCTCAAGCGGGCCCTGACGGCGGGCGTACGGGGGTTCGTCCCCAAGACGGTCAGCGCCCAGCGACTCGCCGAGATCATCCGTACCGTGCACGCCGGACACCGCTATGTGGACCCGGAGTTGGCGGCCGATGCCATCTCTGCCGGCGACTCGCCGTTGACCGCACGGGAGGCGGAAGTGTTGGATCTGGCGGCGGACGGCGCACCCATCGCGGAGATCGCGGAACGGGCGGCGCTGTCGCAGGGAACCGTACGGAACTACCTGTCGTCGGCCGCCTCGAAACTGGGGGCGGAGAACCGGCACGCAGCCGCCCGTCTCGCACGGGAGCGGGGTTGGGTATAGTGGGCTGCGCGCCACGGCGCATGCGGACGTAGCTCAGTTGGTAGAGCGCAACCTTGCCAAGGTTGAGGTCGCCAGTTCGAACCTGGTCGTCCGCTCAATTGAAGGCCCCGATCCTTTTGGATCGGGGCCTTCGTGTTGTTCGTGTCCCTTCGGGCGTTCGGGTCGGTTCTGGGCCGGTACGCGCCGACCCGCCGGGCGCGAGGCCACGGCGGGTCGGCGTACCGGTCCAGGGCTGGATGCAGGGCTCAATCCAGGAACGGCCGCTCAGGACGGGGTCGAGTCCCAGGGCATGCCGGTCAGCAGCTCATACGCGTCCAGGTACTTCGCCCGGGTCGCTTCGACGACCTCCTGCGGCAGGGCCGGCGGCGGCTGCTCGCTGCGGCGGTCCCAGCCGGACGCCGGTGAGGTCAGCCAGTCCCGTACATACTGCTTGTCGTACGAGGGCTGGGCGCGGCCCGGCTGCCAGTCGGCGGCGGGCCAGAAGCGCGAGGAGTCGGGCGTCAGCACCTCGTCGGCGATGACCAGGCCCCCGTCCGCGTCGATGCCGAACTCGAACTTCGTGTCGGCGAGGATGATGCCCCGGTCGCGGGCGATGTCGCGGGCCCGGCCATAGACGGCGAGGGTCGTCTGCCGCAGGAGGGCGGCGGTCTCGACACCGACCTGCCGGGCGACCTCCTCGTAGCTGACGTTCTCGTCGTGGTCGCCGACCGCCGCCTTGGTGGCGGGGGTGAAGATGGGGCCCGGCAGTTCGGAACCGTCGCTCAGCCCCTCGGGCAGGCCGATTCCGCAGACCGTGCGGGACGCCTCGTACTCGGCCAGACCGGAACCGGTGAGGTATCCACGGGCGACGCACTCGACGGGCACCATCTGGAGGGACTTGCAGACGATCGTGCGGCCGGCCCAGTCGGCGGGGGCGCCCGCGGGGAGTTCGGTGCTCAGGATGTGGTTCGGAACGAGGTCGGTAAGACGCTCGAACCACCACAGGGAGAGCTGGGTGAGGACCCGGCCCTTGTCCGGGATCTCCGTGGGCAGCACCCAGTCATAGGCGGAGATCCGGTCGCTGGCGACCATGACGAGGTCGCCCGCCTCGTTCCGGTACAGCTCCCGCACCTTGCCGGTGTGCAGATGCACCAGCCCCGGCACCTGAAGCGGTTCGGGCTTTTCCACAAAACCGGACATGGGTCCTCCCCGTAGCTCTGACTGACAGGTCCGATTCTCCCGTATGGAACGGCAGGCTCCGCTGTGGGGGCGCAGCTCGCGGCGGGGTGGGGGGCGCGTACGGGACGACGGTACGGATGGGGAGCGGGCGATCGGGGCAGGGCCGGGAGGGGCACGGCCCGGCTCAGTCCCGCTTGCAGATGCGGTCCAGGAGGTTGGCGGTCGCGCGCTGGATCCGGCTGTCCACATGGCCCGGACGGTCGAGCGCGGGCGCCCAGGCGAAGGTGCCCGAAGCGAAGACGAGCCCGCCCGACGGTGCCCGGTAGAGGGACGTCTCCTGATGTCGCAGGGCCCCCTTGGCGTCCCGGTAGGGGGAGTGTGCGAGAAGGATGCGGCGCCGGTGCTCCGGTAGCGCGGTGCGCGGGAAGTAGCGGTCGGCCTCACCGGCGACCAGACCGGCCAACTCGTCGCCCTCGCCGGCACCGGTCGCCTCCCAGAGCCAGTGGCCGGCGTTCCGTACGACCAGGGGGTGCGGCTCCGGGACGCGGCCCGCGTACTGGATGCCGAGCAGTTGCTGTTCGGCCCGGTCGATCTCGCGCCACAGTGCGGCCTTCCCGGGACCGCGGCGCTTGCGGCAGGTGAGGAGCCGGTCGGGCACGCCGGACGGGGACGGGCCGAGCTCGACCTGCCAGTAGAGCGAGTTCGCGGAGAGGAAGACCAGCGAGGTGCCCTGGTCGCGGGCCGCCTCGACGGTGCGGCGCATGGGCACGGACCAGTACTCGTCGTGGCCGGGGAAGACGAGTCCGCGGTAGCGGGTGGGGTCGACGCGGCCACCGTGTAGATCACGGGCGTCGGCATAGGCGACGTCATAGCCGTACCGCTCGGCCCACCGGATGAAGTCATAGGCGTGGCCGACGTGAAGGGGCAGCCCGGCACCGGCGTAGGGGCGGTCGAAGGACACCGTGACGGCGGCGTCCCGCTCCCCGAGGAGCCGGCCCTTGTCGTCCCATGCGTGGTAGAAGCTCGCCCCCGTACGACCGTCCTCCGGATAGAGGTTGTACGCCTGCCAGGTGATGTCCGGCAGGACGAGCAGCAGATCCGCCGGCTTGTTGTCGCGCACGGTGAACGGGATATGGGAGCGGTAGCCGTCGACCGTGGTGAGGACCGCGACATAGGCGCCGACCGACCAGTACGAAGGGACCTGGAGCCGCCAGGAGAGCCACCAGTGGTGGCAGGAGACCGTGCGGTCGGCGGTCAGCGGAGGCAGTTGGACGATGCCGGAGAGCCGTGGACTGGTGGCGATCTTGGATGCCCCGGCTCCGGCGTAGTGTCCGATCCGATAGACGTCGACCGAGAACTGCTGTGGCGGGTCCACGGTGATGTGGAAGTCGATCGCTTCGCCGGGAGCGACGGCACCGGTCGACGTGAACCCCTTGATCTGGCGATTCACATCATCGGCGGTACGAGGACCCCGGGCACGACCCCGATCGGGGTCCGCGTACCAGGGGACGACCTGTCCATCGGCGTCCACGTACTGCTCGGAGCCGCGCAGCCACGGGAGGGGTCCCTGCCCGAAGGGGTCCGTCACGGCATGGGCGAGGGCACCCGACTCCCACCGCCGGATCTGCTCCGCCCCCATGCGCCCTCCCTCAATGCCCCCGGACAACTGCGCTACGCCGAACGGTCGGCGCCGATCCCCAGCACATCACATAACGCATGCGGACCGTCACCCTTCGTCGTGAATTGTTGAGGGAGTGAGCTTTCTGCCACGGCGGACGGATGTGGTGCGCGCGGGTACGGAGCAGCGAAGTCGACGATCGGATGGCGCCGGTGCTACGCCGGGGGACGGTCGGGCTCCCGGCGGCGTACGGCCCTGGGGAGAGGTCACCTCGCCGCGCGGGGGGCGTCGGTGGAGCACCCGGCGGGCCGCGAAGACGCCGGGGAGGCGCGCAGCAGGCCGATCCGTGCCCTCCCGGGAGCCCTGAGCCGGGGCGGTAAGAAAACGGGCGAGGGGACTCCGTGCCCTCCAGGGCCCGGGCGCTTCATGTCCTCCGGGCCTCTTCGGAGGAGGCGGGCGGGACGTTCCAGACTCGACCTGGACGAGCCGGACGGGCTGCCTCGAACTAGACGAGCCGGACGGGCTTCTCCGCACGCACACCCGTTTTGGTCAGCCAAGCCCGGAGGGGTCCGGGATCGCCGTCCTCCGTCAGGCTGAGCACCGGGGACATCAGATCGGCCGAACGCGCCCCCCGTATCAACAGGGCCGGGCCGTCCAACCAATCCAGTCCCGGTGCGGCACCCGCGGTGTCCACCGCGGCGCAGCAGACCATCGCGGTGACGTGGTCGGCGAGCAGTTCCCGTCCGGTGCGCGGCGGCTGCAAGGGGAACAGCGGCAGGGGGTCGGCACCCCAGCCGTTCAGCGCGTCGCCCTGGCTCCTCGCAACGGGGGCGGCGGCCGCCGCTTCCTCCCGGGCGACCTCGGCACTGATGCCGGCCGCGAGGTTGTCCCCGACCTCCGGCGCCGGGCGGCCCAGGTGGGTGATCACCCGGGCGAGCGTCGGACCGTGGGGGCCTTCCGAAGGCGTCACTCCGAGACCGTCGAGCACGCGATGGAGCCGGGCCGCTTCCGTACGCCATTTGCGGTCCACGACCTCCTCCGGGTACTCCTGCCAGCCGACCGGAGACCAGTTGGCGCCCGTCTCGGCCGGGCCACCGTGGAAGAGGCGGGCGGCCAGGAGCGAGGCTGCCTCGTCGACGGCGCCGGGTTCTTCCAGGAGGTCACAGGCAGGGCGCTCACCGAGCCGGGAGGTGAAGCCTTCGGCGAGCCGGTCGCGGCGGGACAGCTCGGTGAGGGCGGAGACCACCCCGGCGTCCAACCGGGAGGGCCAACGGCCCATCCGCCAGGCCGGCAGGGCCACCCTGGTCAGCAGCCTGTCCCAGCCCGCGTAGGCCAGGCCGACCTGCTCCTGGGCGACGATCCGCAGACCGTAGTCGACTGTTTGCGCCCGCTCGGAGGCAGCGACTGCCACGCCCCGCTCCATCTCTCCCGCATAGGTGTGGCAGCTGCGCAGCAACAGCCGGGCTATGGGGCCGATGAAACCGAAGGCCAGCCGTCCCAGCAGACGCAACGGGGTCGATCGAACGGCCCGCTGTGCGGAGTCCGACGCCAACGCCACGGCCGCATCCAGCCCCCGTACGAAACGTCGGGCGGCGGCTATGTCCGGGTGGGCGGACGGTGCCGTGCCCGCGACGACGGGAGCCAGCACGGCCCTCAACTCGGCCACCCGCATCCACCACAGGAACGGGGAGCCGATGACCAGCACCGGTGCCTCCGTCGAACGCCGCACCCGCGAACCGGTCCGCACCACCTGCCGGAGGGCGTGCGACGGATGGGTGCGGTCCTCCAGCCAACTGTCGCAGTCGGGGGTGAGCGCCAGCGCGGAAGGCGGAGGCACGTCGAGCCGCTCGGCCAGATCCCGCACCAGGCGGTAGAGGTCGGGAGCGGAACGCTCGGGGAGCTCGACCGTGGGGCTGAGGGCCGGCTTCGCCCGCACGATCACCGTGGCGACCGCCGCGGCGAGGACCAGCACGACCAGCGCACACACCGAGGTGACCCAGCGCGCACCGTCCCAGCCGGGCCCGCTCATATGACCGGTCACGCCCCCGGTGAACAACACCACGGCCGCCGCCGCAGGCAGCAGGGCGACCGCCACCGCCCGGCTGCGGATGCGCAACACGGCGAGCGCGCGCAACCGCGCGGCCTGCGAGCCGAGCGACTCGCCCATACCGGTACCGGACACGCCGGTCCTCACCCCCTCTGCATGGCGACGGTGAAGGTCACTCCCCCACTGTGACACCCGTCACTGACATCGCAATGCCGATGAGCCAAGTGCCGGAACGCTTGCGCCGCACCATAGTTGGGGCGTCGGCAGCCGTCATCCAGATGGCTCAGTCGTCACTCAATGGAATGGCCTTGGGCAAAGGTGAGGACGGGCCAGGAGAGTGCTGGGTTCACTGCCGGATCGCACGGGTTCTCGCGCACTCCACGCAGGCCCGGGGTCGCTCCGAGAGGGCGAACCCGCGGCTCGCAGCTCGCGGAAGGTGACGGCAGCACCGCGAAGAGTGCTGCCGCCCTCCCATCAGCCCTCGGCGACCGCGCGGGCGATGTCGGTCCGGTGCTGGGAGCCGTCGAGCTTGATGCGGGCGACCGCCCGGTAAGCCGCATCGCGCGCCTCGCGGAGGTCCTTGCCGGTCGCGGTGACCGACAGCACCCGCCCGCCTGCGCTCAGAACCACATCGCCGTCCTGCTTGGTCCCGGCGTGCAGGACGTACGCCTGGGGTGCGTCCTGCGCCGCGACCTCGTCCAACCCCTCGATGGGGTCGCCGGTGCGCGGGGTGTCCGGGTAGTTGTGGGAGGCGATGACCACAGTCACGGCCGCCTCGTCATGCCAACGCAACGGAGGTTCGTCGACGAGCGTGCCCTTCGCCGCGTGCAGGAGCACGCCCGCGAGCGGAGTGCGCAGCCGTGCCAACACCACCTGGGTCTCGGGGTCACCGAAGCGGGCGTTGAACTCGATGACGCGTACGCCGCGGGAGGTGATCGCAAGACCCGCGTACAGCAGTCCCGAGAACGGTGTGCCGCGCCGGCGCATCTCGTCGACGGTGGGCTGGAGCACGGTCGCCATGACCTCGTCCACCAGCTTGGGATCGGCCCAGGGCAGCGGGGAGTACGCGCCCATGCCGCCGGTGTTGGGGCCTTCGTCGCCGTCCAGAGCGCGCTTGAAGTCCTGGGCGGGGGTCAGTGGAAGAACGGTTTCGCCGTCGGTGATGGCGAACAGGGAGACCTCAGGGCCGTCGAGGAACTCCTCGATGACGACCCGACCGCCGCAGGCGATCGCGTGGTCACGGGCCACGGCCAGATCGGAGGTGACGACGACGCCCTTGCCGGCGGCGAGACCGTCGTCCTTCACCACGTACGGAGGCCCGAAGGCGTCCAACGCGGCGTCGATCTCCTGTGGGTTCGCACAGACGTAGCTACGGGCCGTGGGCACTCCCGCGGCGGCCATGACGTCCTTCGCGAACGCCTTGGAGCCCTCCAGCTCCGCAGCCTCGCGGGACGGGCCGAAGCAGGGGATGCCTGCGGTGCGCACGGCATCGGCGACACCGGCGACGAGCGGCGCCTCCGGGCCGACGACGACGAGTCCGACGTCCAGTCGGGCAGCGAGTCGGGCGACTGCGTCGCCATCGAGGGCGTCGACCGGGTGCAGCTCCGCGATCTCGCCGATGCCGGCGTTTCCGGGCGCGCAGTGCACAGCGGTGACGTCGGGGTCGAGGGAGAGAGAGCGGCACAGGGCGTGTTCGCGGGCGCCGCCGCCGATGACGAGGACCTTCACGCCCGTCAGCCTAACCGCCGCGGACCGTGCTCTCGTACGGCCCTCCGATGGGAGGCCGCCTACTCGTTCGTGTATTCCTCCACGACGGTGGCCCCCAGCTCACGCACGATGAGGTCATGGCCCGAGAGCGCGGACTCCACCAGATCCGGGTCGTCGTCCTCGGGCACATCGTCCTCGGGGGAGACCGGCGGAGGGGCGTGCACGGGGGCGGGAGCGGTGCGCGGCGGCTCCTGGGCCACAGGTCTGGACGGTGCGGGCTGGCTCGGATGCGGCTCCTGTGCGGCAGGGGCCTGACCCGCCGGCCCGGACGCGCCGGACTGACCGCCGGAACCTCCCTGGGGCGCGGCCGGAGCAGCGGGCGCAGGGGCCGGACGCGGGGCGGGCGCCCCCGATCCATATCCCCCGGGCGCGGGGCGACCTCCGCCGAAGCCGGATCCACCACCGGGACCGGGACCGCCACCGGAGGGCCCGGGGCCTCCCGTACCGCCCGAGGGGTCGATGATCGCTTCGACCTTCCACTGCACGTGGAACTGCTCTGAGAGCGCCTGTCGGAGCACGTCTTCGCTGCCGCTGCTCGCGAAGTTGTCGCGGGCGCCGGCGTTGAGGAAGCCGAGTTGGAGCGTGGTGCCATCGAAGCCCGCCACCTGTGCATTCTGGCTGAGGAGGATCCAGGTGAAACGGCGGCGGTTCTTGACCGCTTCCAAGATCTCGGGCCACATGTTGCGCACCTGGCCGGCGCCCTGTGCCATGCCGGGGGACGCCGGCGCCGCCTGCGCGGGCGCAGGGGCGGAAGCCTGCGGGGTGGGCGCGGGCGCAGCCGGTCGCGGCCCCTGTCCGGGAGCGGAAGCGGTGGGCCAGGCACCGGGTCGGGAGACGGCTGCGGCCTGCGGTGCGGGCTGCGCCTCGACGGACGGAGTCGGAGGGGCCATGGGAGCTGCGGCCGGCGGAGCGGCGAAGTGCGCGGGAGGTTCCGTTTGCGCCGGGGGCGCAGCTTGTGCGGGTGCGGTGGGGCGGGACACCGGGCCATCGGGCCCGGGCATGTGGGTGTGCATCTGAGGACCGGGGACATAGCCCACGGGCGGTCCACCACCGGCCCCGGCAACTCCGACCGCGGCAGCGCCGCGCTCCAGTCGGTCGAGCCGGGCTTGGGTGGAGCGCTCGTCGTCGTACGCGGCGGGAAGCAGCACCCGCGCGCAGATCAGCTCCAACTGAAGTCGCGGAGAGGTCGAACCGCGCATTTCGGTGAGGCCGGTGTTGACCAGATCGGCGGCGCGACTCAACTCGGCCGCGCCGAACACGGATGCCTGGGCCACCATGCGCTCCACCACATCGGCAGGGGCGTCGATCAGCCCCTTCTCCCCAGCATCGGGCACCGCGGCGAGGATCACCAGATCGCGCAGACGCTCCAGCAGGTCGGCGACGAAGCGGCGGGGGTCGTTCCCGCCCTCGATGATCCGGTCGACGATCTCGAACGCGGCGGCTCCGTCACCGGAGGCGAAGGCGTCCACGACGGCATCGAGCAGGGAGCCGTCCGTATAACCGAGCAGCCCGGTCGCCATGGCATAGGTCACACCCTCTTCGGTGGCCCCGGCGAGCAACTGGTCCATGACGGACATGGAATCCCGCACGGACCCGGCACCGGCCCGCACGACGAGGGGCAGCACACCGTCGGCGACGGGGATGTCCTCCTTGCCGCAGACCTCACCGAGGTAGTCCCGCAGGGTCCCGGGCGGCACCAACCGGAACGGATAGTGATGCGTACGCGAGCGGATGGTGCCGATGACCTTCTCGGGCTCGGTCGTCGCGAAGATGAACTTGAGGTGCTCGGGAGGCTCTTCGACGACCTTCAGCAGGGCGTTAAAGCCCTGCGGGGTGACCATGTGGGCCTCGTCGATGATGTAGATCTTGTACCGGCTGCTGGCCGGTCCGAAGAACGCCTTCTCCCTCAGATCACGGGCGTCGTCCACACCACCGTGGGAAGCGGCGTCGATCTCGATGACGTCGATCGACCCCGGGCCGTTCCGGGCGAGGTCGCGACAGGACTGACACTCGCCGCAAGGAGTGGGGGTGGGCCCCTGCTCGCAGTTCAGACAGCGGGCCAGGATGCGCGCGCTCGTCGTCTTGCCACAACCTCGCGGCCCGCTGAACAGGTAGGCGTGATTGACCCGGTTGTTCCGCAGGGCCTGCTGCAACGGGTCAGTGACATGCTCCTGCCCGATGACCTCGGCGAAGGACTCGGGGCGATAGCGGCGATACAGCGCAAGGGACGACACACCCACGAGGTTATCGGGGCCCGCTGACAACCGAAGCCCACCCGCCCCCACCTGCACAAACGCAAGCGCCCCCCACGCACCCGCCAGAGCCAACCTACCCTTGCTGCCTTCCGGCCCTGGGGGAGTTCAGTCAGATAGCGCCACGTGAGGGGCTCCGCACACAGTACCCGATCGCAGGGGCGGGAACGAGTTCGCGAGCATCCCCCGGCGTCTTGTATTGTTTGCCGCGGAGGATTCGCCTAGTGGCCTAGGGCGCACGCTTGGAAAGCGTGTTGGGGGCAACCCCTCACGAGTTCGAATCTCGTATCCTCCGCCAGTGCCTCACCGGGCACTAACGTCGAAGGGCCCCACCGTTCGCGGTGGGGCCCTTCGACGGTTGTCAGCCCTCGTTGTCCTGGTTTTTGTCCACAGCGGGTGCCTCCGGGGGTCCCCAGATGGCTTCGGCGATCTTCCGGGCCACGTCCTTGAGCATGGCGTCCGGTACATGGAGGTAGCGGGCCCGCATGCTTGCCGAGGTTCCCGGCTCCCACCCCATGATCTGATCGATGATTCGGGCCAGAACACCCAGCAGCATGAGCACCGTGGCGGCCGTATGCCGGGCATCGTGCAGCCGACCGTCCCGAACCCCCGCATCTTCCAGTAGACGCTTCCATTCGTGGTAGTCCGTATCCGGGCTCAGGGGACCCCCAGGGGCTTGGTGAACACACGTAGTCCGACTCAGTCCACAGGTCGCCGGCCGTCTTGCGCTCGCGCTCTTGCGTCTCGGCGTGTGCGCGGAGCATGGCGACCAGCGGGCCGGGCAGGGGCACGAGTGCGGCGGCCCGCTCGTAACGTGACTTGGTATTCCTGGTCTCGCGCTGGACTTGCACCTTGTCCGGGCAATACCCCGTTCCCGCCCGGCCGCACGGTGAGGCATCCAAGCACCCTGCTTGTACCTGGGGCACAGACGGTTCCGGCGCAGTTACTCAGACACTCATTGCCGAGGTCGACGTCAGACCAGCGCAGTCCAACAGTCTCGCAGCGTCGCTGATCGCCTTGGAGCACTGCAGGTTTGAATACTGTCGCTTGGTTCACAACCAGGTCCTGACCGGCGTCTTTGGCGTCGGGACGGAGAACGCGGAGCCAGGTGAGAAGCCTGACCGCTCAACCGCGCGGGCGGATGTGAGTATCAGCCTGCTCCTCACTGGCAACTGCAACGGCTGTGAAGAATCAGTTACGCCCCGCCCATACTCCCGCTTCGCCGCCCAACCTCTCCTTCGGTACGTCGACCAAGTCGTACACCGCGAACGGATCGTGCACGTCATCCCGGGAACCAGAACAGGTAGTGCTTACTGGAGCGGGTGAAGCACATCTATCAGGCACTCGTGAACGCCGCGGTCGGCGAAGGCTCGGGGCACGTCGCTGCAGGACGGAGGAAATGCGGGACCACCGTGCGCAGCCGCTCGGCCGCCAAGCTGACCGTGAGACGCTGAGCACGGGCTAGGGATGGGGCATGACGATGTGAGGCAACTGCTGACGCCCGGGTCGTCGCATACCTGAAATGCCGCTTCAAGAGCCCGACACCTCGGCCTGAGTGGAGAACTCAGCACCATCACGCATACGGCGGGGTCCGCGCCTCTAGTCGCCGTCAGATGCTAGCCGCGCAGGTCCTCAGCTGCGAACACGAACACGCACACGGATCGTAGGAGCAGGGGAGGCAGGTCACGCGACTGCTGGGCAACACCCCCATCCTAGGACTCAAACCATCGCGCAAAAGTAGTCAAAGACGATCAACATCGTTCTCAATCTCCAATTAATTAGTCACTTACCTCTGCAATGCAACAATGCATGCAACCTGAAGACTCTCCGACCTAGCATCTCTAGCGAGTGATCGAGACGCGCAGGCGCGCCACCCTCGACCCCCGAGACATCGAAACAAAGCGAGGAGAGGACAGAACGTGACTGAGGAAGACAGCGAGAATCCGCGCGCATACACCGAGATCATCGAAGTTACACCCGGCAAGTGTTCGAGCTGGATGGAAAAGAGGACATGCAACCGCGTCCCCTTGAAACGCTCCAATGTAGACAAGTTTAAGAGCATTCTGCGAAATAAGCAGTTTCGCACTACCCACCAAGGCTTCGCTCTGGACTCACATGGCTGCCTCATTGACGGACAGCACCGAGCCGCCGCCATTATCGAGACCGGCGTTACAGTGACTGCCCAGGTCACGTACAACCTCAGCCCGGACACCTTTGCCGCGATTGACGGCGGTCGCGTCCGTGCAGCCGGCGACTTCGTCGCACAGATCACGGAGATGAGGCAGAACAACGCCAACGTCTATGCAGCCGCGCTTAAAATCATTGCAAACCGCGCTGCGGGCCTGCACTGGATGAGGTGGACCAGCGGACGGCTGACCGCCGAACACGTACAGGATTTGGTTCCAAGGTGGCCAGTCGACGAGGGCCGCATCGTCCGTCTAGTCAGCAAGGGAAAGCAGTGTCACTCCAGCGCAACGGGATTGATTGTCGCGCGCACGATCATTACAGAGGTATGGCCTGAGAGTATCGCCGACCTGTTCTTCGACGGCATCGGTGAGACCAGCCGCGAATTTGTCGGGCGAGACCCTCGCTCCCTGTACACGAACACCATGATCAATGTGAACCGCGGGGTGGTGAGCAGGGACAGCGTTCAGCAGTCGGCTCAGGCCATCAAAGCGTTCAACGCCCTCGTATCGGGTGAATCTATTGGTACCCTGAAAAAGATGAAGGTGGCTGGCGTAAAGATCATCAAGGATCGACGAACCGGCAAGGAGATTCAGCAGGAGTACCCTCCAGATCGTTACCCGGAAGTCATTCAGCCGGCCATCAACATCAGTGACAAGTGGCTTGGAAGTGACGACACAAGGTCGATCGAGTAAGAGAACAGGTCAAGTCTCCCGCCGGAGCAAGCTCACCCAGTCGCGAGGGACAAGGCGCTGAGCCTGGCCGACTTCGGCAGCAAGCGCGAGAGCAGGTCCCTCGACGCCGAGGCGGAGTCGCGTGGCATCGGCGGCATTGCCACGTTCTGGTGTACGAAGTCGTCGGCCTCTTGGGAGCCGAGATATGAGGTGAGCGTCAAGGTTTGGCGTCGTTCACCGGCGGCCGCTTGCGAGTACCCGGAGTTTGGTCGGGTTCTGACGCGGAGCTCGGAACTGGTCACGGACGGCCTGCGTTCGGCTGGCGCGACCTGCGATTCCGGCGAGCGGCGGGGCGACAGGCTTGAGGCAGCCTCGTCGCACTGCAGGGGGCTCGTGGCAGCAACACCACTCGACCGGTTGCAATTTCGGTTGCGTTCATCCTGCGAACCGCATCGCCACCGGTCAGGACGTGCGTGACCATCTTTGAACAGCCAGACGAATATTTGGAAAGCGTACTGGGGGCAACCCCTCACGAGTTCGAATCTCGTATCCTCCGCCATTGCTCTCACTGGGCAATACGTCGAAGGGCCCCGCAGCTTACTGCGGGGCCCTTCGACGTTGGCGGTCACACGCCGATGGCCGCAGCGATCAGGCCGAGACTCAGGATCACGCTGCCTGCGAACGCCGAGCCTGCCACGAGGGCAGCGTCGGCTGCTCGTGTTCCGGTGCGCGTCTTCAGGATGAAGGCCGCTAACGCGACAACGGCAGAGAACAGCAGGACGACCAGGAGCCACGCGAACCTCGCGGCGGGGGGCAGGCCACTCATCGGGAGGTCCTTTCGGGGAAGGTGTCAGCTGAGGCAGGCGCAGTCGGGCCTTGGAGGGCGACAAGTCCGACCAGTTGCTCGGCAAGCTCCTTGTGCACCTGGGTAGCTACCCGCGCGACCTCCAAGTGCCTGGCGATCTGCTCGTCAAGCGCCTCGAGTGCCCCAGCGATGCGCTTCTGCTCGGACCATGCGGGCAGATGAACCGGCAGCGCCTGAAGGTCGGCTTTGCTGATTGAAGGGACTGTGGTCTTCTCGGAGCGGCTCTTGATCCACTCGGTGGTCCGTGAGAGCGAGAGGTAGGCCAACAGGTAAGCGGGGCAGACCTCGGGCACGAACCGGTGAAGGCGGATCAGATTACTGCCGAACAACCAGCCCACCTGGTCTGCCCCCACGTGCGCCACAGGCCCCACCGTGCCCGTTCGAGCGCACAGAATGTCTCCCTCCTGCAGGGCGAAGCGCCGCAACCTCTGCGCTTTGTCGTACGGAACAGCCGTACCGCGCACATCGGCGACCCGGCGATCGCGCAGATGCTTCGGCTGGACAACCGGCACCACACCCCCGGGCACGTAGGCATCCTTCGGCAACAGTGACGGAGAGGGGCCTGCTTGGAGCTCGCACAACTCGCCGAGGCTCCGCCATTCCCAGTCATCTGGTGCGGTGTTGATCAGCAGACCGAGCCCGCCGTCAACTTGCCGGAACCCGGCAACTCGGGAGTCGGCCAGGACATCGGCCCGCCCGGCCTCCTCCCGGGACCTCAGCAGAGCGCCGTGGGGATCTGTCAGCTCTTCTGTGTCTACGTTCGAACGCCTAGCGGGCCGTGCGTAGTCGGCAGGGCGCAACGAGGAGCCGGCTGCGTTGACGGCGTCTCTCCGGACTGCCGCGCAAGGAAGCCGGGAATCCGGGAGGACCGCGTCGTTTCCGCCCGTCCCACGCCACGAGTGGTAGGCAGCCGCGATAAGCGCACAGTCGTCAGCCTCCAGAACGGACAGCTTCCTGGATACCTTGGTTGCCAGGCCGGAGGCGTCAATGAACAGAACCTCTCCCGAACTCCGTTCCTGCGCTTCTGGCTTCAGGATCCAGACATTGACAGAGATCGTGGTTGCGCTGAACATCTTGGCCGGCAGCGCGATGACGCATTCCACGGCTCCGCGATCCACCAAGGCGTGCCGAATGCGCTGCTCCTTGAGATTCGAGGAGGTGGCAGCGCTGTTGGGCATGAGGACAGCAGCCCGGCCACCCTCGTTGAGGGACATGACCGCGTACTGAGGCCACGCCAGGTTGGCGTTGGACGCCGGTGGTTCTCCGTAGGTCCACCAGTCGGCATCAACCGGCACCGCAGGAACATTGAACGGCGGATTAGTGAGAACGAGATCCGCCCGGCGACGCCGGGGCATCTCCGTCCAGGGGCGGGTCGCGCCTGTAAGGTTCAGCAACTCCGGACGAGCACCGTGCACCATGAGATTCATGGCCGCGAGGTCGCGCGTCTCCGGATGGGCACTCCCGATCGTGACAACCGGAATCCCTCCACCGGCCTCATTCCCCGGCTCCGGTCTGGCGGCCAATACGGCTGACAGGAGCTCGCCGCCCCGGCCGTTCGGGTCGTACAGGCTTTGAGCCGCAGAGCTCTCCCCGAGCAGCGCTGCCAGAAGACGTGCGACACCTGGCGGGGTGAAGGCATCACGGCTTCCCAGCCCGGCCGCAAGAGCGTGGTGGCCCAACAGTTCTGTAAAAACTCCGCGCCCTGAACTTTCGATCTTGTCCAGAAGGCGGACGATGGCTTGAGGGCTACGGGGGTTGAGGTCCTCAAGCCTTACTGCCATGGCACTGGTCACACCTTGCGCCGCGAGAGTCTGTTCGACCTGCTGCGCAACTGCGGGCAGGAACCTGTGGATGCGCGTTCCCGCCTGACCTTGTGCGGCGGCCCGCCGCACCACTGCCCACCTCCTCCGCTGGGCCCACCTCAGGTAGACAAGGGAAAACAGCAGATACAGGAAGCTGACTCGCGACCCCGAGCCCCAGTGCCCCTCGTCCTGCTCACGGAAGAGGATGTCGGCTAAACGGAGGTGCTCGCCGTCGGTCTCATCACCTGCAGTATCTCGGGCAGCCGAAAAGCCCTCCGCTTCGAGGTCCTCTACCGCCTCGGCCTCTGACGCCGCGATAAGAGCAGTCCGAGCCCGATCGGCGTACGTGGCATCTTCCCTCTCATCCTCCCGCCGCGCCCTCGGCGGAACCGAGCGGCCCTTCAGCCAGGTGAGCACGTCGGACAAGTAGTAGTAGTCGGTGCCACCGGCTCGCGTAGGGCTCGGGAAGTCCGTGTACCTGCGCTCCCAATTGGTGATCGCCGAGCGCTGCACGCCGGCCATTTCTGCGATAGCTGCCCTCGACACCAACTGCTGCTGCTGGTATCTCGTGATTCTCATGCTGCCCCGTTCGACCGCGCGAACCGCCAATGCAGCGGATCCGATGGCTGTGATGTTAGGGAGGGCAGCCATGTGGCAGCAACTGCGCATTGCAGTGCTCACTGAGACACAACACTCCCTTGAACGCAGTTCAGCACGGAAAGCGCCGGCAAATCACCCTAATACATCTCTCTAAAAGACCATAAAATAGCCACGAATCATACCTCCCTCACCTCACATCTATGACTCATCTTGTGAAGCCCTTCAACATAGATCGGTCATCATCCCGCCCGGGGCACCCGCGGCCTGGCATCACACAGCGATACCTCATATGCGATACACTCGATGCCATAGTTGATATCTCAGGAGGTCATCGATGAGTCGCACAGTGATCGATCTCGACGACGAGCTGCTGGCCGACGTGGCTCAGGCACTGGGGACCGGCACCAAGAAGGAGACGGTAAACACCGCCCTGCGCGAAGTGCTCGACAACCGCCGACGGGCTCTCGCTCTCACTCGGCTGCGGGCCGCAGCGGGCGAAGGCGCCTTCGATCTGAACGCCTTCGAGGAGAAAAGGGACTACCGGCGGTGAGCGCGGCACAGTTCCTGATCGACACAAGTGCGCTCGCCCGATTCTTCCGCGACGACGCCGAACAGTACGGATGGGATCAGGCCGCCACAGCAGGGCTCATCGCGACCTGCCCTGTTACCGAGCTGGAGTTCTTCTACAGCGCCCGCTCCGCCGCGGACCGTGCGCGCGGCATCGAGGACATGCGGCTGCTGTTCGGCTGGGTGCCCGTCGATGACCGCGCGTACGACCGCGCCTGGCGGGTTCAGGAGCTGCTGACCCAACGCGGTCAGCACCGCAGTGCGGGAGCTGTTGACCTCGTCGTCGCTGCCACAGCGGAACTCCAGGGGCTGACCCTCCTGCACCGCGACCACGACTTCGAATGTATCGCCGCAATCACCGGTCAAGCCATGCAGTGGTACGGCCCGGTGTCCGGTAAATGAACGAGCGCCTGGTCTCAGTTCTGGTCTCATTCGCAGGTGTTCACCACAGTTCACCAATCCTGTAGCCGCCGGCTCCGCCACAGGTCCAGACGCCCACGACTGTTGCCGAACGGCGAGCGAACATTTGGAAAGCGTGTTGGGGGCAACCCCTCACGAATTCGAATCTCATATCCTCCGCCAGTGCCTCACCGGGCACCAACGTTGAAGGCCCGGCTAGCGACATGAAGACCCCAGACATGGACGACTTCGAACGGCTGGTCCCCGATAGGATCGTCATCGAGAAGGTGTGACATCGGCCTTCGCTTCCGCCCGCCCACCCGTTCGTTCACTGGGAGTATGGGCCGGTGAGTGCTGACGTGTTGGGACGCTGGGTGCCGGAGCGCCCCGAGTACGTGGCCGCGGTCCTCGCCGAGGCGGACTTCCCGTGGTGGATCGCCGGTGGCTACGCGATCGAATGCGCGGTCGGCCGTGAGCTGCGCGCACACGGCGATCTGGACGTCCTCGTCCTCCGGCGTGACCAGGCCTTCGTACGTGAGCTGCTGGCCGACTGGGACCTGCACGTGGCGGATCCTCCCGGGCAGGGGAAGTTGCGACCGTGGCGTCCTGGAGAGGTCCTTCGGTCGCCGCTCCACGACATCTGGTGCCGCCGCACGCCCGAGGCGCCCTGGTCGTTGCAGCTCATGCTGGACGAGGTCGAGGGCACCCAGTGGGTCTCGCGGCGCACCCTGGCAATCCGGCTCCCGATCGACCGGCTCGGGCGAACGAGCGCCGCGGGCCTCCCGTATCTCGCGCCCGAGGTGCAGCTCTTCTACAAGGCAAAGGCGACCCGGGACAAGGACGAGACCGACTTCGAAGCGGTACTGCCGCTGCTCGACGCTACGGCTCGCGCCTGGCTGGCGGACGCGATCAAGGTGGTCGCGCCCCACCACCCCTGGCTGCGCCGGCTCTTTCCGGTCAGCCGAGCGTGAGCAGCGGAACGTCGTAGCGGTCTGGGTTTCCGAGGCCGGTTCATGGCGGGCGACGTGACCTCCACGATCAGCAGTTCGCTGAGCCGAGAGTGACGGTGTAGCTCTCGACGCACCCACACGGCCGAGGCACCGGCGGGCGGGCGGCTCGCTGGCAGCGGGTGTGCAGCGCAGCCGATCGGCCCGAGCTGCGGGCGGTCGAGGTGCGGGCTGTTCTGTGCGTCGGATAATGGGTGGGGCGGCCGGGGCTGGCAGGCTTCCCACCGGTTCGCGCTCGGACCGGAGGAGCGCTCCATGGCCAAGGGCAGTGGGAAATCCGTATCGGACGTGTTGCGTCCGTCCATGCGGTTGTCGCCGCGGGAGCGGGCGGATCTGGGCAGGGCGGCCCGGCAGGAGGTGCCGAGGTCGAGTCATGCCGGGTTCACCCCCGCCGAGGGGCGGGCGGATCCGGTGGACGTGGTCGAGGAGCAGTCGGCCTCCCGGGTGCCGGAGTTGATCCCCATCCGCTACGGCCGGATGGCCGAGTCGCCGTTCCGGTTCTATCGGGGCGCAGCCGCGATCATGGCCCTCGATCTGGCTTCCACTCCCCGTTCCGGGCTCTCGGCGCAGCTCTGCGGGGATGCGCACCTGCTGAACTTCCGGCTGTTGGGGTCGCCGGAGCGGCGTTTGGTCTTCGACATCAACGACTTCGACGAGACCTTGCCGGGCCCCTGGGAGTGGGACGTCAAACGCCTCGCCACCAGTCTGGTGATCGCCGGTCGGGAGAACGGGTACTCCACGAAGGAGCGGGCGGACGTGGTGCGGGCGGCGGTGCGGGCGTACCGGGAGCGAATGCGGTTCCTCGCCGGGATGGGGAACCTCGACGTCTGGTACGCACACGGCGACATGGAGCAGCTCCAAGCGCTGGCGGACCAGCGGCTCGATGCACGAGGCAGGCAGCGACTGCGCAAGACCATGGCGAAGGCGCGGACCCGCGACAGCATCCAGGCGTTCGAGAAGCTCACCCGGCTTCAGGGGATCGAGCGCCGGTTCACTCCGGATCCGCCGCTGGTCGTGCCCATCGACGATGTGTTGCAGGGGGCCAGGCGCGACGATCTGGTCGGCGAACTCCATGCGTTGGTGGACCGCTACGCGCAGAGCCTGTCGACCGAGCGTCGGCATTTGTTGCGTCAGTACCACCTGGTCGACATCGCCCGGAAGGTGGTGGGTGTGGGCAGTGTGGGGACGCGCTGTTGGATTCTGCTGCTGCTCGGCAAGGACGCGGGGGATCCGTTGATCCTCCAGGCGAAGGAGGCGGACCGTTCGGTGCTGGCCGCGCACGTGGGCGAGAGCGCGTACGACAACCAGGGGCAGCGGGTCGTGGCGGGGCAGCGGCTCATGCAGGCGGTGGGGGACGTCTTTCTCGGGTGGGACCGGGTGAAGGGGGCGGATAGTCAGCAACGGGACTTCTACGTAAGGCAGTTGCACGACTGGAAGGGCATCGTGACGCCGCAGATCATGGTGCCCCGCGGGATGCGTCTCTTCGGCGAGCTCTGCGGACAGACGTTGGCGCGTGCGCATGCCCGGTCCGGTGACCGGATCGCCATCGCCGGCTATCTCGGTGGCGGGGACGTCTTCGACCGTGCGGTGACCGGTTTCGCGGAGGCGTACGCGGACCAGAACGAGCGGGATCACGAGGCCCTGGTGGAAGCGATTCGCGTGGGCAGGGTGAAGGCCGCGAAGGCGTGATCGCCGCCCGTGTTCAAAAGTGTGGTGAAGGCGTGATCGCCGTCCGCGGTGGGGCCGGCGGGCACCGCTCGTCAGGGGGTGATGAGGATCTTGCCGCAGGCCCGGCCGTCCCGGAGGTGGGCGATCGCCTCGGGCACCTGGTCCAGCGGGAAGGTGCGATCGACGACGGGAACGAGGTCCCCGGCGGCGACGAGGTCGGCCAGGGTCTGGAGGTCCTCCGTCCGCTCCACCGAGAACAGGCCGCGCAGTGAGTGGCGTACGAAGGGGGAGAGGAGCAGGGCGCGCAGCACCCGGTCCGTGCCGCCGAGCAGTCGACCGTCGGTTTCGCTGCCCACGATGACGAGCGTGCCGCGGGGGGTGAGGGCGCGGCGGAGCACGGACAGGGGTCGACCGCCGGCTGTGTCGACGATCAGGTCGTAGCGCTCGGGTCGTTCGGCGAAGCCCTCCCGGGTGTAGTCGATGACCTCGGCGGCGCCGAGGGACCGGACCAGTTCGGTCTTGGCGGTGCTGCACACTCCGGTGACGGTGGCGCCCATCGACTTCGCCAGTTGCACGGCGAAGGTCCCCACGCCTCCTCCCGCTCCGATGATCAGGACCCGCTGCCCGGGGCGTACGCGTCCGCTGTCGCGCAGGGCTTGGAGTGCGGTGACGCCGGAGATGGGGAGGGCGGCGGCCCGGTCGAGTGGGAGGTTCGGCGGTTTGACGACGAAGCGGTCCTCAGGTGCGCTGGCGTACTCGGCGAACGAGCCCTCGCAGAAGCCGAACACCTCGTCCCCCGGTCGACAGCGGGTGACTCCGGAGCCGACGGCCTCCACGCGTCCGGCGACTTCCCTGCCGCGGATACGGACGGATGGCCGACGCAGTCCGAAGCCCATCAGTCGCAGCAGCAGGGGCCGGCCGGTCATCAGGTGCCAGACGCCCGCGTCGAGGGCGGCTGCCTCTACGCGGACGAGCACTTCGCCGGCTTGGACGGTGGGTCGTTCGACGTCCTGGAGCTTCAGTACGTCGGCCGGTCCGTACGCGTCTTGCAGCACTGCTTTCACGAGGGCTCCTCTTCGTCGTCCGGGTACTGGAAGACCTGATCGAGCGGAACGGCGAACACCCGGGCGATCTGGAACGCCATCTCCAGCGAGGGCGAGTAGCGGCCCTTCTCGATGGCGATGACCGTCTGACGGGTGACCCCGATGCGGTCGGCCAGTTCGGCCTGGGTCATCTCGTCCCGTGCGAAGCGCAGGGTGCGGATGGCGTTGGTGATGCGGGTCGGCTTCACCACGGGTGGAAGCCCCGTCGGTAGGCGCCGATCCGGGCGGCGGAGCCCAGCGCGGCGGAGAGGACGAACGCCAGGTAGATGGTGTTGGCGATCCAGAAGTGGTCCAGTTCGGCGAGGGCCATCACAAGGACGGCGATCGCGCCGAGGACGACGAAGGACTGACCCACGTGGTCGCCGAAGCGGCTGATCTCCCGGTCGCGTTGGTCCACCCTGGCGGTCCCGCACCGCGAGGTGATCCCCAATGCGATGTCGAGGGCGATGGCCAGGGCGATCGCCGCGCCGACGACCCACAGCAGGGGCGCCGCGTACGCCACCTCGGTCAGCGGTCGATCGCTCGCTCGTTGGAGGACGACGACCAGGTAGACGGCATAGCCGACGATCGCGATCCCTCCCATGATCCAAGCGCGTTTCTCCTCGTGCGCCACGCGTCCCCCTTCATACGGAGTAGTTGTACGGAGCAGTTGTGTGGAGCAGTTGTGTGGAGTCGTCGGTACGGAACAGCCGTGCACGGCCGTTCGCGCGCGACGGTCGTACGGAGCCCTCGTCTCAGGCAGTGGTGCGAGACGGTCGGGCCAGGCAGTCGGACCAGACCGGCATGTAAAGCAAACCTGACATGAAGAAGGTATGACTCTCTTTACATCACGTCAAGGATTCTTTACTTCTCTTCGCTTCGCGCGCACCCGGGACCCGTCCCGTACCGCAAGAACCGCCCCAACGGCACCGTCACCGCCCCCGCCGCGGATCACTCGCCCGGCACCCCTCCGCTCGCGCCCGCCCCCACCCGCCCGCAGGCTCACCAGGGACGACAGCGGCGGCGAAGGGGGCCCGGGTGCATCTGTCATGGCCCCGCAGCCCGCGGAAGACGGGCGGTCAGCGCAGTCGGCCCGGCGGACCGACCGCGTCCGACATCGGCTCGGGTGCCGTCACCGGCCTGTTCTCCATCCCGGAGGGCATGGCGTACGCCTCGATCGCCGGCTTCAACCCCGTGGCCGGTCTGTACGCGGGTGTCGTGCCCGCGATCGTAGGCTCGCTGACCTCCCGTACCGTCCTGATGATCACCACCCTGACCAGCGCCATCGCCCTGACCTCGCAGAGCGTCCTGGACGATGCCGGACTCGACCCCCGGGACGCCGGCCATATCGCCACGCTGACGTTGCTGGTCGGGGTGGTGATGCTGATGGGGGCGCTGCGGCTGGGCGCCGTGATGACGTTCGTCTCCAACGCCGTGATGATCGGCTTCTCCACCGGAATCGCCCTCCAGATCATCACCGGTGTCCTCAAGGACGCCACCGGCTACCGGCCCCGGCACCCGAACAAACTGGCCCAGCTCGTCGACTGGCTGGTGCACGTGCCCGACTGGCAGGGCACGACCACCGCGGTCACGGCCGTCACCGTCGCCGTGTGGGTCGGCGCCCGGGCGGTGCAGCGGCTGAGGTCCGTTGCGCTGCTGATCGCCATGGTGGCGGTGAGTGCGGGAGTTGCCCTCCTCTCCGTGGACGTGGCACTCGTCGGCGGCATCGCCAGCATTCCGGCGTCGCTGCCGTCCTTCACCGCACCCGACCTCTCCGCCGTACCGGCCCTGGCGGGCGGGGCGGTGTCCGTCGCACTCGTCGCCCTGGCCCAGGCGGCGGGGATCGCCCCCGCCGAACCCAATCCGGACGGCTCCCGCTCCGACGCCAACGACGACTTCCGCGCCCAGGGGTACGCGAACCTCCTCGGCGGACTCTTCCAATCGCTGCCCTCGGGCGGATCGCTGTCCCGTACGGGGGTGGCGGTGAGTTCCGGTGCCCGCACCCGCTGGGCCGGTGTGGTCTCGGGGGTCTTCCTCGCCCTGGTGGTCCTGGTGTGCGGATCGCTCGCCGAACACATCCCCATGCCGGTGATCGGCGGGCTGATCCTGGTGATCGGGGGCGAGCTGATCTGGGGACGGCGCCATGACGTGCGGCTGGTGCTGCGCACCTCCCGGCTCTCGTCAGCCGCGATGGTGCTGACCTTCCTCGCCACCACCCAACTCCCGCTCCAACAGGCGATCGTGCTCGGTGCCGTGCTGTCGCTGCTGTTGTACTGCGTCCAGGTCGCGCGCCAGGCGAAGCTGGTCGCCCTGAACCGTACGGAGTCGGGCGGCTGGCGCGTCGACGCCCCGCCGCGGCACCTCGCCCCGGACACGGTGACGGTCGTGGACTACGCGGGCTCGTCGTTCTTCGCCGAGCTCCCCCGGATCGAGAGCCGGCTTCCGTCCCCCGACGGAGCACGGCGGGCCGTGTTGGTCCTGGTGGTGCGCGCCCTGCCCGATGTGCCGTCCTCCACGCTGGTGGGGTTCCTGGCCCGCTACGCGCACCGGATCAGCGCCGCCGGGGGCCGTCTGGTCCTCGCCGGAGTGCAGCCGCCGCTGGCGCGGATCCTCGAAGACTCCGGGCTGGGCGAACAACTGGGCGAGGGCGGGGTCGTACCGGCCGAGCCCGAACTGTTCGCACCGGTGGAGAAGGCGGTCGCGGACGGCCGGCGCTGGATCGCCGCCCGGCAGGAGCAGGAGGAGTAGTCATCCCCGCGAACGGCCCGGAGTGCGGGCGTCCGCGCTCGGTGTTGAGATGGGCAGACGGCGCATCGACCTCCTCGACACCGAGCGGCCGGGCCGGGCCCAGAGCCGAAGGGCCGTGGACGCGCGGGAACCGGCACCGGCCGGAGCATCGACCACCGTGGGAACGGAGCAGCCATGTCGGACCCGACGGCCCTCGCCTTCGACGACACCACCGACTTCGCCAACGCCGACCGGGGCTTCGTCGCCGCCCTGAGCCCCGCCGTCGTCAAGGACGCCCAGGGGCAGGTCGTCTACGACAACGACGCCTACGCCTTCCTCGCCGGTGAGTGTCCGGACACCGCCCACCCGAGTCTGTGGCGACAGGCCCAGCTCTGCTCCCGTCAGGGCCTCTACGAGGTCACCGCGGGCGTCTACCAGGTGCGCGGGCTCGACCTCTCCAACATGACCCTGGTCGAAGGGGACCGGGGAGTCATCGTGATCGACCCGCTGATCTCCGCGGAGACCGCTGCCGCCGCCCTTGCGCTCTACCGGGCGCACCGCGGCGAGCGACCCGTCACCGGCCTCGTCTACACCCACTCGCACGGCGACCACTTCGGTGGTGCCCGCGGAGTCCTCCCCCACGGCACCGAGGCGGGTGTCCCCATCCTGGCCCCGGTCGGCTTCCTGGAACACGCCGTCAGCGAGAACGTCTACGCCGGCAACGCCATGACCCGCAGGGCCGTCTTCATGTACGGGGACCGGCTCCCGAAGGCACCCGACGGGCAGATCGGCGCCGGGCTCGGCATGACGACCTCCACCGGGACCATCACCCTGATCCCGCCAACCGTGGACATCACGGAGACCGGGCAGGAAGAGACCGTGGACGGGGTCCGGATCATCTTCCAACTGACGCCCGGCACCGAAGCACCCGCCGAGATGAACTTCCTCTTCCCGGATCTACGGGCACTGTGCCTGGCCGAGAACGCCACCCACACCATGCACAACATCCTGACGCTGCGCGGTGCGGTCGTCCGCGACGCACGCGTCTGGGCCCGCTACCTCGACGAGGCCGTGGAGTTCTTCGAAGGCCGTTACGACGTGGCCTTCGCCTCCCACCACTGGCCCACCTGGGGGCACGACGAGGTCGTCACCTTCCTCCACGGACAGCGGGACCTCTATGCGTATCTCCACGACCAGACGCTTCGGCTCCTCAACGACGGGCTCACCGGCGCGGAGATCGCCGAAGTCCTCCGGCTGCCGCCCGCGCTGGAACGGGCCTGGCACGCCCGCGGCTACTACGGATCGCTCTCCCACAACGTGAAGGCCGTCTACCAGCGCTACCTGGGATGGTTCGACGGCAACGTCGCCCATCTGTGGGAGCATCCGCCGGTCGAACTCGCCCAACGGTACGTGGACGTGGCCGGCGGCCCCGAGCAGGCACTGGCCAAGGCGCGCGCCTACGTCGACGCCGGCGATCTGCGGTTCGCGGCCACCCTCCTCAACCACGTCGTCTTCGCCACACCCGGGCACGAACGCGACACGGGCACGGCAACCGCGGCGCGCGAGACCCTGGCCGACGTGTACGACCGGCTCGGCCGGGGTGCGGAGAACGGCACCTGGCGCAACTTCTACCTCGCCTCCGCCGAGGAGTTGCGCCATGGAGAGGCACCCGCGCACATCGACACCGGCGGAGCCGAAATGATCAGCGCCCTACCCACCCCCATGCTGCTCGACTCGCTCGCCATCCGCATCGACGGGCCCGCCGCCTGGGACGACGACCTCACCATCGACCTCGTCCTGACCGACGAGCAGAGCCGGTACCGGCTCACCCTGAGCCATGGCGCCCTGACGCATCGCCAAATCCGGGGGAAGCCCAGCAGGAGCGCCGGACTCACCCTGCGGTTGAGCAGAACCCAACTGTTCGGCGTCCTGGCCGGCAAGGGGCTGGACGGGGTGTGGACAGAAGGGGACAAGGCACTGTTGGAACGTCTGCTCTCCCGGGCCACCGCCACCGATCCATCGTTCCCCGTCGTCACTCCCTGAGCGTCCGCCTCAGACCCACCGCTCCCCGGACGGTCTCGAACCCTAGAGCCCCTTGAACTCCACGCGCCCCGCGTCCATCGTGATCGCCCCGTCGAGTTGGAGCACCGGCCGACGCTCGGACCCCTCGGAGCCGTACGTCTCGACGTGCCGTACGGCCACGCCTTCGGGCGCGGTGAAGTCCACCAGCGCTATCGCCACCCAGTACGAGGTCTCCGTCTCCTCGTACAGCGGAACGGTGACCGCCGAGCCCCGGCCGTCGTCGATCACGACATGGGCGCCGAAGCTGCGGAAGGAGCCCGAGCCGTTGCTCAGTGCGGAGTAGGCGCACAGGAGCACGTAGCCCTGCTCGTCCGGGCGCACGATCCGGATCACCTCACGGCCCGGGATCTTGGAATCGCCGTCCAGCAGGATGTACGGCTCGGCCTGCACCGAACCCAGGTTGTTGTAGTAGACGACGTGCCGTTGGTCTTCTTCCGTCCGGACGAACCTCTTCTTGCGGCGCAGCCACCTTCCGCGCCCCGGCTCCTCGTCGGCGACCGGGTCGGCGTTCGGGCTGACGCTCGGAGGCCGGTAGGGGCTGCCCTTGGGGGTATGGCCCGCGGACGCCTTCGTACCGGCCTGCTGTGCGCCCAGCAGCGCCTCATCCGCCGGGACGAAGAGGGCGTAGAAGTCGAGGTCCGCGCCGCGCTCCCGTCGATCGTCGCTCCCGCCGTCCCACACGAGCGTGGCGACGATCTCCACCCCGCGGTCGTTCTTGTCGAGGCTGACGACGGCCTGGGCGCCCTTGTCGAGGCTGAGCCGGCCGAGCGAGGGTGCGACGTTCGAGGCTGCGGGCACTGTAGGTGCCGGGGAGGCGAGAGGGGGGACGGTGAGGGCCGGGCTCAGCGTGGGCGGCTGCCCGGTGGCCGAGGCAGACGCCACGGGATCAGGCTCCACCAGGGCCGACTCCGCAGGTGCGGGCTCATCGGCTACCTGGATGCCGAAGTCGGTGGCCACACCCGCCAGGCCCGAGCGGTAGCCCTGCCCGACAGCACGCACCTTCCAGCCGTCGCCCCTGCGGTAGAACTCCAGCAGTACGGCGGCCCGCTCCCCCTCCGTCATCGCGGGCACCGGGAACACCACGGGCTCAGCCTCGGACTGCACCGCCCGTACGGAGAACTCCGTGACCCCGGCGAACGTGCGGTTCTCGTCGCCCGGATCGCAACTGCCCACCAGGACCACGCGCGTCACGGATGCGGACAGCGCCGCGGGCTCCACCGTGATCTGCTCGGGTGCGTCCGCGTCGGCTGCACGGTGTCGAACGGCCCCACCGCCCGCTTCCGGTTGGTTGAAGAACACCATGTCCGCGTCGGACTCGACCTTGCCGTCCGCGTGGAGCAGGAGGGCGCTGAGGTCCACCGGGTCCCCGGTCCAGTGGAGTTCCACCGTGACCGGCATCCCCGTGATCGAGGCGTTCGCACCCTTGCCGAGCTCTCCCATCACCAACCCCCCAGAGATGTCATCCGGCCACCTTGGCACGTTTTCGCCTCACGGTGAACGTCTCCGTCGTGATCCCGCCGTGAGGGCCACCGCAGTTGGGTTACGGGACACCGTGCTGGTCACGGGTGCGCAAGCCGATGGGTGGCACCTCCCTGCCCCTGGCCGAGCGGGCTGATCCCGAGTGCCGGCCGCCAGGGCCCGGCGACCACCGATGCCCGTGAGCTCCCGCTGGCGCCGGTCCTCCCCCAGTAGACAGGGCAGGCGATCGCGCTCTCAGCCGGCGGTGCGACGCCGAAGGTCCCGACGGATCACCGTCGGGACCTTCGACACACACCACCCGATCGCCACGCCGTCGGGTGCGCATCCGGGTCATCGCGTGCGCGTACGGACCGGGGAGGGTCAGCCCTGGATGACGCGTACGCTGCCCGCCTGCGGGCCCTTGGGGCCCTGCACCAGCTCGAACTCCACGCGCTGGGCTTCCTCCAGCTGGCGGTATCCGGTGCCCTGGATCTCGGAGAAGTGGACGAAGACATCGGGCCCTTCGTCCTGCGAGATGAACCCGAAACCCTTCTCGCCGTTGAACCACTTCACATTGCCCTGTACCGCCATCGTGCTCTGCCTCCAAGCCGCGAACGTCAACGCCGCCAGGTCTACCCGCCGGCACCGGCCTTCGAAACCCCTGCAAAAGTGGGTAAGTCGGTACAACTTTCATCGAAGGGGTGTCGGTGACGGCCGGCGGAGCGCTCAGGGACGCCCAGCGGCCGGGCCGCGCGCCCGGGCCCTCGACGAGGTACGGGCCCGAGTCGGCCACTGTCGGGTGCGGTCGGCTACGGCTCACCGGGTGAAGCCGGATGAAACTGGATGAAACTGGATGAAAAATCCGAACCGCGTGAACTCCGCACGCACTCCGCACGCACTCCGCGCGACGAGACCTCAGCCGTGCCTCAGCCGCTCCAGGGTGGCACCCAGATCGGCCGACTTGGGCCGGTTGTGCGGCAGCTTGGCAAGCATCAGGGCCATGCCGCAGGTGTTGGTCAGCGCCGAGAAGACCAGACCGCCGGCGATCCCCGCGGAGAGCACCAGCCAGAGCGGGTGCAGCAGGCTCAGCAGAATGCCGAGCAGCACGATCGTGCCCGCGGTGAACCGCACCTGCCGCTCCATCGACCAGGTGCTGCGCGTGGCGCAGGCAGGACCCGAAGCGGGCCGGTCGAGGTCGTGACCGCCGGCCGCCCAGGCGTTGGTGCCGCCGATGAGAGTGGCGGTGGTCACTCCCTTGTCGGCCAGGAGGGCGCAGGCGCTCTCAGAGCGGGCACCGGAGGCGCAGACGACGAGGATCTCCCCGCGGCGGCCGGCTTCGGTGAGTTCGGGCAGGGCCTTGCGGAGCTGGTCGAGCGGGATGTTGAGCGCGCCGGGCAGATGGCCCGATGCGTACTCTCCGGGGGTGCGGACGTCGATCACGGTGAGTTCACCGAGTCGGGTGCGGGCCTGGTCGATGTCGAGTGCGGGGGTGGTGTTCATCGCTGTGTCCTTTCTTGAGCCGCTGGGCGTCTCGTGAGCTGCTGTGCGCCGGGGGACGCGGGGGAAACTCATGGGTGCGCAGCTAGGGGTAAAATACCCCTAGGGGTATCGATCAAGGAGTTGTCGTGGAACTGGATCTCGCTGGAGCCGAACTGAAGGCCGTTCTCAACCGGCTGCGCCGGGTGCAGGGCCAGATCTCCGGTGTGATCCGGATGCTGGAGGAGGGCCGTGACTGCGCAGAGGTCGTGATGCAGCTCGCCGCCGCCTCGCGCGCCCTGGACCGGGCGGGCTTCTCGATCATTGCCACCGGTCTCCAGCAGTGTCTTGCCGACGTCGAATCGGGCCAGAAGACCGAGGAGGACCGGGCCGAGATGATGGGCAGGCTGGAGAAGCTGTTCCTCTCGCTCGCCTAGGCCCCCTCTTTCGGATCTTGCTGGGCTCGTATGCCTCGGTGTCTGATCCAGCCTGATCCAAAAGAAAGACCCTAGATCGGGTCCCGTGCTCGGGCGGTGCCGGTTCACAGCAGGCCGTCCAGGAGCATCAGTGCGGCGACGGCGAGCAGGACGTACGCGAAGATCCGCTGGAGCAGCCGGCCCGACACCTTCGCCGCCAGCCGCTTCCCGTCCCACGCCCCGAGCACCGCGGCGCCCGTGAACGGCGCCATGACCGCCCAGTCGAGCCCTTCGGCGGTTCCCGCCCTGGTCGCCAACGCGGCCAGTGAGTTCACCGTGATCACCAACAGACTGGTGGCGACGGCCGCGCGCATCCGCAGACCGACCGGTTTCACCAGGGCCGGCACCGCGAGGAAGCCGCCGCCGACGCCCAGGACACCGGTCAGTGCCCCGAGTCCGCCGCCCGCACCGACGGTCACGGGCCAGCGCGCCCGGACGCCTTCGAGCTCGACGGGGGCCGACGGTCGAAGCATCGCCAGCGCGGCGAGTGCGGCGACCACCGCGAACGCCATGGTCAGCACCGCCGCCGGCAGCTCCCCGGCGATCATTCCGCCGATCGCGGCGGGCACGATTCCCGCGGCGGCGAAGACCGCGCCCGTGCCCCAGCGCACCTGTCCCTCACGGGCGTGTGCGAACAGGGCGGCGGCCGAGGTGACGGTGACGACGATCAGACTCGCGGTCGTGGCCGCGAGCGGGCTGAAGCCCAGCAGGTAGATCAACGCCGGGACGGCGAGCACGCTGCCACCGCCGCCCAGCGCGCCCAGCACCAGCCCGACGACGCCTCCTGCGGCGAGCGCGAGAAGAAGTGCGCTCACGCGATCGAGCCGCCCTCGCCGTGCACGTCGAACAGGGCGGCGGTGCCCGGCGGGCGGCCGTCGTCATCCGCGTACGCGAACACTCCGCCCGTACATCGACGGGTTCCGGCCGTCGTGAAGTGCGAGAAGGGCATCCCTCAGCCCTCCCGCAGGGGCAGACCGGCCGCTCGGGCGGCGTCGAATCCGTCGTCGACGGCGACCACCTCCCGTCCGGCCGCGTCCAGCATCGAGGCGGCGATGGCGGCGCGCATTCCGCCCGCGCAGTGCACCCAGACCGTGCCCGGCGGCACCTCGGCGAGCCGCGCGCGCAGCTGGTGCACCGGTATGTGGACCGACCCCTCGATGTACGCGCCTGAGCGCTCGGAGTCCCGGCGCACATCGAGCACCACCGGCGAACCGTCGACAGCGGCCAGATCGGCGAAGGTGCCCCGAGGGAAGGACCGCGGTCGGTCTCCCTCGCGCACCCACTCCTCGGGCGTACCGGTGGCAGAGGCGGCGGGCCGGTCGATGCCGACGCGCACCAGCTCGCGCTGGGCGTCCGCGAGTTGCTCGGCCGACTCGGCGAGGAGCGTGACCGGCTTGCCCCAGGGGATCAGCCAGGCGAGATAGGTGGCGAGCTGTCCGTCCGCCTCGAAGTTCAGCGATCCGGCGACATGGCCGGCGGCGAAGGCGATGCGACTGCGCAGATCGACGACCCACTCCCCTTCGGCGAGGCGTCGGGCGATCTCATCGGCGTCCGCGACGGCGGGCGGGGAGAGGTCGACAGGGGCCGGGCCACGGGCGTTCATCGGACCCATGTGGGTGTAGTAGGCGGGGACGTCGTCGAGACCGGCGAGCAGCTCGGCGACGAACGTGTCGGCGTCCCGGGTCAGCGCCTCGTTCGCGCGGCGTTCCGTGCCGATGGTGGTCGCATCGCCCGTGGCCTGCGAGGACGAGCAGAAGCTGCCGAAGCCGTGGGTGGGCAGCACGGCGGTCTCGTCGGGCAGTTCCCGGGCGAGTCGATGCGCGGAGGCGTGCTGGGCCCGGGCCAGCTGCTCGGTCAGCCGCGGTTCCACCAGGTCGGGGCGTCCGACGGTGCCGATCAGCAGGGATCCGCCGGTGAAGGCCGCGACGGGCCGCCCGGCCTCCTCAAGCACGTACGCCGTGTGGTGCGGGGTGTGTCCCGGGGTCGCCACGGCTCTCAGGGCCAGCTCGGGGCCGATCTCGGTGCGATCGCCGTCGGCCACGGGCACCCGTCGGTACGAGACGTTCGCACCGGCCGGTACGAGGTACTCGGCACCCGTGGTGCGGGCGAGCTCCAGCCCGCCGGTCACGTAGTCGTTGTGGACGTGGGTCTCCACGACATGGCTGATGCGCACACCGCGCCGGGCGGCTGCGGCCAGGACGCGGTCGATGTCCCGGGCCGGATCGACCACCACGGCGCTGTTCGCATCACCCGCCAGATAGCTGCGGTTGCCGAGGCCGGGCACCTCGATGGTGTCGATGAAGAACACGGCTGATCCTTTCCTATGGCACTTACCCCCGGGGGTATGTACTTCACGGTAACAGAAGTACCCCCGGGGGTATTTTTCGGCGAAGGCTTCACACCGGAAATGGCCCCACCGGGCCGGGGACGCCGCCGGTCGTCGGCTGATCGGGGAAGCGCGACGAAGCGCGGCGTAGGGCATCACAACGCCGGGGCGCCATATCGGCCCCGGGGCCCACTGTCCGTCAACGGCGGCGGAGGCAGTGGGGGTGCAGCCGTTGTCACCGGGGTCCGGTAATCTCCGCGTCTTGGATTCGGCGGCGGACACCCGGAGGTGTTCATGGCGTGGCGGTGCACCGGGCTCAGCTGGCCCCAGGGTGCGCGGATGGCGGTCCTGCGCTGGGAAGGCGGGCGGGTGAGCCCGCTCGTCCCCGGCAAGGCGATCGGTTTCCGCGCCGAGGGCGTCCGCTCGTGCGTCGGAGCACGGGGCACGCCCTGCCCACTGCACACCGTGGTCGCCGGGCACCTCACCCAGGCGCGCTGTGCCGAGTGCGCCCGGCTGGAACGAGCCCATTCGGTGGCCGCCGACACCCTCGCCGACGACCCGAGGACCTACCGCGTCTATCTCGCCTGGTTCGGCCCCGGGCTGGTGAAGGTGGGCATCACCGGCGAGGAGCGCGGAAGCGCCCGACTGCTGGAACAGGGCGCGATCGTCTTCAGCTGGCTCGGGCGCGGCCCCTTGATGGCCGCCCGCCGGACCGAGGAACTGTTGCGCGGTGCGTTCGGGGTGCCCGATCGCATCCCGTACGCCGCCAAACGCGCCGTGCGCGCCTCGCTCCCCGAGTCCCCCCGGGAGCGAGCGACCGAGATCGAAGAACTGCATCGACGCGCCGTCGAACTCGGCCTGTGGAACGAGACGCTGGAGCCACTGGCGTGCGAGATCGTCGATCACAGCGAGGTGTTCGCCCTTCGGGGACTGCCCACCGCGGCGACGACGGTGCGCGAGCTCGTCGACGGCGGGGCCGTGGCGGGCACCCTGACCGCGGTGGCCGGGCCCGATCTCCATCTGCGGACGGCCGGCGGCAGTGCGGTGGTCCTCGATACCCGGCTGCTGCCCGGCTGGTCCCTGATCGGGGCCAATGCGCTGGCGGGGGTCTCCGTGCCCACGACGAACGCCGCCACGGGCGGAGCGGACGACCCGCTCCAGGACGGGCTTTTCTGATCACCGCCCGTTCGGCCCGGAAAACAGCGGCCCGGAAGACAGCGGCGCGTACCGCCGTCTCCGCCCCGGCCTCCGCGGTGATCCGATGGGTTTCTCAGAGAAATCACAGACTCGCGCAAGGGCGTTCTCAGAGCGGGCTCACACACTGACCGGCATGACCACGACTTCGCCCCGGAGACGTACCGAGATGCTCAGGCCGGACGGCACCCCCGTCCGCGTGCTCATCGTGGACGACGAGGCAGCACTGAGCGAGCTCCTGTCGATGGCCCTGCGGTACGAGGGGTGGGAGGTGCACAGTGCGGACGACGGCGACGACGCGATCCGTTCGGTACGGGAGTTCCAGCCGGACGCCGTCGTCCTCGACGCACAGCTCCCCGATTTGAACGGGCTCTCGACCGTGCGGCGACTGCGCCGCGAACTCCCCGATGTGCCCGTGCTCTTCCTCACCACGGAGAACGCCGGCGCCGAACGCATCGCGGGTCTGACGGCGGGCGGTGACGACGTCGTCTCCAAGCCCTTCTCATTGGAGGACCTGGTGGCCAGGCTCCGCGGACTGATCAGACGGTCGGGCACCACGACTGCGCGCCCCGAGTCCCTGCTCTGCGTGGGTGATCTCCTCCTGGACGAGGACAGCCATGAAGTCAGCCGTGGCGGCCGGTCGATCCATCTGACGGCCACGGAGTTCGAGCTGTTGCGGTATCTGATGCGCAATCCGCGGCGGGTGCTGAGCAAGGCGCAGATCCTCGACCGCGTGTGGTCGTACGACTTCGGCGGTCAGGCGAACGTGGTCGAGCTCTACATCTCCTACCTCCGCAAGAAGATCGATGCAGGGCACTCCCCCATGATCCACACCCGTCGGGGTGCGGGCTATCTGATCAAGCCGGGGGAGTAGGCGCCACCGGCCGACCTATACAGCGTATGACGCTCCTTGTACGGTGTACGAGACACTCGTGTACCGCACAGGGAGCTGGCATGACGGCCACCGCCGAATCCGAACCGGCCATCAGCGGCCGTCACCCCCAACGCTGGCTGATCCTCGGCGTGATCTGCCTCGCCCAACTCGTCGTCCTCCTCGACAACACCGTGCTGAGCGTGGCCATCCCCTCCCTCACCCGGGAACTCGACGCATCCGCCACCGACATCCAGTGGATGATCAACGCCTACTCGCTGGTCCAATCCGGACTGCTGCTCACCGCTGGCAATGCGGCCGACCGCTACGGCCGCAAGAAGATGCTGATCAGCGGGCTCGCACTGTTCGGGATCGGCTCGCTCGCCGCCGGCCTCGCCCAGAGCTCGGGCCAACTGATCGCCGCACGGGCCGGCATGGGCATCGGCGGCGCACTGCTGATGACCACCACCCTCGCGGTCGTCGTCACCATCTTCGACGAGACCGAGCGGGTGAAGGCCATCGGCCTGTGGGCGACCGTCAACTCCCTCGGCTTCGCCACCGGCCCGCTCATCGGCGGCGTCATGCTCGACCACTTCTGGTGGGGCGCGATCTTCCTGATCAACCTTCCGGTGGTGGCACTCGGCCTCTTCGCCGCCATCGTCCTCGTCCCCGAGTCGAAGAACCCCCGCGGCGAACACCCCGACCTCCTCGGCGCCCTGCTCTCCACCATCGGTATGACGACCCTCGTGTACGCGATCATCTCCGGACCCGAACACGGCTGGACCTCCACCGAAGTCGTGCTCTCGGCCAGCACGGGCGCACTGGTGCTCGGCCTCTTCGTCACCTGGGAACTACGGATCCCGCACCCCATGCTCGACATGCACTTCTTCCGCAACCAGCGCTTCATCGGCGCCATCGCCGGCTCGATCCTCGTCGCGTTCGGCATGGGCGGCTCCCTCTTCCTCCTCACCCAGCACCTCCAGTTCGTCCTGGGGTACGGCCCCTTGGACGCGGGCCTGCGCACGGCGCCCTTCGCGCTCTCCGTCGTCGCGCTCAACCTCACCGGCGTGGGGGCACGGCTGGTGGCCCGCATCGGCACCCCCGCGACGATCGCCATCGGCATGACCCTGGTGTCGTCGGGTCTCGCCGCGGTCGCACTGCTCGGCAACAACGGCTACGGCGGCATGATGCTCGGCCTGATCGTCATGGGCTCGGGCGTGGCACTCTCGATGCCCGCGATGGCCAACGCGATCATGAGTGCGATTCCCCCTGAGAAGGCCGGTGTCGGGGCGGGGATCAACGGCACCCTCGCGGAGTTCGGCAACGGTCTGGGCGTCGCCGTCCTCGGGGCGGTCCTCAACTCCCGGTTCGCCGCGCTCGTCCCCGCTCTCGTCGGGGCCACCTCCCTGCCGGCGGCACTCGCCGCGGCGGACAGCGCAGACGAACGGGAACAGATATCGGCCGCCTTCGCCTCGGGCCTGGAGACGAGCCAGTTGGTCGGAGCAGCCGCCGTACTGGCGGGTGGACTGCTGGCCGCCCTGCTGCTCCGCCGAGCGGAACGGGCAGACTCACTACAGAAAGCCACATAGTCCACCGCCGGGAAGCGTGCCCGGCCGGACGCCGCGGCCTCACGGTCGGACCACCGGTCCACCGTGGGGCACGCCGATACGACCGAGGAGGATGGCGCGATGGTGAGTGCTGCCGACCGTGCGAAGGGGCCCGCACGGTCCAGTGTGTGGCTGGACGACAAACGTGACCGCAGCCGTAGGCAGGCCCAACCCGCCGGGCTCGACCGCGCCAAGATCGTCGAAGCGACGGTCCGACTCCTCGACTCCGAAGGCGCCGCCCGCTTCTCGATGCGCCGGCTGGCAGCGGAGTTGGACGTCACGGCGATGTCGGTCTACTGGTACGTGGACACCAAGGACGACCTGCTGGAACTGGCCCTCGACTCGGTGTTCGCCACCGTACGGGTGCCCGACGCCTCACCACCGCAAGAGTGGCGGGAGCAGTTGCGGGCACTCGCCGCCACCTATCGGGCGGCTCTGGTGCGCCACCCCTGGGCGTCCTCGTTGATCGGTACATTCCTGAACATCGGGCCACACTCGATGGCGTTCGCCCGGTCCGTCCAACAGGTCGTGCACAACACCGGGCTACCCCCTCAGGGGCAGCGGGGCGCCCTCGCGGCCGTACTCCAGTTCGTGTACGGGTTCGGCACCGTGGAGGGGCACTTCATCCAGCGGTGCAGGACGGCGGGCATGACCCAGGACGAGTTCGTCCGGCAGGCGATGGCCACCGTCGAGGCGGAGCCGAGTCTGAGGGGCAACTTCGAGAACATGGCCGATGTGATGGAGGCGCACGGCGCCGAGACGGTTCCGCAGATGAGGGACCAGGACTTCGACTGTGCGCTGGAGTTGCTGATGGCGGGGATCGAGGCGATGGTGGCGCGGGAGGGCGCCCGACCGGAAGCCACCGGGCCCGGGGGTAGGGCCGGCGACTGATCGGAGTCGGAAAGCACCGGGGCGGAACGTCCGAGGACGGGCCGCCCCGGCCTCGACGTCAGAAACGCGCGGCCCGCATGATCCGATCTCAGGACTCCCGCGGTGCGACCTTCGGCATCGAGTGGTTCCGCAGCGCGACCTCCTTGATGAAGACCGTCAGCACCAGCGCCACCAGTGCGAAGGGCGCCGAGTACAGGAACACGTCCGCCACGCCGTGCCCGTACGCCGCTTCCAACACGGTCCGCATCGGCTCGGGCACCGCCGCGAGGTCGGGGATGCCACCGCCGGCCGTGCCGCTGTCGCCCAGCGCCGCGCCACGCGGCCCCAACTCCGCAACCCCGGTCTCCACATGGTGGGTGACCCGGCTGCCGAGGATCGCGCCGAGCGCCGAGACCCCGAGCGCCCCGCCCAGCGAACGGAAGAAGGTCACCGCTGAGGACACCGACCCCAGATCGGACATGCTCACCTGGTTCTGGGCGCACAGCACCAGGTTCTGCATCACCATGCCGAGGCCGAGGCCGAGCACGGCCATGGAGAGCGCGACGATCCAGTAGTCGGTGTCGTAACGCATCGTGCCGAGCAGCGTCAGTCCAGCGGTGATCAGCGCGCCCCCCGCCACCAGCCATGACTTCCACCGGCCCGTCCTGGTGATCAGCCGGCCGGAGACGGTGGAGGAGATGAACAGCCCGCCGATCATCGGGAAGGTCATCACGCCCGACATCGTGGGGGACGCGCCCCGGGCCAGTTGGAAGTACTGACTGAAGAACACCGTCGCGCTGAACATCGAGACGCCCACGAAGAGGGAGGCGAGCGAGGCGAGAGCGATCGTCCGGTCCTTGAAGAGCCGCAGGGGCATGATCGGCTCACTCGCCCGGGACTCGACGAAGACGAAGGCCGCCCCCAGGGCCACCGCACCTCCGACCATGGCCGCGGTCTGCCAGGACGCCCACGCGTACCGGTCCCCGGCGAAGGTCACCCAGACCAGGAGGAGCGACACCGCCGAGCTGACCAGGAACGCCCCCGTCCAGTCGATCTTCACCTTCCGCTTCACCACCGGCAGACTCAGCGTCTTCTGTAGGACGAACATCGCGAGCAGCGCGAACGGCACACCCACAAAGAAGCACCAGCGCCAGCCGAGCCACTCCGTATCCGTGATCACTCCGCCGAGCAGCGGACCGCCGACCGTCGCCAGTGCGAACGTCGCCCCCAGATAGCCGCTGTATCGACCCCTCTCGCGGGGGGAGATCATCGCCGCCATCACGATCTGCGCCAGGGCGGACAGGCCCCCGACCCCCACGCCCTGGACCACCCGTGCGGCGATCAGCGACTCGGGGTTCTGTGCGAGGCCGGCCAGGATCGAACCCGCCGAGTAGATCAGCAGGGATATCTGGACCAGCAGCTTCTTGCTGAAGAGATCGGCGAGCTTGCCCCAGAGCGGAGTCGTCGCCGTCATGGAGAGCAGCGTCGCCGTCACGACCCAGGTGTACGCACTCTGGCCGCCGCCGAGGTCGCCGATGATCTGCGGCAGCGCATTAGTGACGACCGTCGACGACAGGATGGCGACGAACATGCCGAGCAGCAGCCCGGAGAGCGCCTCCACGATCTGGCGGTGGGTCATCGGTGGTGTGTCGTACGAGCTGTGACCTCCTCGTACACCGGGCGGTGCGGTCGTGGCCATGGGTGTCCTCTGCTTCTGCTCTGTCACTGGGGTGCGGGGGGAGGCGGCCGATCGGCCGGAACTGCCGGCGGTCACCGGGTCGATGCGCGGGGCACGGCGGTGTCGCGCGGGTACGGGAGCGAACGGCCGTCGCCGAAGGAGTTCTGCAACCGGGCGAGGAGGGCGTTGAGTTGGCCGAGGTCGTCGTCGGACCAGTCGTGGAGCGTCCGGGCGAACATGTCGGTCGTCCGTCGCGCGAGCTCGCCGATCATCGCCTGGCCGTCGGGCGTGAGGCGCAGGATGCGCGACCTTCGATCACCGGGGTCCGGCAGGCGTTCGACCCAACCGCAGTCCGCCGCATGAGCGACATGTCTGCTGGTGACGGAGATGTCCACGGCGAGCAGATCGGCCAGGGCGCTGATGCGCATCGAGCCGTGGCGGTGCAGCAGGGAGAGCACGGCGGCCGAGCCCGAAGGGCACTCGACCGGCAGCGTCCGGGCGAGCCCTCGCCGGAGTGCGCCGATGGCGCTGATCTGACGCGCCAGCTCGGCGTACTGAATGTCTGAGGCCACGGCGCCCAGCCCTCCCAAAGATTTATTGCTTAGGGCAACCATATAAGTGGTTGGTTGCCGCAGGCAAACGAAAATCCGTGTGCGGGAGTAAAGGAAGTCAAAAACCGTTGCCCCGTCCGCCCGGACCGGCGGCGCACCCGGGGTTGGGCGCGAAAGACGACATTCGCTAGGGTCGTGGCCCATGGCACACAACCCGCACGCTCCCCAAGGCCAGGGCCCCGAGGGCAACCACGACCCCGCGGGCAGCACTCAGATGTTCCGCGCGTTCGTCGACGAGGCCGCGCCGCAGGGCAGCCGCCGGCGGGCGGCGGCCCCCCGCTCAGGACCCAAGCTCGGCTTGATCCTCGGAGTGGCGGGCGGAGTCGTCCTGCTGGCCGCGGTGGCTTGGCTGGCGCTCAAGTAGCAGAAGTGGCTTGGCTGGCGCTCAAGTAACGGGCGATGGCTTGGCCGGCGCGCACACAGCAGCCGACGGACCGGCAGCCGCTCCCGCAACAACGGAGCCTGGTCAGCGATCCCCGCCGGTCGAGCCGCCGGTCGAGCCGCCAAACACCAAGTCTTCGCTCTCATGGGTGTGTTGAGCGGTACGGCGGTCAACACGCGGTCCGCGCTGCTGCCCTCCCATACACAGCGCGTGGGGGTGCAAAGCCGAGGGGAGCCGAGGGGCGTCACACCGGATTGACCGGCCGGCACCCGGATTGCCCGATCGGGTGCCCCGACGACACGCTTCGTGAGGTCTGCCGACCAGCGGGCGCCCATCGACCGCCGGAGTGCAGACCTCCACACCGTCGTCAGTCGGAGATCAGACCTTCCCTCAGCTGTGCGAGCGTGCGCGTCAGCAGCCGGGAGACGTGCATCTGGGAGATGCCGACCTCCTCGCCGATCTGCGACTGCGTCATGTTCGCGAAGAAGCGCAGCATGATGATCTGCCGCTCCCTCGGGGGGAGTTTGGCGAGCAGCGGCTTGAGGGACTCGCGGTACTCCACGCCTTCCAGCGCGGTGTCCTCGTACCCGAGGCGGTCCGCGAGGGAGCCTTCGTTGCCGTCGTCCTCGGGGGAGGGTGAGTCCAGCGAGGATGCGGTGTAGGCGTTGCCCACGGCGAGGCCGTCGACGACGTCCTCCTCCGACACGCCCAGTACGGCGGCGAGTTCGGGCACGGTCGGAGAGCGGTCGAGGCGCTGCGCCAGTTCGTCGCTGGCTTTGGTGAGCGCGAGCCGCAGCTCCTGGAGTCGGCGCGGCACCCGCACCGACCATGACGTGTCTCGGAAGAAGCGCTTGATCTCGCCCACGACCGTCGGCATCGCGAACGTGGGGAATTCCACGCCCCGTTCGCAGTCGAAGCGGTCGATCGCCTTGATCAGGCCGATCGTGCCGACCTGGACGATGTCCTCCATCGGTTCGTTGCGGCTGCGGAACCGGGCCGCCGCGTACCGAACGAGTGGGAGGTTCAGCTCGATGAGCGTGTCACGCACATAGGTGCGCTCGGGGCTCTCGCTCGTCCCTTCGTTGTCCAGCGCCCGCAGGCGGAGGAACAAGGAGCGGGAGAGAGTACGAGTGTCGATGACTTCCGAGCTGTCAGGCGTGACAGGTGCGGGAGCGCTCTTGGTGAGCGTAAGCACCTTCGAGCTGCCCTGTTCTGCGGACATGCCACCCCCTTGAGGTCGCGGACGGTCGCGGTGGCCGCGACCAACGGAGGAACGCAGCCTGCACCTGAGATACCGGCGGCGAGGCTGCGGCAAACGCGTCTCCCGCAGAATGTCACATGTCGGCAACGCGTCGAAGCGATTTGTCGATACGAGTTTGATGAATCCCCGCAGGAAGCAAGGGGTATGCGCATTCCGGTTTGGCTGAAAGTTGCCTGAATGGGTTCTACCCGTTACAGCTAAGCCTCGATCCTATTTGCGGATCGCAACCGGGCGAAGCTGCGGGCCAGCAGCCTTGACACATGCATCTGGGAGACACCCAGTTCCTGGCTGATCTGGGACTGCGTCAGATTGCTGTAGTAACGGAGCATCAGGATCCGCTGCTCCCTCTCAGGCAGTTGCACCAGCAGATGGCGCACGAGGTCACGGTGTTCGACGCCGGCCAACGCCGGGTCCTCATAGCCGAGACGATCCAGCAGCCCCGGCAGCCCGTCGCCCTCCTGAGCAGCCTCCAAGGAGGTCGCGTGGTACGAACGCCCGGCCTCGATACAGGCGAGCACCTCGTCCTCACCGATCTTCAACCGCTCCGCGATCTCAGCGGTCGTCGGGATACGTCCGTGCAGGGTGGTGAGGTCTTCGGTCGCGCCGTTCACCTGGACCCATAGCTCATGGAGCCGACGCGGCACATGGACCGTACGCACGTTGTCTCGGAAGTACCGCTTGATCTCGCCCACGACCGTGGGCATCGCAAACGTAGGAAATTGGACTCCTCGATCGGGGTCGAAGCGGTCGATCGCATTGATCAGACCGATCGTGCCGACCTGGATCACGTCCTCCATGGGCTCGTTGCGGCTGCGGAACCGGGCCGCCGCGTACCGAACGAGGGGAAGATTGGCCTCGATCAGGGCTCCGCGCACCCGTGAGTGCTCGGGAGTTCCGATCTCAAGGCCCTTCAGTTCGCCGAAGAGGACCTGGGTGAGCGCCCGGGTGTCCGCTCCTCTGCTCTGCCCCCGCGTACGAGGGGCGTCGTCCTCGGTCTCGATCAACAGGAGCCCATCAGCGGGGGCGATCGCCTCCGCAGCCGCTCCGGGTTCGGCCGTTGCCGCTCCCCGTGCGGCGATGGCACTCGGGCGGGGGTCCGGGGTCGGTCCGGGCAGCGGGCCGCTCGCCCCCGACTCCGGGGTACGGACCCACGCCGGGGAATCGTCGGGACGCTCGTTCTGGGGCAGCGCCTGAGGTGCGGTACTGGCCGGCACGTTACGCCACCCCTTTGCGGTCAACCACGGTCAACTCATCCGTCAAAAGCGGTCATAGCATCACAAGACATGTCCACTGTGTGCAAGCACCAGATATCGACGTGTTGAAGGCAAGTTGGGATTTAAACCTCAAAAACCCCTCACCCGGAGAGGCGAGGGGCCAAATGAGGGCCTCGATGGGTCATCCGCCAGCCCCACGACAGACGGACGGACGACAGACAGCCGGACGACCGGCAGACAGGCGCCCGACAGACAGAGGACGGGCGGACGGATCATGGGGGCGGTCGCCGCGGACGGACAGCGGCAGCCCCGGACTCAGAACTCGTAGTCCGCGATCACCCACGTGGCGAACTCGCGCCACTGCGCGGCAGCGGCCTGGTGATCGGGGTGTTCGATGTAGCGCTTCAGCGCATCGGCGTCGACCACGGCGGAGTTGATCGCGAAGTCATAGGCGATCGGCCGGTCGGTGATGTTCCAGGCGCACTCCCAGGACTCCAGCTCGGGAATGATCCCGCCCAGCTTCCGGAAGGCTTCCGCGCCGGCGACCACGCGCGGCTCATCGCGCTGGACGCCCTCATTGAGCTTGAAGAGGACCAGGTGGCGGATCAAGGGGGCACTCCTCGTGTGTCCGAAAGGACAGCAGCGGGCCTAGTTGACCAGTTGGGTCATGAACTCGCCGACGCCCTTCGCTGCGTCCGATATGCCTTCGAACCATATCCGTACCAGCTCGGCGGCCTTGTCCGGGGACGTGATGATCGTGTAGAGCACGAAGACGACCACGATATAGAGAGCAACCTTCTTCGCCTGCACCATCAGCCCCTGTCTCCCCGACGGACCTCTGTGGCCCCTGCGGCCCTCTGTGGCTCTCCGATCACCTGATGATCGTGGAGAGTCGCGGAAGTCTAACCGAGGCTTTATGGACCAAGGGCCCTGCGATCGAGGCCCTTTGCCGACACCTTGGCGCCGGGCGACGGAGCACCATGGAGATGAGCCCGCTTGGATCTGGCAGGAATCCGGCGGGCCAGGGACCGGCCCCACGCTGCGGGGCCCACCGCCGCGTGTTTCCCCCGTTCCGCGGCACCGGGCTAGTGGAGCCGGCATCCCACGCCGGGGGGAGCGGTATCCCCCGATGCTGCTCCCCCCGACCCATCCGTGCAGGAGCCCCGGCCCGACCTCACCCGCGCCGGGGCTCCTGCATGTTCGCCTCCCCCGCCGAACAGTCCGCGACGGCATCGGCCCAGCCGCACGCAAAACACCCCTCCGATCTACGTTTCCGCAGTTCGGAGGGGTGTGAGAAGCGGTAGCGGAGGGATTTGAACCCTCGGTGACGGGTTACGCCACACTCGCTTTCGAGGCGAGCTCCTTCGGCCGCTCGGACACGCTACCGGGAGAGAGCTTAGCCCAAAGTGGCCCGTGCTCTGAAATCCATATCCGAAGCGGGCCGGGAAGCACTCCGGCCCCTCTCCGACGCACCCTCCGACGCACCCCTCCGGCAGCCCATCACCCGACCCACCTTCCCGATCGGGACCGCGCCGCGACCGCAACCGGCCGCCGGCGCTCCACTTCGGGGTCGACGGCGATCGAGCCTCGCAGCGCAGCACCACAGCAGTGGCCCGGAGGCCCGGCTCAGCGTTCGCGGAAGAAGGACGTCAACTGCCGGGCACACTCATCGGCCAACACTCCGCTGATCACCTCGGGCCGGTGGTTGAGCCGACGGTCCCGTAGGACGTCCCAGAGCGAACCGGCCGCTCCCGCCTTCTCGTCCACCGCCCCGTAGACCACCCGGTGCACCCGGGACTGCACGATCGCACCCGCGCACATCGTGCACGGCTCCAGGGTGACGACCAGGGTGCAGTCCGTCAGGCGCCAACCACCCAGTTGCCCGGCCGCGCGGCGGATCGCCACCACCTCGGCATGGGCGGTCGGATCACCCGTCAGCTCACGTTCGTTGTGCCCTACTGCGAGGAGCGCGCCGCCCGGGTCGAGCACGACGGCGCCGACCGGCACGTCGCCGGCCAGCGCCGCCCGCTCGGCCTCTGCCAGGGCGAGGCGCATCGACGCCTCCCACGGACCCCGCATGGGGTCCCCTCCAGATGCCGTTCCCGTCACTACCGGACGGTCTCCAGCACATCGGCGACGCCCAGGGCGTCCGCAATCTCCGGCAGTACGTCCGTCTCCAGCGCCAGCAGCTCCTTATCCGAGAGGCCGAGGTCCGACAGGATGTCCCGATCGCCCACGGGCCCGGGCGGCACCGCGTCCCCCGTCACCGAAGGCTCCGCGGCAGTGCGGGCGCCATCGTGGTCGTCGGGCTCCCCGTCCTCGGTACCGTCGAGGTCGAGTGCGTCGAGGTCGTCGGCAGGGTCGTCCTCGTCCCTGCCGAGAAGTTCGTTGGTGAGGATCTCTCCGTAGGAGGAGCGAGCCGCAGCCGCCGCGTCCGAGATGAAGATACGAGGATCGTCCTCGCCCTCCACCCGGACGACGCCGAACCAGGCGTCCTCCTGCTCGATGAAGAGGAGAACCGTCTCCTCGTCCACCGATGCCTCGCGGGCCAGATCGGCCAAATCGGACAGGGTCTCCACATCGTCGAGCTCTGTGTCGCTCGCTTCCCACCCGTCTTGAGTGCGCGCGAGCAGTGCGGCGAAGTACACCGTGACTCTCCCACTGATCAGAGGTGTGACGATTGGGCAGGGCGTCGGTTCGTGCCCCACCCACTCGGAATCGTGGCAGAAACCTGAGCTCTGCGAGAGGTCTTCGGTCGTTGCGTCGGCCACCAGTTCTCAACTGGGCCTTTTCGCGGAAGTGCCGGGGACATCGTTGAGAGCGTGTTCACCGGTGTGTCGCAAGGGGTTTCCGGGACTGCCCAGAGCGCTTGCCGCAGCACGGACCGAGGCGAGAATCGGCCGTTGAAGTGCACCCCGACCGGGGCGATCACCACCGGGAAGCGTTCGTGGGCGCACGGGGAACCCTCCCCGCCGAGGGACGGCCATCCGACGACCGGGCACGACCGCGGGCCCCTGTCGGGGAAGGACGTCCGGGGCATACGTCACCCCATGAGCGGATGCGCCCGATGGGGCAAAGGGAGGAACGGTCACATGGCCCGCGCGTCGACAGACACCGCTCCACCGTTGCGCGCTCCTGCCGAAGCACAGCGGCCTGTCCGTGGACGGCGAAGACCGCGGGGCCGGTGGTGACGGATCGCAGCGGACGCAGATCCGCCCGTCACGGGCAGGGGGCGGTTTCGGGGCAGGACCGAGGGCGATCTACCACCGAAACGTTCGCATACGCATCTGCTGGCGCATCCGCGCGGCCCGGGCCCGTCGGGGCTGCACACGGTCACGCAGCGCCTTCGCCTCGTTGAGTTCGCGCAGAAACTGGGACCGCCGCCTTCGACGCTCCGCGTCGCTCTCGCTCTCACCCTCGTGTTTCCTGGGCTCTTCGCCTTCCCTGCCCTCCGTTCCTTCCTTCAGGCGCCACTCGCGCTCCCGCTCCGGATTCTCCGGTTCCGGCATCGGCCACACCACCCCTGGGCTGGACGTCTGCCTCCACCTTCCCTCTCGAACCTTCCTTGATGCGAACCGGGCTACTGTGGGGAACATGCGGATTCACGTCGTCGACCACCCGCTGGTGGCGCACAAACTCACCACGCTGCGCGATCGGCGCACCGATTCCCCGACCTTCCGGCGGCTCGCCGACGAGCTGGTCACCCTGCTCGCCTACGAGGCCACGCGGGACGTGCGCACCGAACAGGTGGACATCGAGACCCCGGTGACGAGTACGACGGGCGTGAAGCTCTCGCACCCCCGCCCGCTGGTGGTGCCGATCCTGCGGGCCGGCCTCGGGATGCTCGACGGCATGGTGCGGCTCCTGCCGACCGCCGAGGTGGGTTTCCTCGGCATGATCCGCAACGAAGAGACGCTGGAGGCGTCGACGTACGCCACCCGGATGCCCGAGGACCTCTCCGGCCGCCAGGTCTACGTCCTCGATCCCATGCTGGCGACCGGCGGCACGCTCGTCGCGGCGATCAAGGAGCTGATCAAGCGCGGCGCCGACGATGTGACGGCCGTCGTGCTGCTGGCGGCGCCCGAAGGCGTCGAGGTGATGGAGCGCGAGCTCGCGGGCGCTCCGGTGACCGTGGTGACGGCCTCGGTGGACGAGCGGCTCAACGAGCAGGGCTACATCGTGCCCGGCCTCGGCGACGCGGGGGACCGCATGTACGGAACGGCCGACTAGCCCCAGCTCAGCGAAGGCACAGCGAAGGCACCACGACACAACACAACGGCTCGAACACGAAGCGTGCCCCGGCCCCGGCTCCCACCGGTTCCGGGGCACGGTCGTCTCCGACGAGGCCCGGGGTCGGAACGCCCGGCCCCCCAGGTCCCGTCAACACTTCCCGGACGGTACGGGGGCGGGCTTGGCCAGCGCGGCCAGTGCGGCATCCGCCGCCGGCTTCGGTGCGAGCGCGGTGAACGCCGTACCGAGGATCAGATCCACGTCGGCCGTCCTGCGGGTGTCCGTCTTGCTCGTGGTGCCCTTCACCTGGGTGCCGAGGATCTGGAACGAACCCTTGACCGCGGTGGGGGAGCCCAACAGCAGACCCGCGCTCGGCACCTTCTTGTCGTACGCCGCCGTCGCGTTGCCGACCTTGCCGATCGTGAAGCCCCGCGCCTTCAACTCGTCGGCCGCCGACTTGGCCAGACCGCCCCGCGGTGTCGCGTTGTAGACGTTGACCGTGATCTGCGCCGGCTTGAGCGTCACCACGGGCTGCGCCGAAGCTCCGGGAACGGGCTTGCAGTCCGTCTTGCGTCCGGCGGTGGTCGTCGTGTCGCCGTCACCGGTGAACACATCGATGAGCTGGACCGTTCCCCAGCCGCCCAGCCCGAGGGCGACCACGGCGGCCACGGCCGCCACCACGATCCGGCGGCGATTGCGGGGGCGTCGCATCCGGGGATACCTATCGCCCGTAATGCGGTACTTTCCACCCATGCCGGGAGGAGTCAGCATGCTCATGGGCGCAGCGTAGTGCGACCCGGCGCCCAAGCCTACAAAACGATCAACCGTTTGCGTCCGTACGGCCTCCGAAAAACCCCGAAAGGGTCATCTGCGGGCTGTTGGGCGCGTCCCTGACGACAGTCAGGACGGGACCGGTTCAGCTCAGCTCAAGCACCCTGGCGTGCAGGACCTGCCGCTGCTGGAGGGCCGCCCGCACGGCGCGGTGCAGGCCGTCCTCCAGATAGAGGTCGCCCTGCCACTTCACGACGTGCGCGAAGAGGTCGCCGTAGAACGTGGAGTCCTCGGCGAGCAGCGTTTCGAGATCCAGCTGTCCCTTGGTGGTGACGAGCTGATCGAGGCGGACCGGGCGCGGCGCGACATCCGCCCATGCCCGGGTGCTTTCCCGGCCATGGTCGGGGTAAGGCCGGCCGTTTCCGATGCGCTTGAAGATCACACGGAAAGCCTACCGGGCAAGCGGCTCCGGGCGCAGCCAACGCGGGCGAGTGCGATCCTGGGCAAAACGCCCAAGGTCGGAGAATCAGGGGTCCCTTATGGCCGAGAGTACGGCGCAACCCGAGCAGAACATCGCCTCGGGATACGCCTTCGCCGGTGCGGCGCTCGATCTGGGAGCCCTGCTGTGGGACGGAAAGTGCTTGCCCGAAGCACCCATTCGTATTCCGCTCGCCATGCTCAACCGCCACGGTCTGGTCGCCGGGGCCACCGGAACGGGCAAGACGAAGACGCTCCAACTCCTCGCCGAGCAGTTGTCGACGAACGGGGTGCCCGTCTTCCTCGCCGACATCAAAGGTGATGTCTCGGGGATCTCGGCGCCCGGCGCGGCGGACGAGCGGGTGCGGGAGCGCGCCGAACAGGTCGGGCAGACCTGGACCGCTGAGGGTTTCCCCGCGGAGTTCTATGCACTCGGCGGAATCGGACCCGGTATTCCGCTGCGGGCGACGGTCACCAGCTTCGGACCCGTACTGCTGTCGAAGGTGCTCCAGCTCAACCAGACGCAGGAACAGTCCCTGGGACTGATCTTCCACTACGCCGACACCAAGGGCCTTGAGTTGGTGGACCTCAAGGACCTCCGGGCGGTGGCCGCGTTCCTGGTGTCGGACGCGGGCAAGGCGGAACTGAAGACGATCGGCGGGCTCTCGACGGCCACCGCCGGGGTGATCCTGCGATCGCTCACGGCGTTCGAGCAGCAGGGTGCGGCCGAGTTCTTCGGGGAGCCGGAGTTCGACACGGCCGAGTTGCTGCGCACGGCACCGGACGGCCGGGGGCTCGTCTCCGTACTGGAACTCGCCGCCGTACGCGAGAAGCCGCAGTTGTTCTCGACCTTTTTGATGTGGCTCCTCGCGGACCTCTTCCATGACCTGCCCGAGGTGGGGGATTCGGACAAGCCCAAGTTGGTGTTCTTCCTGGACGAGGCACATCTGCTGTTCACGGGGGCGAGCAAGGCGTTCCTTGAGTCCATCACCCAGACCGTGCGGCTGATCCGCTCCAAGGGCGTGGGGGTCTTCCTGGTGACCCAGACCCCCAAGGACGTGCCGTCCGATGTGCTCGCGCAACTCGGCAACCGGGTGCAGCACGCGCTGAGGGCCTTCACCCCCGAGGACGCGAAGGCCCTCAAGGCGACCGTACGGACCTTCCCCAAGTCCCCTTACGACCTGGAGGAGGTGCTCACCGGGCTCGGTACGGGCGAGGCGGTGATCACGGTACTGAGCGACCGGGGCGCCCCCACCCCGGTGGCGGCGACCCGACTGGGGGCACCCCGGTCCCTGATGGGACCGATCGACGCGGCAGCACTGGAGTCGGCCGTGAAGTCGTCACCGCTGTACGGGCGGTACGCGGAGGCGATCGACCGGGAGTCCGCGTACGAAAAGCTGAGCGCCGACGCGACCGGGGCGGCACCAACCCCCGCAACAGACGGGAAGGCCCCACCGGAGGACACCGGGAAGGAAGCCCCGCAAGGGTCTCCACGGGGCGAGGACTCATTGGTGGAACAGGTGGTGGGCAGCGGGGTGTTCCGCTCACTGGCCCGCTCGGTGGGAACCCAACTGGGACGCGAGATCACCCGCTCCCTGTTCGGAACATCACGCCGCCGGCGCTGAGGGGGCGCCCAGGAATAGGGCGCACCCGTCCTTATCGGATCAGTCGTCCAGGTCGATGACGAAGTCGACGACCGTGGTGTCGCCACGGCGCACGATGGGGTGAGCGACCTCAACGATTCGTCCCGTGTCGGCAATGTGCCGTCGCGTGTATCGGATCACCGGAACCCCTGACCCGACGCGCAGAGTGCTCGCTTCGGCCTCGGTCGGCATAGCTGCGATAAACGACTCCGTGATGCGCGTGACGTTGATGCCGAGGCTGGCCATCTGAGCGCGCGTGCCACCCGGCCACGGCTCGTTGATCGGGTCTGCGACCGGAGTGCCGGCCACATCCGACCACCGGACGTAGCTCGTACTCATCTGAGTTGGCTGGTCGTTGTCGTAGAACACGAAGTGCCTGGCCAGCAATCGTTCACCCGGCTCGCACTCGAAGAGTGCCGCAAGCTCTGCGTCCGCCTGCACCTTCTCGAAGCGCTTGTCCATTCTGTACTCGGACCAGCCGATGCCTTGGTCTCTGGTGTACGGGGTGGACTTGGCGCCCGCGACGGTCCGATACCGATCCGCGGCCATGCGATGCACAGGTGGTCTCGGCCTCACCAGAGTCCCCGCCCGCGCCCTGGTTTCGATCAATCCCTCGTTCCGGAGTAGGCCGAGGGCGTTGCGGATCGTGGTCTCGGAGACTCGGTACTCCTGGCAGAGAGCAGGCAGCGTGGGAAGCCGGTCACCTGGTCCGAACTCACCGGAGGAGATGCGGCGTCGCAGGTCAGCGGCGATCCGCAAGTACTCAGGCTGTGCCACCAGAACACCACCGCTCTCACCGTACTCGTCAATCTGTGTACACATACTCTCTCGCTCCACTTGACCTGCGCCAACTCTGGCGACAATCTGTGTACAGATAACAGCTATCCGTACTCAGATAGTCAGCGAATCCGGGGTGTAGTCATGCCCGTGTCCGGTCACACCTGGCGTCAGGCGTTCAAGGGCCTGCCGGTAGAGGCACGCAGCGTCCGAGACTGGACCCGCAGTCGTCTCACCCATGAGGACGCGCCGCTCATCGCCACGGAACTCTTCGTCGCGGTCCTCGGCAGCGGCATCGACCTACGCCCGCACGTCATCGAAATGACCATCTCGACGGCGGATCTGCGTATCCGCATCAGCGCCACGGGATTCCATCCCCTGCCGATACGGCAGGCACACGGCCCCGGCGCACTCATCGTCAGCAGACTGTCTGAGGCTTCCGGTGTCTCCACCGACCTCTCCAGCCTATGGGCCCAGGTCAGAACAGAGGAGAGACAGTGAACCATCACTGCGCATGGTGTGACGAGTACACCGGCAACCCCATCGCCGTAGCGGTCGAGCACGCCAACTCCGGCCCCGGCAGGACCCTGTACGCCTGCCCGCGGTGGCTCCCGGTCGTACGGGAACGTCTGCGGACGGCCGCCCTGGTCGGCCTGGGGTTCGATCTCACTCACCCGCAGTGGCGCCCCGGTGGATGAGGGCCCGGACGCACTCCGGCTCCGCACGGCGCACATCATGCGTCGGGCGGAGCCGGAACGTATCAGCAGGTGTGGCTACTCGGTGACTTCCTCGTGGCCCTCGTGGAGTCCGCCGCCGCTGCCCGTGCCGGGCTCGGTCGGGACCGAGACGACCGGCTTCTTCAGGGAGCTCAGGTCGTGGGCGTAGGTGCCCACCGCGTTGGCGATGATGCCGATGTTGACCTTGAACGCCTTCAGGCTGATGTTGTTGATGTCATCGCCCTTGGCGTGGTAGTTCGGGTCGTATGCGACACCCGCCGTACCACCGAACTTCGCTGCCTGAGCAGCGGACTTGATGCCCTCCGCGCCGGTGAAGGTGCCACCGGAGGGGATGCCGACCTCGATGAACGGACCGTAGTCGGAACGGCCGCTGAAGTCCGTGCCCTCGTGCGGGGTGTTCCGCTTGTCGAGGAACTCGTTGATGTCACGCTCCAGCTGCGCCGAACCCTCGGGTCCGGGACCGGCGCCGACACCGTCGGAGTTGTCGCCGTCGTACACGAACAGCCCGTAGTTCGGCGAGGCGATCATGTCGAAGTTCAGATAGAGCTTGATCTCCTTCTTGCCGAGGGAGCTCAAGCCTGCGACGTACGCCTTCGAGCCGAGCAGTCCGCTCTCCTCGGCGCCCCACCAGGCGAAACGGACCTTGTTGGTCGGTCGCTTCTCCGCCTTGGCCAGCTGTTCGGCGACCTCCAGCAGACCGGCGGAGCCGGAGCCGTTGTCGTTGATGCCGGGGCCTTCGATCACCGAGTCGAGGTGCGAGCCGAGCATCACGGTGTTGGCCGCGTTGCCGGAACGGGTCTCTGCGATGACGTTGTTGGTGGTGCGCTTCTGCTGGAGCTGGCGGATCTCGAAGGAGACGTTCACCGGCCCGGCAGCGAGGTCGGTGACCAGCTTTTCGCCCTCGGCCTGGGTGATCCCACCCGTGGGGATCTTGGCGGAGGTCAGATCGCTGAGGGTGCCGCCGAGCGCCCCTGCGGTGTTGTTGTAGATGATCGCCCCGGTGGCACCGGCCGCCGCTGCCGCCGCCTGCTTCTCGGCGAAGGTGCAGCCGCCGCGCTTGATCAGCGCGATCTTGCCGGTGAAGGTCCCGGACGCGTAGTCGGTGGCCTCGCAACCGGTGGTCGCGTCGGCCGGAACGGCCGCCAGATCGGCCTTGACGCCGCCCACCGCGGTGGACTTGGTGTACGTCATGGCCTTGATGGCTATGTCACGCGGAGTGGGCGTGACCACCGAGAGCTTCTCGGCGAGCGTTTCGGTGTACATGAAGTCGAACGACTCGTACCGGACGTCGTACCCACCGAACTTCTTCAGCTGTTGGTAGACGTACGCCGCGGAAGCGTCGTAACCGAGCGTGCCCGCGGCCCGGTGGCCGCCGGTCGTGTCGGCTATCTTCTGGAATTTCTCCAGGTGGTCATGGGCGTCATCGACGTCCGATTTGGCCACCAGCTTCTTTGCCAGCTTCGCGGCCTTCTGCGCCGCCTGCCCGCCCGGGTCCTGGCGCTGGGCGGCAGAGGGGGAGGCAGATGCCAGCAGGAGCGGGGTCGCGAGTGTGGCGGCGGCCAGGGTGGCCACGGCTCTGCGACGGGATGCCTTCACAGAGTTCCTTCCCGGAATGGACTGGGTCGAAGGGAAGCTAGCGACAACCTGGGGGATCTGGGAATGCTTGTGCCCCAACTCACGCCCAATTTCATCTCATTGCCATCAGATGATCTGCGGCGGCAGCCGTAAAAACACCCAATGTCAGCCACCCTTGGCGGATTTCGCCTCTTTCGCGGCCTGCTTCATTTCCTGTTTGTGGGCGCGCACCTTGGCCAGCGATTCCGGTCCCGTAATATCCGCAGCCGAGCGAAAGGAGTTCTTTTCGCCATATGTGCCGGCAGCTTTGCGCCAGCCGGGCGGTTGAACTCCGTACTGCTTGCCCAGGAGGGCCAGGAAGATCTTGGCCTTCTGCTCTCCGAAACCGGGCAACGCCTTCAGCCGGGAGAGGAGTTCGTCGCCGCTCTCCACGCCCTGCCACACCGCGCTCGCCTCACCGCCGTACTCGTCCACGAGGTGTTGACAGAGCACCTGTACCCGCTTGGCCATGCTGCCCGGGTAGCGGTGGACGGCGGGCTTCTGCTTCAGCAGTTCGGCGAACGCCTCGGGGTCGTACGCGGCGATCTCGGCCGCATCGAGGTCATCGCCGCCCAGCCGGGTGGCGATCGTGTACGGGCCGGAAAACGCCCATTCCATGGGGACCTGCTGGTCGAGCAGCATCCCCACGAGCGCGGCCAGCGGGCTGCGCGCCAGCAGCTCATCGGCCTCGGGCTGCTGGGCGAGGTGAATGGTGGGGCTGTCGGGACTCATAGCTCGATGATCACCCGACCACGGCGAGCCCGCCAGTGAACCGGGGGCGCCCCCGGGCGCCCTCAGAGCGCCGATCCACCCCTCGGCGCCCCCTTGGGCCCCCTGTGGCCGTGGTACGGCGAAGGACCCCTCACCAGCCGGGACCGCCACCCGGGTGCACCTTCGGGACCGGCTCCGGGACCGACTGCGGCCCGGGTGGACGCACCCGCGCCGGCGGAGCAACCCTGCTCGCCGGCGCGGATACGGAGTGTGACAGTCGAGCGCTGCGCCTCAGCCGAGGACGTGCGCGGTGTCGAGGACGTGTGTGGTGTCGAGGACATCGTTCGTACCGAAGATCGTGGCGTGTTCCAGCACGTCTTCCATCGGGTCATCGATCTGTCCGATCTGGATGACCGAGATCCGGGGGCCGTTGTGGGAGTTGATGTTGGTCTCGTCAGCCATTGCTGCGGTTGCCGGAAGTGCCGATGCCAGGACAGCCGCACCCAGCACCGTAAAAGATAGTTTGACCCTCATGTCTATTTCGTCCACCTGTTCGTTGTCTACGCGACGAACGGTGTATCCACCAAACCGACCGGATGGTCACGGCCCCGGCGTCATTCAGCAGATCATTCCCCCATGTGAGTTACTCCGGCACGCGTGTGTAGTAGATGACGATGGTCTCGCACGGCCCGTCCGCGAACAGTTTCAGCACTTCGAGCTCAGCCTTGTCGGTCGTCAGCCCCCAGCGGAGCTTGGTGGCCACCCAGTCCCCGATGTATCGACACTGCTGGGAGGGAGCGGCCGGGAGCCAGCCGGTGAGGTCCTGATCCGCCTTCTCGCGCTTGCTACGGACGGTGACCGCGGCCAATGATCCAGGAGCGCCCTGGTCATTGGCGAACGCCTCCCGGCGGGCCGCGGTCCAGCCGGAGGCACCCGAACCCCAAGCCTCCGCGAGCGGAACCACATGGTCCACCTCCAGGCTGGCCAGCTTGGTCACCGACTGCTCGTCGTAGTACGAGACCCAGCGACCTCCCGTCAGCTTGCAGCCGGCACCGACCTCCGGGGCCTCGACTGCCTCGGCGATCAGCACCTCCTCCCGAGCGGCACAACCGTCCGCGATATCCCTGCCCTTGTTCCAGTGCTTGAAGGAACTGGGGCGATATCCGGTTCGGTTCTCGTCCTCCGTCGGAATGATCGAGATGGCGTCTTCGAGCTGTGCCACCTCTGCGGCTGCGGCAAAGGCGGGTTGGGGTGCCACTGCCGGGATTGCGGGAAGGCCCGGAATACCGGAGAGGACGGGAATTCCGGGAACGACGGGGATGACGGCCAGGGTCAGGATGGCCAGGACACGTCCAATGCGATGGGTCATGAACTGAGAGATAGCGGGCCTGCACCCGTCTGCCGTGCTTGTCCCCATCTACTCCACCCATATGAGCGGACTTCTCCCCCTGCGTCTTTTGGTCCTCGATTCAACCGGACCCGTCGGGGGACTTCCCCATCCTCCCGTTCCGCGGAACGGGAGGATGGGGGTGATCATTCAAGGCGAGGCGGAGGCAATGCGTGACCCATCAATGGGTGCGGCGAATCGAACTCGACGTGCGCACTCTCGACGTGCGCACTTTCGACGAGGAACGCTTCACCGAGTACGTGAAGAAGTGCCGGAACACCGGAGGGCGCTGTACGAACTGAATCGGGAATGCTCCGCCGACATACGGATCGCGCGCGTTCGCCCGCGGGGCCAGCGGTGTGAGGGCACGCCCGGACCATTGGCGTGGGGCCATGGGTGTGAGGCCATGTGCGTGGGGCCATGGGTGTGGGGACGGCCACCCGCTCGCCGCCCCCACACCGGTTCAACCGCTCACGTGCTCACCTGCTCAGGTGCTGCCCGGGCTAGGGCAGCCCCGTGTGCAGGGCATTCATCAACGTGCCGTTCGGTGTGTCACCGGACATCTCCCACACCATCGCCCCGAGCAGCCCCTTCGATCTGACCCACTCGGCCTTCTTGCCGATGGACCAGGCGTCGTCGAAGCTCCACCACTGCCCGCCGTTGCCGGTGTAGCCGTACGTGGAGACGGACTGTTCGTCGTGGTAGACGGTCATGTTCGGGAAGCTGGTGATCAGGTTGTGATAGCCCCTGGTGCCCGCTTCCTCGGGGAACTGCCCGGGCGCTGCGCCGTTCGCCGTCTGCCACTCGCCGTTGGTGCCGGCGGGACCACTGGCGACCTCCTTCCAACCTCTCCCGTAGAACGGGAAGCCGATCGTCAACTTCCTTGGGTGGACTCCGGCGTCGAGATAGGTCTGGATCGCCTTCTCCACGCTGAAGTCGAACGTGTATGGGTCCTGTGCATCCCGACGGAGGTTCGCCTGGTGCCCGGCGCGCAGGGGCTCCCAGGAGTTGTCGCTGCCCGCGCCGTGGAAGTCGTACCCCTGGACGTTGGCGAAGTCCAGATAGTCGAAGATCTTAGAGATGTCCCAGCCGGCCTCGATCTTCGCGGGATCGGCGGGGGTGAAGGCGGTCAGCAGTTTGTGCTCGCCGCCGAGCGCGTCCAACTGCGTACGGAACTCGGCGAGCAGCGCCGTCAGGTTGTTCTTGTCGGCCGGACCCCAGTGGTTGCCCGCGTGGCCTTCGGAGCCGGGCCACTCCCAGTCGATGTCGATGCCGTCGAAGACACCGGCGCCGGTCCCGGGTCCACCCGCGCCGTTGTAGACGGGCAGATTGCCCTTGATCCACACGTCGATGCAGGACTTGACGAACTTCTCCCGCGAGGCCGGGGTGGCGGCCGCGTCGGCGAAGTACTTGGAGAAGGTCCAGCCGCCGAGCGACACCACGAACTTCAGGTGCGGATGCTTGGCCTTGAGCTTCTTGATCTGGTTGAAGTTGCCGCGGAGCTTGCCCCAGCCGTCGTCGGCGACGCCGTCGACGGACTGTGCGGCGGAGATGGGACGGCCGTAGTCCGCGTCCGCGTCACCCGCGCCGGTGCCCTCGTTCGGGTCCTGGGGGTTGCCGGAGATGCCCTTGGTGACGCCCGCCTGGCAGGTGAGGTTCACCGGGTCCACGTTCTCGAACGCATAGTTGATGACGTCGAGTTTGGCCGCGGCCCCCGAGGTGTCGAGGTTCTTGATGAAGTACTGGCGGCCGTAGAGCCCCCATTGGATGAAGTAGCCGACCTTGTAGTAGTTGCCGGGGCCGGCCACGTCGTCCGTGCTGACGGAGAGGGCGTTGGAGGCGGCCGACGAGTTGTCCGCCGTGTCCCTCGCCTTGACGGTGAAGGTGTAAGCGGTCGCCGGGGACAGGCCGGTCACGGTCGTCGAGGTCGTGGCCACCGTGGCGACGAGGGTCGTTCCCCGGAACACGTCGTACGCGGCCACGGCCACATTGTCGGTCGACGCGTTCCAGGCCAGGGCCACGGTGGATGCGGTCTTGCCGGTGGAGCGGAGGTTGCCGGGCGCGGTCGGCGGAGTCGGATCGCTCGCCGGGTCCACGGTCCGTACGGTCAGGGGTGGCCCGAGTGGACTCGTGTTGCCGCGGCTGTCCTTGGCCCGGACGGAGAAGGTGTACTCGGTCGCGGGGGTCAGCCCGCGCACGGTGGCGTTGAGGCCGGCGGTCGTGGCGACCACGGTGCTGCCGTTGAGCACGTCGTACGAGGCGACCGGGTAGTCGCCCGCGGGCACCGGCGCCCAACTCAGCGAAATGGTCCGTGCGGTCACCGTCGTCGCCTGGGGTTGGCCCGGCAGACCGGGCGGTACGTCCGGGGTGCCGTCGCACTTGTCCCCGTTGACCGTGCAGTTGGTCGGGGTGAAGACGGGACCCGTGGCCAGGAACCAGTAACTCCACGGTTCGGTGGTGCCGTTGGCCGGGACGGTGGCGTTGTAGTAGGCGTTCTTGACCGTCACCCGGTTGCCGCTGACGGTCGCGTCGCCGTGGTAGTGGCCGCCGAGCGTGGTCCCCGGTGGGAGGTCGAAGGCCAGGGTCCAGCCGGTGACGGGGGTGGGCGCGCTGTTGCGGATGACGAGCGAACCGCGCCACCAGGAACCGTGGTTCTGCGTGGTGAAGCTCGCGGTGAGGCTGCCTGCCGCCTGGGCCGGGGAGGCCAGGCCGGTCAGGGTGGCCAGCGGGAGGAGGAGTACGGCAAGGAGGGCGACGACTCTGTGCCGGGCGCGTCTGGGTGTGATCTTGCGGCGGTTGAACATGGCTCTCCCTGAGGGGGTAGGGGTGCGTGGCCGTGCTCAGTCCGTGCTGGGTGTGGAGGGGGCCGGGGCGGCGGTCTTGCCCCGGCCGTCGTTCTCTGTCGGCGGTGATGGTCCGTGGCTGGTGCGGACGTGGGCTTCCAGGGGTTCGGCAAGGAGTGGGGGGACTCGTGGGGAGCGAGCCGTGTGTGGGGGGATGGACATGTGGGGGGAGTGGGGGGCGGGAAATCGAGGGCGGGATACCGATGGAGGAGGCTCTACGACGGGGCGTACATGACAAACTTCGACGGTATTTGGTCTGGACCAAACCGGAAGGGGTCGGGACGCCGGATGTCCGCCACTGTCGCCTTACCGACACCCCGGGCACGACGGGTCCGCACCCCGACCCACCCCTTCACCACCCACCTCACCAGCGCCGTCGAACGCCCACCCGATCCAGCCTCGTCCACGGGCCTGTCGGACCCACCGGAAGGCTGCTCCCGCACCCCGACCCAGCTCCGACACAGGTCTGTACCTCTCAGGGGTGGCGCCCTACCGTCAGTACCCCATCAGCCTCAGGAGGCGCAGTGACGGGCAGCGCGGACATCGTCGGCGTTCCGGATCGACTGCTGGCCGGCCTCGGGGTCCCCGCCGACGAGGAACGGCTCTACCGGGCGCTGTTGACGCGCCCCCGCGCCACCATCGCCGAACTCGCCGCCGCCACCGGCTGGGACGCGGCCCGGGTGCGCCGCCGCGTCCGCGCCCTGGAGCGGCGCGGCATGCTCACCCGGATCGCCGGCCGCCCGGTGCGGTTCAACCCCGCGCCCCCCGATGCGACCGTCGAGGTGCTGGCGCTTCAGCGTCGAGGAGAGCTCGAACGGGCCAGGCTGTCGGCCGCGGCCCTCGGGGACGCCTTCCGCTCCGCGGCCCAGCGCCACGTCAACAGCGGGGACAGTGGGCCCGCACTCCGGCTGGTCAGCGGATCGGAGCAACTGGCGCACCAGGTGGCACGGGTCCAGCGCTCAGCCCGGAGGGAGTTGCTCATCGTGGACCGACCCCCGTACGCCGTACCGTACGAGCCGGCTCCGGCGGCCGTGCGTCGTCGTACGATCCACGACCGGCGCATCGCGGACGTGCGGTCCGATCGGCGCGAGGAGAGCCGTGCGCTGGTGGAGGCGCCGTTGAACCTGGTGATCGCGGACCGTCGGATCGCAGTCGTCGCCCTGGACGGGTCCGGCGATGCTCTGGTCGTACGGCCGTCCACGCTGCTGGACGGACTCGTCGCCCTGCATGCGTTGTTGTGGGAACGTGCGGCACCGCCGCACCCGGAGGAGGGCAGTCCGCTCGATGGACTGTCCCACGAGGACGAACGCCTGCTCGCCCTGTCCGCATCAGGTCTGACGGACCAGGCCATCGCCCGCCGACTGGGAGTCGCCCAGCGCACGGTGGAGCGCCGGATGCGGCGGATCATGGACATGTTGGGGGCCCGTACGCGCTTCCAGGCCGGCCTCCAGGCAGCTCGGCGCGGGGTGCTCAGCCCCGAGCGTACTGGCCCAGGAACATGTCGACGCCGCTGATCAGCAGTCGCTCGGTGAGATCGTCGTCCATGACCGTGCCGTAGTGGCCGAACACCATGTGCGGATGGACCAGCAGGGCGTACAACTGGAGCGTGGCGACCTCCAGATCGGGGATGTCGAGCCTGCCCTGGTCGGCGAGTGCCCGGAGGGTGTTCGCGACCACGGGGTGATGACCGCTGGGTGTGTCGCGGTGCCAGGCCTTCCCCAGTTCCGGGAAGCGGTGCAGTTCAGCGGCGACGAGCGTGCGCAGGGCGGCGACCTCGCGGTCGTTGCGTACGGCTTCGATCCATGACCGCGCGGCATCGACAAACGCCGGACGAAGGTCTTCCGCATCGGCGAGCCGAGTCAGCGGCGCGGCCGAGTCCTGTTGCACGGGTTCATCGAGCGCGCCCGCCACCACGGCGGTGAACAGGGATTCCTTGCTGCCGAAGTGGTTGTAGACGGTGACCTTGGAGACACCGGCCTCGGCGGCGATGGCGTCCATGCCGACGCCGAACCCCTCCGTCAGGAAGAGGTCCCGGGCCGCCTTGACGATGGCCTTGCGCTTGCGATCGGCACGGGGACCGCTGGGCGCAGGCCGCTGCGGGCTCTTGTCCTTGTCCACGCTCATGGCTGACGAGCCTAATCCACATCTGAACTGAACTGTTGAGTTCATCTGTACTGAACTGTACGGTTCACTTATTCGGTCAGCCGCAGCCGCGGCCCGACTCCCGAACGAGGAGCAACCGTGCCCTGCGCCCCCGCCCACCCCACGCACCCCGACCGCGACCACCCGCCCCCGGACCCCAGGCGCTGGACCGCGCTCGCCCTCATCTGCGTCGCCCAGTTCATGCTGGTCCTCGATGTCACCGTGGTGAACGTGGCCCTGCCCGACATGGCCGCGGACCTCGCACTCGACCGGGCCACACTGACCTGGGTCGTCACCTCGTACACCCTCTGCTTCGGCGGACTGATGCTGCTCGGCGGCCGACTCGCCGACGCCCTCGGCGCGCGCCGCACCCTGCTCGCGGGGCTGGCGATCTTCACCGCCGCATCCCTGGTCACCGGACTCGCCCAGAACGCGCCCGCCCTCATCGGCGGACGCGTGGCCCAAGGAGTGGGCGCGGCCCTGCTCTCCCCCGCCGCCCTCGCGATCGTGACCACCGCATTCCACGGCGCGGAGCGCAACAAGGCCCTCGGGGTCTGGGCGGCGATCGGCGGCACCGGCTCGGCAGCTGGCGTACTCCTCGGCGGCGCCTTGACCGGCGGGCCGGGCTGGCCCTGGGTCTTCTACGTCAACGTCCCCGTCGGCATCGCCCTGCTCGCCACCCTGCCCACGCTGGTACCCGCCAAGGCACCGAGGCCCGTCCGACTGGACGTCCCCGGTGCACTGCTGGTCACCACCGCAACGGGAGCACTGATATACGGCCTGGTCAGGGCGGGTGACAGCGGCTGGAGTGACCCGCTGACGCTGCTGTCCCTGCTGGGAGCCGCCGCACTGTACGGGGCGTTCGCCGCCGTCGAACGGTCGACCGCGGAACCGCTGATGGATCTCAGGATGCTGACCCGCCGCCCGGTGGTGGCGGGATCGTTCCTCATGCTGATCGCGACCGCCCTGCTGATCTCCTACTTCTTCCTCAGCTCCGTCCACCTCCAGCACGCGCGGGGCTTCAGCCCGATGGAGACCGGACTGATGTTCCTCCCCGTGGCGGTGGCCGTCGGAGTGGGCGCCCATCTGGGGTCACGCCTGGTCGGCCGGATCGGCAGCCGGGCGAGCGCGGTGGGCGCCCTGACCGTCGCAACGGCCGGAAGCACCCTGCTGACGTTCGCCCCGACGGCCGCGAACGTCTACGTCACCCTGCTGCCGGGCCTCGCCGTGGCCTCGCTCGGCGTCGGAGCGGTGTTCGTGACCGCGACCACGACCGCGCTCGCGATGGTCGGCCAAGAGGAAGCGGGACTCGCGTCCGGAGTGGTCAACACCTTCCACGAGGTCGGCGGTTCGGTCGGCGTGGCCATGGTGTCGACGGCGGCGGCCACCGGCATCGCCCAGGGCACGTCCGCCGGGTTCACCGGCGCGTACACCCTCCTCGCCGTGACCGCGGCGATCAGCGCGGCCCTCTGCGTCGCCCTGGTCCCGCGCGGCAAGCCACAGCTGTCAGGAGCAGTCCATGTCCACTGAACACCTCGACACGAACCTGCTGATCAGAGAACTCTGCCGGGCGATGCTGGACGAAGTGGCCACATCCGACAGCAACATCCGCCCCCTCCAGGTCACGGGCCTGGGCCGACACTTCGCCATCCCCGCCGAGGACGCCCACCGCCTGACACGGTCGAACGGAGCCGACGTCACCTCGTACGTGGCGCGCATCGACGAGGAATGGGAGTCCCCTTGGCTGGCTGACACCGACCGGACCTGGGAGTCGCTGCACCGCTGTCTGATGACTGGCCCCACCCCCTTGCGGTACGCGATCCTCGGCGGCCGACCCCTCACCGACGGCAGCCCCTATCTGACCCGCCTGATCCCCCCGGACCAGGTCCCCCTGACGGCGGACGCCCTGGCGGACGTGGAAGAGGGCTGGCTGCGGGGGACGTTCTCCGCCCTGGGCCTGCACGGCGACTTCCCCTGGGCGCGCGAGGGCCTGACGGAGGTACGGGACCTCTTCACCCTGGCCGCAAAGACCCGCCGAGCGGTCCTGTTCACGGCAAACACCTAGCACCGCCCTGCCCTGCATCGGCGAACCCCACCCACCAAGGGCACCACCACCGGCTGACACGGCTGCTGTACTCCGTTGCGGTACGGGCGAAGGAGACTCGACCCACCGCGGGCGGGTCAATGTCCCGCAGTTCCGTCCTAGAGATGAACAGGACGCTAGAGAACTGGAGTTGCGGCAGGCAGACTCCAACCTTGATGACCTGCGCATCCGGCATTCCTGGCTGAGTCGTACCGTTCGCGGCATGCCCAGACCGAGGCTACTCCGGGAATACGCAGATCCAGACGTGATCAGTGTGGAAGCAGAAGCCGTCGGAACGCATGGTTGGTTCTGTGAAGGAGACCACGACCTTTGTGGACAACTCCACGTGGTCGCTGTCGCCCTCTCCGCTACGAAGCTTGCTGGAAGCCTCGCGGAGAATCGTGGAGAGCAGCGCGCGACCGAAGTAGTCAGGCGTGCTGATCTCATCGAGAACCTGGCTGACTGACTGCTGCTGCTGCTGCTGCTTGGCCTGACTGGTCGTGGTCATATCGGGTCAACCCTCCTGGGGGGGCGCAGAACGCTGGATATCCAGCGTGTAGTGCCCACTCTTGCCGCGCATCCGGGGAGAAGACGACGCACGGCCACACGAGTGAGGGGTCCAGCTTTCCCCAGCTCAAAGTGGAGCATGAGGGCTTGGTGCCGCCTGTGCCGATGACGTTCCTGCTCCTCCGCGCCGGGGACATACGCCCCGAGCTTGGGAATCAACGGCCGCGCGTCATCCGCCGCGCATTGACATGGGGAGGTCTACGCCGAAGCCAGCGAAGAGGAGGTGCGGGAAGCGATCGGCAAGCTGTCCGAAGCCATGGGTGGCACCACCGGCTGACACGGTTGCGGTACTTCGCTGCGGTACGGCAACGAAAGAGCCCCGCTGGAATGATCCAGCGGGGCTCTCACCTGTGTGCACTCGGCAGGATTCGAACCTGCAACCTTCTGATCCGTAGTCAGATGCTCTATCCGTTAAGCTACGAGTGCTTGGCTTTCCGGTTCTTTTCGGCCGGTCGGCGTTGCGGGAACAACATTACATGACCTGCGCCGTCAGGTGAAATCCATTAGGTGAACACCTGCTGACCTGCGGAAATGTGCTGATTGGGCGAGCTAGTGGCAGTCCGCGGGGGAGCAGGACGGGAGGCGGGCGGGTGATCTTCGTCGGCAGCAGAGAAGCCCCGTCCTGATGGACGGGGCTTCTGTGATCCAGCTGGCGGAGGCGGAGGGATTTGAACCCTCGATGGGCTTTAAGACCCAAACCGCATTAGCAGTGCGGCGCCATAGACCGGACTAGGCGACGCCTCCAGCACACTCACATCGCGCGAGTGGTGTGCAGATGATGACACAGACGAGCGCGGTGTCACCAATCGCGGACCACGGTACTAGCCAGGTCGACCACAGGGCAAAGCGCTGGCCCGGCCGGTGGACGCGCACGGTCGGCCGCGGCCGGGTTGCGCAACGCGTGGGCGCGCTGAGCGTTAGAAGCGTTGGGGACGCCGGGGCACCCGCCCCGGCCGGGGACCGTGCGCGGCTGACGCGGACGGTTCCTGCGCGGTGACCCTCGCCGAGGTCGGCGGCACGGGCGTCAGTCCGTCGTCGGATCGGCGGGGATCGTCGCGGGCGCCGCCCCTCGACCGAGATCCAGGAGCGTCCATGCTGCGTCGCATCATCCTCACCGCAACCACGTCGGCCGCCGCGCTCATCGCCGCGGTACCCGTCGCGGGAGCCACCACGCTGCCCTTCCCGCTGCCGCTGCTCTCTTCCCCGCTGATCTCCCCAGAGGCCGATCGGCTCACCGTGGTCGTCTCCGAAACGGGGTACACGCGTGCGGACGGCCGGTACGAGTTGGAGTGCTCACCCTTGGGCGGCGCGGGCGGCACGCACCCCGCGGCCGAGCGCGCCTGCTCCCGACTCGACCAGATCGCCCGGGAGGGGAGCAACCCCTTCGCTCCGGTGCCCCAAGGGCAGATGTGCACCCAGCAGTCGGGGGGTCCTGCCACCGCCCGGGTGACCGGAACCTGGCACGGCCGGCCCGTGGACGCCGTGTTCAGCCGGACCGACGGATGTGAAATCTCCCGGTGGCGAGCCATGGAGCCCGTACTGCCCAGCACCAGGTGACAGTGCTGTGGTCACGGCATGTACACGAAACATCGAGCAGCCCTCCCACCGATCCACCGCCCCTCTCTCATCTGCTGCCTTTAGACTCCCTCCTGTGACAGGCGGAGACCCGGGCAGCACGCCGGGAACCGGCTGTCCCTTACACACGCTGTAGGTCAGGGAGGAACCGTCGTCGTGAGCAGCAGGCCATCCCGAGGCGCTGCTCGCCTCGCGGCAATACTCGACGCACTTCCCGACGGCTTGGTGCTCGTCAACTGCAATGGCACGGTCGTCAACGCCAACACCATCGCCCTGGAGTTGTTCGAGACCCCGGGCACCGCGCTCGTCGGGCGCGGGCTGCTCGATCTGCTGCCCGCGTTCGACTCACGGCTGATTCCCGGCTCGATGCGCCGGCCGGAGGCCGCCGACAAGCGGGGTCGCACCAAGCCGACGCGCATGGTCGCCCGGCGCACCGACGGCGGGGAGTTCCCGGTCGAGGTCACGAGCGCCAGTCTTGAGGACGGGCGCAAGGCGTACGACATGCACAGCGCCAGCTACACCGGTGACGAACTGCTGATGCTCGTCGTGCGCGATCTCTCGGGGACCGTGGACACGGAAGCCGAACTCGCGCGTTCCCAGCGGCAGACCGAGATGATCCTGCGGGCCGCGGCCGAAGGTGTGGTCGGGACGGACACCGACGGCCGGGTCGTGCTCGTCAATCCGGCGGCGGCCCAGATCCTCGGCTTCCGTGCCAGCGACCTCGGCGGCCAGGAGCTCCATCCGCTGATCCTGCACTCGCGTGAGGACGGCAAGCCCTTCCCGTACGCCGAGTCGCCGTTGGCGGACACCTTGAAGTCGGGGCGCAAGCACCGGGTGCGGGGGCAGGTGCTGTGGGCGAAGGACGGCTCGCGGGTGCCGGTGGACCTGACCACCGCTCCGGTGCGCGACGGGGACCAGTTGGTCGGCGCCGTCATGACCTTCACGGACCGACGGCCTTACGAGGAGTTGGAGAAGGCCCACGCGGACGAGTTGGCCGGCACCACCGAGGAGCTGGAGAAGAAGCTCGCGGAGACCACCGAGCGGCTGACCGGGGAGCTCGCGGACACCACCGAGCAGTTCACGACCGAGCTGGCGGACAAGGCGGAGCGGTACACCTCGGAGATCGAGCGGCGGGACGAGCGTTATCTGGAACTGGCGGCCAACCACGAGCAGCTGACGGCGGTGCTCGGCGGTTCGCTGCGGGGCCCGCTGGAGGAGCTCCGCTCCGAGCTTGGCACGCTGGCCGCCGATCCGGCCGGGCAGCTGTGGCCGGAGGCCAACCAGATCCTGCACCACCTGGCCGCCGGATACGCCCGGATGACGACGCTCATCGACAACGTCCTCGGCTTCCAGCGGTTGGACGCGGGCGTGGAGCGCCTCTACAAGGGCCCGGCCCAGTTGGACGGAGTGGTCGCAGCCGGTGTCGAGGGCGCGGTGGAGCTGATCGGCCCCGGCCGGGTGCAGTTCGCGGTGCACGCTCCGCCGATGGAGGTCGAGGTGGACGCCGTTCGGCTGGCGACCGCACTGGCCCATCTGATCGCTGATGTGGCCGGGGTGGACTCCACCGGCAAGGCCCGCCTGCTGCCCGACGGCGGCTATGTGGACACCACGGTGGTCGTCGCGGCGGCGCAGCGCGGAGAGGTCGTACGGATCGAGGTGCGGGGCCCGTTCTCCGGCGGCGACCCGGTGCACCAGCCGATCGTGCGGGGCATCGTCCAGGCGCACAGCGGGGTGCTCCAGACGCATGAGGTGCCGGGCACTGCCGGTAGCGCCTATGTGCTGGAGGTGCCGCTGGGCGAGGGCACGGGGACGGTGCCGGTGCCGCCGGTCGCGGACCCCGTTGCCGCGGTTCCCGACGACGGCACGGCCGGGGGCGAAGTCGCCCTGCCTGAGCAGCAGATGTCGTCGGAGACCTCGGGAGGTGGACGTCGGCGGGCGCGCAGGGGCTCGACCGATGCGTTCCTGGAGAGCCCTCTGGCGGCCCAGGGCGCCGATGAGTCGCCCGCCGAACCGCCCACGGGTCGACGCAGGGCCCATCTGGACCAACCCCAGCTGCCGTCGGCTGGTGCACAGGGCGCGATCCCCGCCCAGGACTCCGGTGGTCCCTCGGGCGACGGTGAGACGAACGGCGGCGACGGGACCGGGCGGCGACGTGGACGGCCCAGCTCCGCCGAGGGTGCCGTCGTGGTGGCCGCGGGAAGCGGTAGGCCGGCCGAGGGTTCCGTGGTCACGGCGGCCGAGGGTGCCGCGTCGACCGGGCGTCCCGCGTTCGGGCAGACGGTGCCGCCGCAGGGCGTGCCCGTCGACGCCCAGGGGCTTCAGCGCAGGCCGCAGGGCGCGATGCACGAGTTGCCCACGGGTGCGCGTCAGTTGCCCGGCGGGGCCGAGGTGACGCCGAGCGGCCGACGTGCTCGGCGGGCGCTCGCACCCGCACCCGCGGAGACGCCGGGGGCCCCGGAAGGCGTGCGTACGGCGTTCGCGCTGCCGCCGGCCGAAGCCGATCGACTGCCTGCGGGGCAGGGACAGCCGGATGTCTCGCCGGCCGGTCAGCACGAACTCGTACGGGCGGATCCGACCGCCGGACACACTCCGCCGCAGCAGCACCCGGTGCCGACGGGGAGGCGTCGTGCCGCCGAGTTGGCGCAGCCCCAGGGCTGGCACGAGCCGGGGGCGATGGGTACGGCCTTCACCGCCGTGCCCGCCGATGCGACCGGGGAGCACGCGGCAGCGGCGGACGAGACCGCGCGCGGGCAGGCCCGGGTGCCCGGGCAGAACACCGGGTCGCCAGCCCTGTCGTCGCCCAACGTCGAACCGTCCGGCAGTGCCGCCGAGGCCATGGGCACGCCGAAGGCCGGGCAGTCTCCGACCGTGCCGGCGCAGACCGGTTCGCAGCCGTCCGGGCCCCAGTCGTCCGGTTCGCAGCCGTCCGGATCGCAGTCGTCCGGTTCACAGCACGTGGCGCCCCACTCCGCGGGACCTCAGTCCATCGCACAGCCCCTGCCCGCGGAGGCCCCGCTGCCCGCGGACGCCTCACAGGGGCGGGCGTTCAGCGTGCGTACGCTCGGGCAGGGCGTGTCCCTCACCCCGCCGCCCGAGTCGGACCAGCAGCCCGGCGAGCCCAAGCCCCACTCCGACAAGCAGGGCGGCCAGGGCCTCGGTTCGGGCCGGCGCCGCAAACTGGGTACGCCCCCGGAGGGTGAGCGGTCGGAGCCGTCCGCACGGCAGCACCCCGCGCCTGCTCAGCCGGGCACCCGGCGCCCTGTCGAGCGGTCAGAGGGACGCGCGTATGCGATAGGGGCACCGGTCGAGGGTGCCGAAGGGCCCGAGCCGCTGGACGGTCCCGGTGGCGCCGTCGAGGTGGCGAACCGCCCGCACCCCCACCCCGTGGACGACGAGTTGCCGCCCGAGCCGCTGGACAACCCGCGACGGCTGCTGGTGTGGCCGGCCCCGGACGTCTCGACCCAGCAGGCGTTGAGCGAGCGGGGCTACCGCCCGGTCGTGGTGCACTCGCGGGAAGAGGTGGATGCGCAGATCGCGGCGTTCCCCGCGGCCCTCTTCGTCGACCCGCTGACCGGTCCCATCACCCGTACCGCCCTCCAGTCCCTGCGGCAGGCGGCCGTCGCCGCCGAGGTGCCGGTGTTGGTGACGGCCGGTCTCGGACAGGCGACCCGGGAGGCCGCCTACGGCGCCGATCCGGCCATCCTGCTCAAGGCGCTGGCACCGAGGGACAGCGAGCAGCACCCTCCGCGGGTGCTGCTGATCGAGGAACACGAGGAGATCGCCCTCGCGCTGACGGGGACCCTGGAACGGCGGGGGATGCAGGTCGCCCGCGCGGGCGCGGACACGGACGCCGTCACGCTCGCGGCCCAGATGCGGCCGAATCTGGTGGTCATGGATCTGATGCAGGTCCGTCGCCGCCGGGCGGGGATCATCGACTGGCTCCGGGCGAACGGCCAACTGAACCGCACTCCTCTGGTCGTCTACACGTCGGCGGGCCTCAACCGGGCCGATCTGCCCCGGCTCTCCTCGGGCGAGACGGTGCTGTTCCTCGCGGAGCGGTCGACGAGCAGTGAGGTGCAGGCGCGCATCGTGGACCTCCTGGCGAAGATCGGTACGAACTGAGGGGTGTGCGGGCTTTAAAGCGTGACAGGGGCTCGCGCCCCCGGACCCAGCGGGCGATCCTTCCAGCCGGGCCGGGCGTGAACGGCCCGGCACACCGGCCCCCGCGGATACTCCCGCGAGGGCCGGCCGGTGCGAACCCGACGAGCGAGGGCCGGCTACGCCTCGGAGACGTCCAGCGCGCCGTCCGCGTACTGACGGCGGAGCACCTTCTTGTCGAACTTGCCCACGCTCGTCTTGGGGACCGCCGCGATCACCGCCCACCGCTCGGGCAGTTGCCACCTGGGCACGGTCTCGGCGAGGAACTCCTTCAACTCCGCGTATCCGACGGTCGCCCCCTCCTTGAGGACGACCGTCGCCAACGGGCGCTCGCCCCACTTCTCGTCCGGTACGGCCACCACGGCCGCCTCGGCCACCTCTGGATGGGCCATCAGGGCGTTCTCCAGTTCCACGCTGGAGATCCACTCGCCGCCGGACTTGATCACGTCCTTGGCCCGGTCGGTCAGGGTCAGATAGCCGCCCGGGGAGATGACCCCCACATCTCCCGTCTTCAGCCAGCCGTCCTCGCTGAACTTGTCCGCGGGCTTGAAATCCTCGCCGCCCGCGCCCCCGTAGTACGCACCCGCGATCCAGGGCCCACGGACCTCCAGCTCACCGGCCGACGTGCCGTCCCAGGGCAGGATGTCGCCGGACGGGCCGACCAGTCGGGGCTCGACGCCGACCGGAAAGCGGCCCTGCGTGATGCGGTAGGACCACTCCTCCTCGGGCGTCAGCCCGGCGGGAGGGTGCGACATCGTGCCGAGCGGTGAGGTCTCGGTCATGCCCCAGGCGTGACAGAGCCGAACGCCCAACCGGTCGTACGCCTCCATCAGCGCGGGCGGACAGGCCGAGCCGCCGATGGTGACCTGCTTCATGGAGCTGATGTCTCGGGGCCTCGCGGTGATCTCGGCCAACAGCCCCTGCCAGATGGTGGGGACGGCCGCGGCGTGCGTGGGCCGTTCCCGCTCGATCATCTCGGCGAGGGGGGCGGGCTGGAGGAAGCGGTCCGGCATCAGCATGTTGACGCCGGTCATGAAGGTGGCGTGCGGGAGGCCCCAGGCGTTGACGTGGAACTGCGGGACCACGATCAGGGTGGTGTCGCGATCGGTGAGGCCCATCGCCTCGGCCATGTTGACCTGCATCGAGTGCAGATAGATGGACCGATGGGAGTAGACGACGCCCTTGGGGTCGCCCGTGGTGCCCGAGGTGTAGCAGAGGGCGGCTCCGGTGCGCTCGTCGAGTTCGGGCCAGTCGAAGCTGGTGGGTCGGTCGGCGATGAGTTCCTCGTACTCGTGGACCTGGGCGTTCGCCCCGGCGAGCGGGGAACGGTCGCCCGGACCCGCGACGACGATGTGCTCGATCGTCGGCAGGTGCGGCAGGAGGGGCGCGAGGAGCGGAAGGAGCGAACCGTTGACGATGACGACACGGTCAGCCGCGTGGTTGATGATCCAGACGAGTTGCTCGGCCGGCAGCCGGAGGTTGAGGGTGTGGAGCACGGCTCCCATCGAGGGGACGGCCAGGTACGCCTCGACGTGCTCGCTGTTGTTCCACATGAGGGTCGCAACCCGCTGATCGGCGTCGACCCCGAGTCGGTCACGGAGCGCATGAGCCAACTGCGTCGCGCGTCCACCCACCTCTGCGAAGGTGCGGCGCTGCGGTTCGGACTCCCCCGTCCACGTCGTGACCTGCGACTTCCCATGGACGATCATCCCATGGCGCAGGATTCGGGTGACGGTCAGCGGTATGTCCTGCATGGTGCTCAGCACGGCGTCCTCCTGGTGGGCGCTGGCGCTACGTGGCAGTAACGGTGTGCAGATTCTGCGCACATACCTGGTGGTATGTCACTACTGCCACGGGGCCTTCACCGTGCTGTTCGAGCAGGGGCGCGCAACCCCGGAGGGAGGCGCACCGAAGGGGTCGAGGTGCCCCTTCAGATGACATCGGCGCCCTAGCGCACCGGCGCCAGCTCCGCGTCTTCGCGCAACTTGCCGAGCGCCCTGGAGACCGCGCTCTTGACCGTGCCGACCGAGACCCCGAGCACCTCGGCGGTCTGCGCTTCGCTGAGGTCCTCGTAGTACCGGAGGACGACCATGGCGCGCTGCCGGTCCGGCAGTTTCATCACGGCCCGCCACATCGCATCGCGCAGGGCCTGCTGCTCCGCGGGGTCGGGTGCGGGCACGGTGTCCGGTTCGGGCAGTTCGTCACAGGCGAACTCGTCCACCTTGCGCTTGCGCCACTGTGAGGTGCGGGTGTTGAGGAGGGCTCGACGGACATAGCCGTCGAGCGCTCGGTGGTCCTCGATCCGCTCCCAGGCGACATAGGTCTTGGTGAGCGCGGTCTGGAGGAGGTCTTCCGCATCACTCGGATTGGCGGTGAGCGAACGTGCCGTGCGCAGCAGTACGGGCCCCCGCGCCCGTACGTACGACGAGAACGACGAGTAGCGGGCATGGGTCGCATACCGGGCGTCGGCTCCATACGACGGAGGCACCGGCACGGCAGCCTTCGAAGCGCTTGTGCAGACTGGCGTGGTCATGGCTCCACGCTAGGAGCGGGCGTCAGCGTAAGGATCGGCCACAGGTCGTGAAGACATGTCCCTCTCAGGTTGTACTGGGATGGTCGGGGTCACCTCCTGTAGGTGGAGGGGACCCTCAGGGGCGATGACCTGGTTCTCGGGGCCGCTGCAAGAGCGTTGCGGCTCCACGGCTGGGCGTGTCGACCGTCCCACCACCCCGGAAGAGAAGGTTCCGCCGCGACCGGGAACACCGTGGGAGGACTCTCGGCAGCCCACCCGGATCGGGTTCCACGAGCGGACGTCCGACCTGCTCCCAGCCGCTGACCTCGCCTTCCGCTACCACGGACACTCCAGCGCACGGAGGCAAACCGCAGCGAACGGACCGCAGCAGCCGCGTGCCCCCGTGCGCCGGGAGGGTCCGGGTACGGTCCGCCCCGGCCGCGAGCGACGACGGCAGCGCCCCGTACCGATCGCCCGTGACCAATGACCGTGACCGTGACCGTGACCGCGACCTGATGAGGGTGAGACGTACAGCCGTCGGTGTACGGGAGCGACCCGTCAGCGCACGGAACGAGCCACACCGCTTCCGTCCCTACCGGGGCGATCTCCCCCTCTTCCCTTAATCGAACGTTCGTACGAAACTAGAGTCATGGCCACCACCGCTCGGCAAACCGCCGCCCTGGCCCTCGCCCATGCCCTCTTCGCCGCCGAGCGCGGGCTTCCCGTCATCCCGCTCTCCCCCAACAAGCTGCCCGCCCTGCGTTCGCCCCACCGGGACGGCCCCGAGCCGACGCACTGCCGCGGGGAATGCGGACGGTCGGGGCATGGAATCCATGACGCCACCGTCGATCCGATCGCGATCCGGGCCCTGTTCGCCGCAGCCCCCTGGGCCACGGGGTACGGCATCGCCTGCGGCAGGGCCCCACACCATCTGATCGGCTTGGACCTCGACGTGAAGCAGTTGAAGCGCCCCCGGGGTACGACTGCCTCCGCAGAGAGTCGTGCACCGGAGTCGAACCGACCGCATCAGCCCACGGATGCCCGGGAAACGACGCACTCCGCCTCGACGAACAGTTCTCCGAACGGCTCCAGAAACTCCACCCGCTCGCTGGCCGCCCTCGCCGCCATGGAAGTGCTGGGCACGATGGAGACCCGGGAATCCACCACCGATTCCCTCTCCGCGCTCCACCACCTGGCGCTGCGCCACCTCTTCACGATCCCGGAGACGATCACGGTCCTCACTCCGAGCGGTGGCCGCCATCTCTGGCTGACCGGCCCTTCCGACATCGCCGTGCCCAACTCGGCCAGCCGAATCGCCCCCGGCATCGACGTCCGTGGGGCGGGCGGCTATCTGGTCGGCCCCGGCTCGGTCACCACCCAGGGCACCTATCGACTCGCCCCCGGTACGGCCGGGCTCTCCCCCGCCCCCTGCCCCACCGCACTCCTCCAGTTGATCGCACCTCCCGTACGCCCCCACCCGGCACCTGCGCCCACAGGGGGAAACCAACCCTCCCGACAACACGGCCGAGGACTGGTCCAGTTCGTACTCGCCGCGCCCGAGGGCCAGCGCAACGCCCGGCTGTTCTGGGCCTCCTGTCGCGCGTACGAGAACGGCATCGGCAGCGCCCTGGCGTCGGCGCTCGTCCACGCAGCCGTACGAACCGGTCTGACCGAACGCGAGGCGCGCGCCACCATCGCGTCCGCCGCCCGGCTCACATCGAGCCCCCGCCACTGAACGATTCCGGAGGCGCGGGATCACCACCCGGGGCCGTGGCTCACACATCGCTGCCAGGGGCCGTGGGTCATACGTCCGCGAGCGTCCCCGGCCGAACCGCCCACGGCCCGAAACGTGCTCGGGCGCGGTCCGCCGACGCCTCGATGCGGCGGGCCCGATCGTCGACGGGGTCGAAGGTGAGCTGCGTCGTCGCGTGCTCCACCGGCCTGAGTCCCTCGGCGCGCAGGGCGATCCCCCGGACCCTGGCCCGTTGCAGACCCAATGTCTCGTAGAGGTCGTACCCGACCCGGACCAGCGCGATGCCGTGCTGGGTGGGCTCGGACAGCGTGCGCGTACGGGTGGTGGCGGAGCCGTCTGCGTACCGCACGACCAGAGTGATCCGGCCCGTGATCTGCCCCTGGGACCGCAGCCGGACGCCCAACTGCTCGGTGAGTGCGAGGACGGCCCTGCGGTGCTGGTCGGGATCGAGCTCATCGCGGACGAAGGCGTGATCGGCGCTGAACGAACGGGCCGGGGCCTGCGGGGTCACGGGGCGTTCGTCCACTCCGTGGGCCCGCTCGTGGAGCCGTCTGCCCTGGGTCCGACCGAGGAGCCGTTGCAGGGTGCCCACGGGCGTGTCGGCAACCGCGCCGATGGTGTGCAGCCCGTGCCGTACGAGGAGACCCGCCAGAGCCGGACCCACACCGTGCAACGCACCGACTGGACGCGGACGGAGAAACGCGGCAATGGCCTCCGGTTCGGGGCGGAGTCGGGTGATCCCACCAGGTGCGGTGGCATCAGCAGCCATGGCGGCCAGCATCCGGTTGCTGGCCAGGCCCAGGGTGGTGTCCACATCATGGAGCGCCCTGATCCGCATCTGGACCATCTGGGCGAGCTCATAGGGCCCGCGGTGGAAGTACCGCAGCGCACCGGAGATGTCGCAGTCGGCGGCGGTGGGGGGAATCGCCTGGACCCGCGGAGTGACCCCGTGGAGCTGTTCGATGAGCCGACCGTAGAGCTCGGAGTCGTCCGAACCGCCGACCGGGTGGAAGCGGTCCCCCACGTGGTAGTGGACGCGCAGAACGTGCCGAGCACCCTGCGGGCCGGCTCCCGGGTGCGGTGCACTGCCCCGGCCGCTCATCCCGCGCTCCCCGGGCTGGTGTAGCCGAGCGAGGTGAGATCGGGCGTCTTGAGATCGCCGGCGGGCTGGAGGTCGGCCCAGGGATGGAGGCTCGCCCCGGTCTCCTGCGCGATCGTGCGCTGGGGACGCCGGTCCCGGTGTGCCCGTGCCACGGGGGCGGCAGCGGGACCGAGCAGCCGGTAGACCGCCTCCGGGCCCTGATCGCGGCGGGCGACCGCAAGGGCCTCCAGGTCCCATGCCATCGTCCCGACGACCGAGCTGCGCCCGCCCCGCTGCTGGACCGTGCCGCGCACCAGCAGCAGCCCGGAGTGGAAGACCGTATGGGCGCAGGCGTCATGGCTGTCCTCGAAGAAGGCCAGGTCGACCATGCCGGAACCGTCGTCGAGGGTGACGAAGATGATCCGCTTGCCGGATGCGATGGGCGGGGTCTGAGTGGCGGCCCGCACACCGGCGACGAGGACGCTCTCACCGGCCCGCAACTCCGAGAGGTGTCGGGCGTCGGTGGCGCCGAGCTCCCGCAACAACTGATGGTGATGGTCCATCAGATGCCTGCTGACATCGATGCCGAGGACCCGCAGTTCGGCGCCCAACTCCTCCCGGCTCGTCATATCCGGCAGACCGGCTCCCCTGCCCTGCGGTTCGTCCGTACGGAGGGGGAGCTGGCCGTCGTCGAGGGGGCGGCCACGGTACTGGCGGTGGAGTTCGGCGATCTGGAGCAGCAGGTCACGGCGGGTCATCCCACCGCGTACCGGATCGAACGCACCGATGTCAGCGAGGCGTTCGGCGGTCGGTCGGCTGGGGCGGGCCCGCTGCCAGAAGTCGGACAGTGAACTGTAGGGACGGGCGGCGGCGATCCGAGTGACCTCGTCACCGCTGATGCCCCGCACCTCGGACAGCGACAGCCGTACGCCCCAGGTGCCGTCGGGGGCCTTCTCGACGGTGTGATCAGCGCCGGACCGGTTGATGTCGACGGGGAGCACGGCGATGCCGTGGCGGCGGGCATCGGCGACGATGACGCGCTTGGGCCACATCCCGGGGTCGTGTTCGAGCAGGCCCGCATAGAGGGCGGCGGGGTAGTGCGCCTTCAACCAGGCCGATTGCAGGGCGGGTACGGCGAAGGCGACCGCGTGGGCGCGGGCGAAGCCGTAGGCACCGAAGCCCTCGATGGTCTTCCATACGGCGGTGAGCACTTCCGGCGAGTAGCCGCGGGCACCCGCCTCCCGGTGGAACCAGTCGCGGACCCGCGGCAGCCGGCCCGGGTCGCCCAGGGCGCGCCGGGCCAGATCACCGAAGGCCCGATCGCAGCCGGTGAACCGGTGGAAGATCTCGATGATCTGCTCGTGCCAGATCAGCACTCCGTAGGTGTCGGAGAGGATCGGTTCAAGATCCGGGTGCGGGCTGGACACGGGGCGGCCGTGGCGGGCGGCGACGTACTGCTCCGGCATCCCGCCGGCCACCGGACCCGGCCGGAAGAGGCTGATATCGGCGATCACGTCCTGCGGGTCGCGGGGTTGCAGCCGGCTGAGGAGGTCCATCTGACCCGGTGACTCCAACTGGAACATGCCGAGGGTGTCCGACGCCTGGATCAGCTTGAAGGCGAAGTGGTCGTCCAGCGGCACCTGGCGGGGATCGTCCAGATCGATCCGGCGGCCCGTGACCCGCTCGATCTCGGCGGTCGCATGGGCCATCGCGGACTGCATCCGCACCCCGAGGATGTCCAGCTTGATCATCCCGAGGTCTTCAACGTCCTCCTTGTCGGCCTGGACCATCGGGTAGCCGCCCGTGGGCGTGGGCTGGACGGGGAGCCGGTCGAGCAGCGTGGAGTCGGTGAGGATCACTCCGCAGGGGTGCATGGCGATCCCGCGGGGCAGCGCGTCCAGACCCTCGGCGAGCTCGAACAACAGTCGGTACGGGGCAGCTTCGGCAGCCAACTGCCGTAGCTCGGGCAGCTCGGCGAGGGCAGCCGTGATGTCCGACGCCCGAATATGAGGAAACGATTTTGCAATGCGGTCGACCTCGGCCGGGGCGATGCCGAGGGCGAGCCCCGTGTCACGCAGCGCATGGCGGGCCCGATAGGTCTCGGGCATCCCGGTGATCGCGACCCGCTCCCGACCGAACCGCTCGATCACCCGGTCGTAGACGTCGAGCCGACGGGCCGACTCCACATCGAGGTCGATATCGGGCAGGTCCTTTCTACGACGCGACATAAAGCGTTCGAACAGCAGCCGATGGTCCAGTGGATTGGCCGTGGCGATATGGAGCACGTGGTTGACCATGCTGCCGGCACCGGAACCCCGAGCGGCGACCCGAACGCCCATCTCCCGCACATCGGCGACCACCTGGGCGACGGTCAGAAAGTATGTATCGAACTCCAGTTCGGAGATGATGGCCAGTTCTTCTTCGAGACGGGCACGGGCCTTCTCATCACCGTCGAGCCCCCGGCGAACCATTCCGGCCTCGCAGCGCTCCCGCAGCACACGGGCGGCATCGACGGCGTCCTTCGCCCCGACGGTCGCGGGCTCGGGAAAGTGCCGCTGCTTCAGACCGAGGTCGGCCGTCACGTCCAAGCGGCACGCCCCGGCGGTGTCCGCGGTGACGGCGAGCAGTCGGGCGCCCCCGCCCTCGTCACCAGCGGCCCGGGCGATCCGCTCGGCAACGGCATCCATGGCATCGGGCCCTTTGAGCCAGCGCTCCCCGGAATCCAACCGGCGCCGGTCGACGGGACGCAGCAGCCGGGCGGCGTCCAGCACATCGGCGAGCCGATGCTGGGCCGGATCGGCATAACGAACGGCATTGGACAGGACGACCGGCACCCCGACCCGACCACCGAACCCCAGCGTCCGGGCGGCGAGCCGCAGCGAACCGGCCCCGGTACCGGAATGGCCGTGCCAGACGGTTTCCAGCCGCAGCGAGGACCCGAAGACCTCACGCCAGGGGACGAGCAGCCGCTCGGCGAGATCCTGGCGCCCGCCGGCCAGCGCCCGCAGGGGCTCGGACACGGGCCCCAGCAGGGCGAACAGTCCCGTACCACCGCCCGCGTACCGGCGGAGCGCTTCCCAGGACACGACGGGGCTGCCCGCGACGGGATGGGCATGGGCCGCGGAGGTGAGCCGACACAGCGCAGCCCACCCGACCCGGTCCCGTGCGAGCAGGGTGACGCGCAGGGGGGGCTGATGGACATGGGCTCCACCGCGTACGGGGGTACGACGGCGCTGGAAACGCTCGGGTCGGGCCGGCGCCAGAGGTCCCAGAGCTTCCGCGGCTTGCACTGCTCCCGCGGCTCCCTCGGCTTCCACCGCGAGATCGACTCCGAAGACGGGCCGCACACCGTGTTCCAGCGCCGCCTTGGCGAACCGAACCGCCCCGGTGACCGCATCCCGATCGGTCAGCGCCAGCGCCGCCATGCCGCGCTCGGCGGCACGGACCACCAGGTCACGGGGGTGCGAGGCGCCATAGCGGGTCGAGTAGCCGGACGCGACATGCAGATGGGTAAAACCCTCCATGCCGCACCTCCAAACCTGACCCCCTTTGTCAGTCTCGTACGAATCACCCCGAAAAGTGTCATCGAACTTCTGTTCGATGAGAGTAGCGTGTGACGTCAAGGGACGCGAACGGGAACCGAGGCATCCCCGCAGCTGAGAGGGCGCTCCACCGCTATGGGCACGGGGCGTCCGCGGCCGGGGAACCGTGCATCCGGGCGCCGCACTCAGGCGCCGCAGTCCACATGGGGAGGGCGGTGGGTTGAGGTTGCCTGGCCGACGCGCGCTATTCGAAGGCGGACAAGCAGGCAAGCCCTGCTCCGGCTCCCAGGACAACCAGTTGAACGACGGCCGGAATCCGCCACCCCCGGACAAGAAGACCACCGCCTGTGACGACTGCGCCACCAGCCAGAAGCCACATTCCCCGCAACGCCTCCCTGGGCGCATCGGGCGGATTGCCGCTGTCATAAGTGTCAGCCCAGCCCGTCATCCCGTAGCGGAACAGCAAATATGCGACGACCATCAGGTCGACGACGAGGAGCGCCACGCTGACCACAAGCTGCTCACCGGTCGACGGCTCACCCCCGGGCCTCATACCCGCCGCCATTCCGACTGCTGGTGACATCCCGTTAATCGCATGCCGCCCAGCATGCTGACGTTGCAGGCCCTGCACATGGGCACAGCTACTCAGATGTACCGCTCGCATCGGAACCGTCCAGGCGATCGGGCTACCGTGCCCCAGCCGTGCCCGATCGAACGGGAAACCACGGCAGTCGCTGGAACCGGGCATGAGAATGGCCCCCGACCAAAAACCCAGGTCAGGGGCCATTTTCACTGCTCACCACGCGGTGGGTGTGGGATTTGAACCCACGGTGACATCGCTGCCACGACGGTTTTCAAGACCATCCGGTTTCAGGCGGGCAGATGCGGCATGACCTGCGCCTTTGCCGTTCTACGTAGCGCCCGCTGGCCCATGTTGGCCAGAGGATGGCCGCAGGGGTGGCGCGAGGCGGGTCACGCGCTCCCAACGTCCTCGGGAACGAGACGGCTCGTAAAGCCGCGCGACACCAGCCGCTCGTACGCCCGCGCCACATCACCGGGCACCTCTTGCAAGATCATGAAGCCCTGCGACGGGTAGATCAACAGCCGTTGAAGCGACCCCACAAGCATGTCGATGACAAGGCGCGGGTCCTTGATCGAGTCGACGTATTCAGGGAGCGTCATCGGGGTGGAAGCACTGACGAACTCCACTTCGGGCCACAGCTTCCGGGCGGTGGCGTAGGCCCGCCGTTCCTCGTATGGCTTGCTGATCAGCAGCACTGAGGACACCTCGATCCCTTGCTCTTCGAGCAACGAGCGGGACAGGGTGATGTTCTGCCCGGTGTTACGTGCGTGCGGCTCCACAAGGATGGCGTCCGCCGGCACGCCCAGTTCAAGCGCGCGGTCCCGGTAGTGCTCAGCCTCACCGCGCGGCATGCGCTCCACGGTTGTCCGGCTGGTCGCGCCCGTGAAGACGATCAGCGGCATCATGCCGCGCCGGAAAAGGCTCACGGTCGTGTCAGCTACCCCCAGGTCATGACTGCCCAGACCGATGCCGACCGAGCAGGGGCGCGGTTCGTGGTGCATCTGCTGGTAGTCCCAGAGAAGCTGGGTGTCCTTCCAGTCCTGTACGGAGATCACGCCGAACCCTCCTTGTCCTTGTCCTGTTGGCGGGCGGAATCGGGAACGTCGAACTCGTACTCCCATGCGAAGCGGGAAGCGGCATGGACACCAACAGCGAACTCGACCACCGTGCTATCTGCCGTGTACGTGGTCCGGTGCAGTTCGATCACAGGTTCGCCGACGGGGAGCTGTAGGAGCTTCACCTCGTCGGCCGTCGGCACGCGCGCGAACAGCGCCTCTTTCATGTGGTCGATCTCGTACCCGGCGTCATAGAGCACGCGGTACCCGCCGCCCCGGCCAGCAGGCCCCGGTGTGGGATCAACGATGCGAGTGCCCTCGACATGTTCGGGACGGTAGTAGCTGGTCAGGGTGTGAGTGGGCTGTGTTCCTTCCTTCACCAGCCGGGCCCGCGCGTAGACCCCGGACGCAACCGGGACGCCGAGCCCTTCGGCTACAAGGGCAGTCGCTTCGACGCGGCTCACAGTCTGCGTCTGCTCATCCCGCTTGTACGCCCGCCCCGACGCCACGCGGTCAGCGATGAACGCGACTTCATCGCCGTCACGCCACTTCGCCTTGTCATAGCGAGCAATGCCGAGGCGCTTGAGGGGTGTACGTGCGCGCACGACTGTGCCGTGACCACGTGACGATGTCACGAGCCCTTCGGCCTCAAGAGCCTTGTATGCCTGATGAACCGTGGACTTCGAGCCTTCCCCTGCCTCCACAAGCTCTCTGATCTGGGGCAACTGATCCCCGGGTGCCCACTCGCCGTTCCTGATCTCCTGCGCGATCCGATCCGCCAGGTCGCGCCACTTGGGTGCCACAGCCGAACTCCCTTCGATGCGTCCCAGTGAAACACAGTCCCAGGACTGTTGACAGTCCTGGGACTGTGCGTCACAATCTTATCAGCGGCTCGCAGTCCTAGGACTACGAGCATGGAGGGGCCTTCTTTGGGCTGCTCGATCAACAACTGCACAGCGTGATCCACCGCAGCGTGACGGCCGTGAGGACTCCGGCCGAGGTGAGTGGAGACCAGTCGGTTGTCCCGAGGGATGACCGACTCAAAAGACCGGATCTGTCCCGAGGGCAGGCACGCCGCGCGACAACCCCGAGTAGCACTTCCTCGGGTGAGCGGGATGAGGCGCAGATCCAGAAGCGCGTACGACGGGCCACGACCTCCCTCAAAAGGTCGTCAGCGCGGCTCAAGGTCGCGTGGCAGTCCTGAGCTGCACGTCGTCACCATCCCCCATTTGTACCGATCGGGATGGTGACCGTCGTGGGGCAGCAGGAAGCCCCAACACGAAGGGCGGCGTCCGGGGGGCAACCCAGACGCCGCTGACAGGCACACCTTTATGGGAGGTCACCTGTGGTGACAAGGATGACAGAAACGGAGCGCGCCGCGTTGGCGCGCAAGGTCGCAGAAGCCAACCGGCGCAGCCAGACCGACGCCCGTGTTCGGGGTGGTCGGTGATGGCCGCGCGAGTAGAGATCGTGTCGTTCGGCTACCTGCACGATGCGCCGCCCGCGGCGCATCTGACCGTTGATCTGCGGACGCATTTCCGGGACCCGCACGTGTCCCCGGAGCTGCGGACCATGACCGCCGCTGACGAGCCGGTGCGGCACGCGGTGCTCAACACTCCGGGCATCGTCGATCTGGTGGAAGCCACCGCCCGTGCGGTGCTGGCGTTCGCGTCGGGCCCTGGTGGCGGAGTGGTCACGGTGGCTGCCGGGTGTGCGGGGGGTCGGCATCGTGCGCCGACCGTCGCCAACGCTGTGGCGGAGCGCCTACGGGATGTGGGACGCGATGGCGTTCGCGTCTACCACCGCGATATCGCACAGGCCGTGGTGCAGCGCTGACGGTTGCCTGCCCTGCCCGTCTCGCACGGGTGGGGTGGGGAGCCGGGACAGCCCCGGACTCACATCCCCAAGGAGAAACGCATGGGATTCCTCAGCAACCGCAGGGACGAAGCCAAGGCCGCCATCGCCAACGGTGATCCGGAGCGCGCGGCCGACATCATCGTGCACGCCTTGCTGGAAGGCCCCGGCACCTTCGACCAGAACCTGACTCAGATCAGCAAGAGCAAGGACGAGAACAAGAAGAAGTAGCCATGGCGCGGCCCCGGTGTTGGAGCACCGGGGCCGCTGGGAGCCGTTTCCACCTGCTAGGGAGAGAACCCGACTCATGACCATCATCCCGCACCCTCGGGCAGTCGACACCGCGCCTGCCCTCCTCGACCGTGAGCCGACCGCTGTCGAGCTGGACGCCATCGACCAGGAAATGCCGCTCATCACGGCCGAGGTCGACCTGCTGGACGTGCAGATCAGCGTCCTGGACCGTCCGGTGTCGGAGCTGGACGAACGGCGTGTGCGCCGTGCCCGCCGTCGTGTACTGACTGCCCGTCGCACCCTGACCAACCGCAGCACAGTGGCTGGGGGTGCGGCATGAACGCGAAGACCGCGCTTCCCGCCGTGGCGATGACGGCCGTGTCGATGGTGCTGACGCTGGCTGTGGTCGTGATGTGGCTCGGGCCGGTGATGCCGTGGCCGGTCGCTCTGGTAGTCGGTCTGGGGATCGATGGCGGATGGTTGGCCACCCTCGCCTACGAACGACGTCTCGCCGCGCAGGGCGACCACAGCGTCCCGGTCACTGTGGTCGGTTGGGGTTTCGGCCTGCTGGCGACCGGCGTCCTGGTCGTCCACGCACTTGGGGAGGAGTCTGCGGGTGCGTGGCTGGCTGTGGCCTGGCTGCCGATCGCGGCCAAGGGATTGTGGTTGGTGCACGGGTTGTGGGAGCGGACCGCGCTCACCCCCGGTGCGCTCGGAGCGATCCGCAGTATCCAGCAGGACGCACGCGACCAAGCGGCCGTGGCCCGCGCCCGTCTCCGGGCCGACGCAGCCACCGAAGAGACACGGTTGACGGCCGTGACGCAGGCTGGGGCGCGCGTCGCACGCGTCCAGGCTAAGACCGCCGAGACCCTCGCGGGGGCATGGTCGACGCTGGAGACCGTACGCGATGGTGCCGAGACCGGTAGGGCGCTGACCAGCGTGACGGTCCCCGTCGCACAGGGCGTCACACCCGCGTGGGACCTTCCCGTTTGGGGCCCCGCCGAGCCCGTCTCAGCACTCGCCCTGAACGCCGTACCGGTGCTCACGGACGACCAACTGGACCAGCTGGTCCACGAGATCCGCACCAGCCAGACCCCGGCCCTGTCCTACCGGGAAATGTCCGTCCGCTTCCGTGCCGCTGGTCACTCCGCCTCCGAGGTACGTCTGCGGGCGGCGTGGAAGCGGGTGGCCGCATGACGTCGTCCAACCGGCCCGACCCACCGCGCCTCACCGCCGCCGAGAAAGCTCGGGTCGGATGGCTCATCGCCCGGATGGCGAAGCGTGGTCTCGCCGACCCCGACCGACACGGGCACGGGTCGGTCGACCTCACCGACCTTCAACGCAAGGTCGAGCGGGTCATCGAGGGTGCCCGCAAGCGGCAGGAACGCGCTGCCTGACCTGATCACCAACGGGCGGGTTGCCACCCCGGCAGCCCCCACTCCCACCAACAACGTGAGGACACCACCATGTTCGACTCCAACTATGACCATGAGTTCATCACCCGCACCGCCGACGCCGCCGCCGTGATGGGACAGGCCGCGTGCGACTACGGGCCGGGCTCACCCGAGGCCCTGGGTGCCGTCGCCGCTCTGGAGGCCATGCACGCGGAACGGCGACGGAACGAAGACGAGCAGAACCGCTGATGTGCCCGGGGTGACCGCCCGCTCTCGCCAAAGATGCGCGGTCACCCCGGCCCCATCGGTCCCACATCACCTTGAGGAGGTTTCAGCATGACGGATGTCACGGTGGGTGCGCATCTGCGGCCCGTGCCGGACGCCGAGGAGTTGCCGGCCCCGGTGCCGGTCGATAACCCTTCCCTGCCCGATCCGGGGGTGAGCGTCGAGAAGCGCAAGCCCATCCTCGCCTCATGGCTCACCAACCGGCGTGACTTCACCGCGACCACCCGCCACACCGCGGCGAACCTCTACTATGCGACCCGCTACCACGGAGTACGGCTGCCGGTATACGCCGGACGGCTCGCCCTGATGTCACCGCGGGGAGCGTGCCGCTTCGTCGCGTCCACCGGCCGGTGGGTGTGGGATCGGGAAGCGGCCCCGTTGCGGGCTGCCGCTGTCCGGGCTGAGGACGTTGAGGAGTACATGCGCCTGGCCCGTCTGCGGGCAGGGCGGGTGCGTCTGCGCAGTCTGGTCACCCTGGTCGCTGCGGTGTTTGGGGTCGGGTTCGCGCTCTACCTCTACGTCATGGCCCCTGCCTTCCTGTACGCGTTCGCCGCGGGTGGCGTGCTGTTGCTCGGTGCGGCTGGTCAGCAGCCTGACGCACCGGTCATCGGGCCTGCGGTGCTGAAGACGGAGGTGCAAAAGCTCACCGGCTCGCTCGTTCTGCGCGGGCTGGACTCCATCGGGAACGCCCGGATCACCGCCGCTATCAAGCGGGGCGGTGACATGAACGGGCTCCGCTTCACCTCGGAGATTGTGCGGGACGGGCCCGGATACCGGGCCGACCTCGATCTCCCCTACGGCGTCACCCCCGAGGACATCATGGAGGCCCGCAAACCATTGGCGTCCGGTCTACGCCGCAAACTCGGCTGCGTCTGGCCCTCACCCGACCCGACCGAGCACGAAGGACGCTTGATCCTGTGGGTGGGGGACAAGCCCATGAACGAGACCACCAAACCACCGTGGCCCCTCGCAGAATCCGGCACGGTGGACCTGTTCAAGCCGGTGGTGTTCGGCAACGACCAGCGGATGCGCGACGTGTCCGTGACCCTCATGTTCGCGTCCGTGGTCGTCGGCTCCATCCCGCGGATGGGCAAGACATTCCTCATGCGGCTGTTGCTGCTGGTCGCCGCCCTCGACCCGCGGGCAGAGATCCACGCGTTCGACTTCAAGGGCACCGGAGACTTCTCCGCCCTGGAACCCATCTGCCACCGCTACCGGGCCGGGGAGGAAAACCCCGACATCGAATACGTCCTGGAAGCGCTCCGAGAGCTGAAAGAAGAACTGCGGCGCAGGGCGAAGGTCATCAAGTCCCTACCGCGCACCCGCTGCCCGGAATCGAAGGTCACCCCGGAGTTGGCGAGTGACAAGTCGTTGGGGCTGCATCCGATCGTGGCCGGGTTCGACGAGTGCCAGGTGCCGTTCGAGCACCCGGAGCACGGCAAAGAGATCGAGGAGATTTGCACCGACCTCACCAAGCGCGGCCCCGCACTCGGCATGGTCGTCATGTTCGGCACCCAGCGCCCCGACGCCAAGTCCCTGCCCACCGGCATCAGCGCGAACGCCGTGCTCCGCTTCTGCCTCAAGGTCATGGGGCAGCCCGCCAACGACATGGTGCTCGGCACGTCGATGTACAAGTCGGGTTACCGGGCCACCATGTTCTCCCGCTCCGACCGCGGCATCTGCTGGATGTCCGGTGAAGGGGACGACCCGCGCATCGTCGCCAGTGCGTTCGTCGACGCCGTTGCCGCGGAGCACATCGTGGCCCGCGCCCGCACCGCCCGTGAGGCATACGGCAACATCACCGGCCACGCGGACGGCAAGGGCCCGGAGCAGAGCGGCAGCGGGTCGGACATCCTCGCGGACGTGCTCGCCGTCATCGCCACCGACGAGAAGTCGGTGTGGTGCGAGCGCATCGCCACCCGCCTCTCCGACACCCAGCCCGAGACGTACGGCGGATGGAAGGGCGAGAACGTCACCGCCGCACTCAAGCCCTGGGGCATCAAGCCGGGCCAAGTGTGGGGCACCACTGACGATGGCAAGGGCGCCAACCGGCGCGGCATCGACCGCACCGACATCACCGCATCCATCACACGCCGTAACGCCGATCGAGCCGCGGCATAGGCCACAGCAGCCCGCTAGACCTAGCAGTCCACGCCGCTAGGTCTAGCACCCCTGCTAGCAGCCCACAGGCCACCTGATCAGGCACCTAGCGTCTAGCACGCCACCTGCGCAAACCCCCGAAACCCCGCCCTGCGAGAGGAATCGGCCCCTCATGGCCCTCCTAGCCCTTGCTCTCACCCTCGCCATCGCTGGTTACGCACTGCTATGTGCAGTCAGTCCGTTTGGACGCTGCCGCAAGTGCTCCGGTACCGGATTCCGCGACTTGTCGAAGCGGCGCCCCAAGCCTTGCCGCCGCTGCCGCGGCCAGCGCTACCGGCCACGCATCGGCACCCGCACCCACACCACCAGCCGCGCCATCCACCAAGCCGGAACCCGCCTCAACCGAACCCGTCAGCCCTGACCCGAAAGGCCACGACATGGCCGTAACCGTCTCCCTCGTCGCCCTCTTCGCCTTGGTCCTCTTCTTCCTCCTGCGCTCCAACTCCCTCAGCTGGGGAGCCGCATTCACCGCCGCAGGATTCGGGTTCTTCCTCGCATCCACCGGAGCAGCCGAACCCATCAACAACCTCGCCACCGCCGTCATCAACACCATCCCCAACCTTTAAGGACACCTGCCATGAACGAAGTCGACTTCGCCATCGGACTGTCCACACGGCCGGGTACGGCTGGCCCTAGCGGCGATGCCGCCGTGGTGCACATGCTGGCCGACCGGACCACGGCGGCTGCCATCGTGGACGGCATCGGACACTCCGAACGCGTCGCCACCGTCGCCACGCTGCTTGCCGAGGTAGCCGCCCGAGTGGCCGCCCGGCGCGGCGCCCTAGCCGGACTCCTCTCCGCTGGCGAGCTGGTAGCCGACCCCGGCTATGACGACGAGCCAGAGCCGGATGCGGTGGCCGTGGCGGCAGTCACCGGCCCCGGAGACGACACCACCCGCATCGCGTGGGTGGGGGATGCCCGCGCATGGGGCTGGAACGGTGTCCGGCTGCGCCAGTACTCCACCGATCAGACGATGGGTGAGTTCCTCCGGGTCTACGGCGGTCCGGCCGCTGACCTCGCCGATCATCACGACGCGTGGGTCCGCACATCCCTGGCCACCGCGGTAGTCGCCACCGTCCGCGAAGCCGAAATCCCCGACCGCCTGGTGCTACTCACCACCGACGGCATCCACGACACGGTCAGCCCCCCAGAGCTAGAGGCCCTGGTACGTGCCCACGAGGACCATCCGCAGACCCTCACCGATGCCCTGACCGCTGCCGCACGCACAGGCCACAGCGGCGAGCGAGACGACGCCACCGCCGTAGCACTCCTCCACCAGGCCACCACAACCACCTGACCCAGCAAGGGCGGCCCCCACTCACGCCAATGACCGGGGCCGCCCTCCTCCACCAGCCATCAACTGAACAGTGGAGGTCTCCAGCATGACCCATGACCGCACCACCACGCTGCTATCCGCAGCGCTGAACCTGGCCCAGCACGGTGTGCCCGTGCTGCCCCTACGTGCCAAGCGGCCCCCCGCGAACTGCCGCTCCTGCCGGGACATGGCCTGTGGCGGACGGCCGCACATGCGAGTTCCCGGCCCGTGCGGGTGCCCCATGCCGTGCCACGGATGGGCCGCCGCCACCCTCGACACCCGCGTGCTCACCTCCCCTCAATGGGCCGCTGACTGGCACCACGCGGACGGCATCGCCTACCACCCCGCAGGCGCTGGACTCACCGTCGTCGACCTCGACAACCCCACCGCCATCGCATGGGCACGTCGGGAGCTCCCCGCCACCCGCACCGTGCCCACCACCCGCGGCGAACACTGGATCTACCAAGGCACCATGCAGTCCGCGAACGCCGTTCGGCCCGGTGTCGACATCAAATCGAGGATGGCCTACGCCCGGTGGCTCGGCCCCGGCACCGGCACCATGACCGCACTGCCGGACGTCGTGCTCGCTCTGGTGGTGAAGGACGCGGCCAGCCCTGGCAGGGTCGGTTCGGTCGCTGCAGGTGTGCGTCCTGTACCGGTGCCCGTGTCGACCGGTGGGAAGTGCCGGCACCGCACCCCCGCGTATCTGGCGCGCGGTATCGCCATGGCCGAACAGCGCATCACCGACGCCCAGAGCCAGGTGCACGCGACCGTGTACCGGACGTTCCTCGCGGTGCTGTCGACGCACGGCCGGTGCGGCTGCCTCACCGACGCTCACATCGGCCAGTTGTTCACGGCCGCGCACGCCAAGGGCGAGAGCCTGCGGCACTGCACGGATGCGTGGTCCAACGCCCGAAGCGCGCTGGGGATGTGAGCCATGTCCGAGGACGACAAGACCCCGGGCCGTGAAGTCATCACCGACTATGCCCAAGCGCACTTCCGGTACTTCCGCACCGCCGACGGGACCGTGTACGCGCAGAAGAACGGCCACCCCGTCGCCCGCCCCATCCGCTCGCAAGGCACCACGGGCAGCCACCGGCAAGAGCTGATGGTCGGCCTATTCCGCGACGGGCACGGCGTGTTCAACGGAACCGCGCTCAAGGAAGCCCTCGACCTGATCGAGGCCCTGGCTCTGACGACGGAGGTACAGGCCGTGCACATCCGCGTCGCACCCGGATTCGATGGTGCCACCTGGCTCGACCTCGGACGCAACGACGGGCAGTCGGTCCGTATCCACCCCACCGGATGGGACATCCTGACCCCCGACCCGCGTGAGGTGTGCTGGCGCCGCACCCAGCTCACCGGGGAACTCCCCATGCCCGCGAAGGGCACGAACGGCAAGGGCATCGACCTCCTGCTGCGGCTCAACAACTTCGCCACCGCCGAGACCGAGTGCTTGGCCATCGCCTGGCTGGTCGGCTGCCTTGGCCCGTCCGTCCCCGTCCCCGCCCCCTTCCTCACCGGTCCCCAGGGGGCGGGCAAGTCGACGTCGGGTCGGATGCTCACCCGGGTCATCGAGGGCATGAGCGCAGACCTGCGGCGCCCTCCGAAGGACGAAGAGAGCCTGACCGCTGCGGTGGCGGCTGGATGGATCACCGCCCTCGACAACCTGTCCCACCTCGGCCCCGACCTGTCCGACCTGATGTGCTGCATCGTCACCGGTGCCGAGACCCTGAAGCGCGCCCTGTTCACCGATGGGGACGTCTACCGGGCTCGCTACCGGCGCCCCCTGCTCATGACCGGTATCGACGTCGGAGTCATTCGCCCGGACCTTGCCGAACGGCTCCTGCCGCTGCGGCTCGAACGCCCCACCGTCCGACGCACTGAGGCGGAGTTGTGGCGGGAGTTCGAAGAGGTGCTGCCCGTGATCCTCGGGTCGCTGCTGGATCTGACCGTCCAGGTGCGAGCCGCGCAGACGGACATCCCGAGCGATCTACGGATGGCTGACTTCGCCCACCTGTGCGCGCAGTTGGACGCGGCGACTGGCCTGGGAGCGTTGAACGCCTACCGGGCCACTCTGGACGACCTCAACGACGATGTCATTGAGGGGGATTTGCTGGCGCAGACCGTCCTTCAGCACGCTGCCACCCTCGACCCCGGCGCCGTGGTCCGGATGACGTCGGCCGAGTGGCTTCACGCGCTCACCCGCCTCTACAGCGGCGAAGACTGCCGCCCCCTTCCTAAAGGCTGGCCCACCACCGGGAAAGTCCTCTCAGACCGCCTCAAGCGCCTACAACCCACCCTCAGTGCCCGCGGCGTCGTCATCGAATGGGGCCGCACCAAAACCGCCCGATACATCGAACTCGACTGCCCCACACCCCCTGTGGCGGACCAGCAGACAGCGTTCTAACCCACAGACATTCCACGCGAACTGAACAAGCAAGAGGAGCACCCCGGCGCCGCGGTGCTCCTCTTGCTTATCCGGCGCTTGCGCCGCCCAAAGGTCGCGCCGCGAAGCGGCCCCTCCTTCGCTTGAGGGGTCACCGCCACTACTACAGACACCCTCCCTCTTTTCCTAAGTAGAGAGATCCTGCGTCACCTGCGTCACCGGGGACGGAAAACGGCCCCTGAGCTGCACCGACAGGGGTGACGCAGACCGCCGATCCTGCGTCACCCCTGCGTCACCCGCGTCACCCGGTGACGCACCCCTGCGTCACCCATGACACAGCCCGCCGATCCTGCGTCACCCCAAAACCCCAGGTCAGAGCACATCGGTGACGCGGGTGACGCGGTGACGCAGAAATCCCCACCTCGGACACACGCCCACCCCACCGCCAAGGAGTCGCACCGTGGCCCGCCCTCAGATGCTCAAGCTCCCCGAAGTCCTCAGCGAACTCGACATGTCCCGCGCCGCCTTCTACCGGATGCGTGCCCGTGGCAAGGCACCCAAGCTCATCAAGCTCCCCAACGGCCAGCTCCGCATCCGGCGAGCGGACTTCGACACCTGGTTGAGCGACTGCGAGAGAGCCGCCTAACCGCTCACCCACCCGAACAACCCGAGAGGGGCCCACCACGGTGGGCCCCTCTTTCTTGGAGAGACATGGCACTGACCTACAGCGTCCGTATCTGGGGCATCCGAAATCGTCCGAGCAAGAGCGCCCCCTTCCAACTCCGCTGGCTGGTTGGCGACCAGACTCACCAGCAGCCTTTCCAGACGAAGACCCTGGCTGATGGTCGTCGGGCGGAGTTGATGTCAGCAGTCCGAGAAGGAGAGCAGTTCGACACGGTCACGGGTCTCCCTGTGTCTGAGCTACGGAAACTGTCATCCCCAACGTGGTTCACCCATGCCTGCGCATATGCGCTGATGAAGTGGCCCACCGCAGCAGCCAAGCACCGGGCCAGCATTGCCGAATCGATGACGGCCGTTACGAGCGTGCTGGTCACCTCCTCAAAGGGAGCTCCCAACCCGAAGACCCTCCGTAGCGCACTCTCCTCTTGGGCCTTTCAGATGGTGCGGCAGGAATCAGGAGAACTCACTGCACGAATGGATGCGGAGACCCCACCGGCCGATATCGCCCAAGCTCTGGAGTGGGTGGCAACGCACTCGGTTCAGGTGGCTGACGTGCCGGACTCTGACCAGCTTCGCCGTGCCCTGGCTGCGATCTCGCGTCGACTGGACGGAAAGCGGGCTGCCGACAACACGATCAGACGGAAGCGGATGGTGTTGAGCAACGCTCTCCGGTACGCCGTAGAGCGGGACCTACTGGCCACGAATCCTCTTGGTCGGATCGACTGGGCCCCTCCCCAGACTGATGACGAGGTCGATTTCCAGTACGTTCCGGGCCCTGTTCTGGCACGTGGCCTGCTAGAAGCTGTTCGGGCGTCTGGTGCGCGTGGCGAGCAGCTGCACGCGTTCTTCGGTTGTCTCTACTACGCAGCGATGCGTCCGTCCGAAGTCGCGGCGCTCACCAAGAAGGACTGCAAGCTGCCTGCGAGCGGCTGGGGTGAACTCGTGCTTCGGGGCAGTCGGCCGGAAGTCGGTTCCGGATGGACGGATGACGGCAGGTCGTATGAGGACCGCGGCCTCAAACGACGGGCCCGCCGTTCCACCCGCTCGGTACCGATCCCGCCCATTCTCGTGGCTCTGCTGCGGCTTCATCTCCAGCTGTACGGCGTCAGTGAGGACGGACGCCTGTTCCGTGCGGCAAGGGGCGGCAGGGTGCGTTCGACGGAGTACTGCGGAGTCTGGGACGCCGCACGGGAGAAGGCCCTGTCAGCTGACGAAGTCGAGACGCTACTGGCCGATGTTCCGTACTCGCTTCGCCACGCGGGGGTGTCTCTCTGGATCAAGGCAGGCGTGGACCCTGTGGAAGTGGCTCGCCGCGCTGGCCACACGCCAGCCGTTCTCTGGAAGTTCTACGCCAAGATCCTCCGAGGTCAGCAGCAGGCATCGAACAGCATGATCGATGACGCCCTCGCGAGCCCGGACCACCCCCAGCAGGGGTGACGACTGGCCACAGGTTGGCCACACGCACTGGTCAGCAGTGAGATTCAGGCGTTCGGGGTGAGACAGGCTGAACGCAGAAGGGGTGCTCCCCACTGGGGAGCACCCCTTCTGACCTGCACATACTCTGATCTGGCGGTGGGTGTGGGATTTGAACCCACGGTGACATCGCTGCCACGACGGTTTTCAAGACCGTTCCCTTAGGCCGCTCGGGCAACCCACCAGTGCCCCCTGCCATCTGGCGTGGAGCGGCCTACAGAGTACCGGCCCTGAGGTGGAGCACGCAGCAGCCTTTCGTTCGGCGGCCGGTGGGTGGGTGGGGTCAGCTGTCGCCCTCGCGTTGGCCGAGGGTGAGCGTCGCCTTGTTCTCCTTGCCAGCCCTGTCGTACGTCACCGTCACCTTGTCGCCCGGCTTGTGGTTCCAGATCTCGCTGATCAACGTCGGGCCACTGTCGATCGGCTTGTCGTTGAAGCGGGTGATCACATCGCCCGACTTGAGGCCCGCCTTCGCGGCCGGGCCGCCCGCGACCACGGCTGCCGTGCCGCCCGCGCCCTGGGATGCGATCTTGGCTCCGGTGCCCTTGCCCGCCATGTCCACGGTCGCCCCGATGACCGGGTAGACCGGCTCCCCGGACTTGATCAGTTGTTCCGCCACGTTCTTCGCCTGGTTGATCGGGATCGCGAAGCCCAGACCGATCGAGCCCGCCTGGGTCTGGCCGAAGCCGCCTCCCGTGGACTGGATCGCGGAGTTGATGCCGATCACCGCGCCGCGGGAGTCCAACAGCGGGCCGCCGGAGTTCCCCGGGTTGATCGAAGCGTCCGTCTGGAGCGCGCTCATGTAGGAGTTCTTGCCGCTGGATCCGTCTCCCGAGGCGACCGGACGGTTCTTGGCGCTGATGATGCCCGTGGTGACCGTGTTCGACAGGCCGAACGGGGCGCCGATGGCGATCGTCGAATCGCCGACCGCGACCTTCTCGGAGTCGCCGAGGGCCAGCGGCGCCAAGCCTTCGGGGGCGTCCTTCAGCTTGAGGACGGCCACGTCGTAACCCTGTGCCCGGCCGACCACCTCGGCGTCGTATTCCTTGCCGTTCGAGAAGGTCACCGAGAGGGTGCCGCTGTCCGCAGCGGAGGCCACCACGTGGTTGTTGGTGAGGATGTGTCCCTCTTGGTCGTAGACGAAGCCGGTGCCCGTGCCGCCCTCTTCCTGGCCGCCCTCGACATCGCCCCCGGCCCCGCTGGCCTTCGCCTCGATCGTGACCACGCTCGGCAGGGCCTTCGAGGCGACGGACGCCACCGTGCCCGGATCGCGCTTGAGGTCCTTCGGGGTGTCAGCCGCGGAGACCGTCGTGGAGTTGATGCCGTCGTCGTTGCGCTCGGCCGCCCAGTAGCCGATGCCACCGCCGACTCCGCCCGCGACCAGCGCCGCGACCAACACGGCCGCGACCAGTCCGCCCGGCTTCTTGCGCCGGGGCTGCGGGGCGACGGGGGCTCCCCAGCCGGAGCCGCCCTGGCCTCCGAAACCGTCTGCGGGGGACGCGCCGTAGGCGCCGTACGAGGGCAGGGTCGGTGGGGCGGGCGGCCAGCCCCCGCCCTGGGGGGCCGGTCCGCCGTGGTGCGAAGCGGCGGTGTGGTCCGGCTGAGCTGCGAAGGGCGCCGACTCCTGGCCAGGACCGGGCGCAGCTCCGGCAGCGGTCGCCGGCGCAGCACCAGAGGGCGCGACGGGCGGGCCGGCGGGCGCCGCAGGTGCTCCCTGGGGCCCCCCGGCCGCTGGGGGTTCCTGCGCTGCAGCCGACGCGGGAGATCCACCGGGAGGCACTGCCGGCACAGGAGGTACGGACGGGGCGGCCGGCTGCGCAGTGCCCTCGTTGCCCTCGTTCTCAGTGCTCACAGCTCTCTTCTCCTCAAGGTTTTGCAGATCGACGAGATGCTCGGGACGTACGAGATCCCTCGGCCCAGTCGCCCGCAGTCGCTCACTTCAGCAGGGAGTCCGCTTCGGCAGCCGGCCCGGTCTGTCCAGGTCAGCATTTCCCACGGCTCGTCAGGCCACTGTAAGCAGGACCTGTGCGTATTCCCGTAATCCTTTACTTCCGACAAAGCGGGCGCACCCGCAGGGCGGCCGGGGGAGCTCTCCGCCGGTGTTCGGCAAGCCCCGGAGACGAACTGCCGGAGACGAGCACCGGAGACGGGCCCCTGCACACGCCTGCCCGTTCTCGATGACACCATGACCCGGGTGACTCAAGCACGGCAGCACCACATTCAGGTCGTCGCTCACCGAGGAGCGTCCGAAGACGCCCCGGAGCACACACTTGCCGCCTACATGAAGGCCATCGACGACGGCGCCGACGCACTCGAATGCGATGTCCGCCTGACTGCCGACGGCCATCTGGTCTGCGTCCACGACCGCCGCGTCAATCGCACGTCCAACGGTCGTGGCGCCGTCTCCGCGCTGGAGCTCGCCGACCTCGCCACCCTTGACTTCGGTACCTGGAAGGGCCGCGAGGACTCCGTGGAGAGTCCCGACTGGGGCGATCCGTCCCTCACCTCGGTGCTCACGCTGGAGCGGCTGCTCGAACTGGTCGCCGACTCCGGGCGGCGGGTCGAGTTGGCGATCGAGACCAAGCACCCGACCCGTTGGGCGGGCCAGGTGGAGGAGAAGCTGCTCCAGTTGCTCGGCCGGTTCGGTCTTGCCGGGCCGACGGCCCCCGAGGATTCGCCCGTACGCATCATGAGCTTCTCCGCCCGTTCGCTGCACCGGATCGCGGCGGCGGCGCCGACGATCCCGACGGTCTATCTGATGCAGTTCGTCAGCCCCCGGCTGCGCGACGGCCGGCTCCCCGCAGGGGCGCGGATCGCGGGTCCGAGCATTCGGATCCTGCGCGGCAATCCCGGCTATCTGGAGCGACTGCACCAGGCGGGCCACCGTGCCCACGTGTGGACCGTGAACGAGCCGGAGGACGTCGAGCTCTGCGCCAGACTCGGAGTCGAAGCGATCATCACCAATCGCCCCCGGCAGGTGCTGAGCCAACTCGGCCGAGCAAGCTGACACCTGTCACCAGAGGCAGCAGCTGCCACTTGCATCACAGGGAGTGCACCGGCGCGTTCGGTCCGTACACACCCACCGAGAGTGCGCCACAGGCCCGCCTCAGACCGGTTTCCGGTCCAGTCCAATGGGGCATCCACACGGTGGCGTGGGGCAAAGGAGGTCTCGGGGGTGGCGTTGGTGGTGGCACAAGAAGTGCCCACGTCGTCGAGCATGGCCGTACCCCATGGCCCTGCGGGCGTGGGGGAAGCACGGCACCGGATGCGGGAGCAGTTGCGCCGCGGCGGAGTGCCGGAATCGGTCGTCGACGACGCGATTCTGATTCTTTCCGAGTTGCTCAGCAACGCCTGCCGACACGGCAGGCCGCTGGGACATGCGGAGGTGGGTGACGGAAGCATTCGCGCCGCGTGGCGCTTCGACAGGACCGGCGGACTGACGGTCGAGGTGACGGACGGAGGCGGTCCCACCCGACCCGTTCCCGCCACGCCCTCGGTCACCGCCAGGGGTGGTCGTGGGCTCAACATCATCAGTGCCCTGGCTCAGGAGTGGGGCGTACGCGACAGCTCGTCGGGCGAAGTCACCGTATGGGTGGTCGTCACTAAGGGTCACAGCCATGATGATTTTGCTACGCGCGTCACTGGGCCCGGATTCAACTTCTCGGAGGTCTATGACGATCTCAGCTGATGGGCGGGGTGCAAGGGACCGTGCACCAGATCGTGCTCCCGATTTTTGACATAGACCCTTGGCATATGCGGCAACGCGGTACGGAAGTGCTCCCCGCGTTCCCGCCGTCGGCCAGACACGGGCAAGCGAGTAAGGGCGGTCAGCCGACGGCCGCTGTGCGAACGCCATCCCTCGACCAAGGGTGACGGAGAGCGACGAAAACCGGCTGGGCCGGGCTTTCCCAAGCCGGGGCAATGGGCGAATCACCCAGACGTTCGCCTCCGGTGCCATGGCTTCGCGCCCGTCGAATTATCCAAGAACCTTTCTCTTATTCTTTGTTTATTCCGTCTGGGCATTCTTGTTATTTCCGTCCGTGCACCGGTCACACCCGGGTATTCGAACCCGGGTGGCCAGGCTGTGGCGAGCCACCCGACGGCCGTCTCCCGGGCGCTCTCGCCACGGGGACCGTGCGGGAGGCGTACGCCACCGAGGCAACAGCCGGCTCGTCCCCTGCGTTCTCGCGAATCCGCCCGGCGGTCTTTAGGACCGGATCGCCCGGACCGCGGCCGGACCGCGGCCGGACCGCGTGCGACCGGGCAGCCGATTGCCGTCGTCGGAGCGGCGGGCGACTAGGCTCGCGCAAACACAGCACCTCCGCCGCTATCGGGAGAAGCCGCACCATGGCCAAGAAGCGCCCTCAGACCAAGGCATCGAAGCCCCAGCCCCATCCGGGCCGCGGCGGCAACGAGCCCGTGCCCGTGGTCGGAGCACGTGAGCCCTGCCCCTGCGGATCGGGGCGCCGCTACAAGGCGTGCCACGGTCGCGCCGCAGCCCACGCCGTCACCGAGTTGGTCCAGCGCCCCTTCGACGGCCTCCCCGGCGAATGCGACTGGGTCGCCCTGCGCGAACTGGTGCCCGCCGCGACGGTCGAACTCACGCTCAAGGGCGGACTGCCCGACGGAGTGCCCTCCGTGACCCTGGCGACCGTACTGCCCATGGCCTGGCCCGCCCTGCGTCGCGACGACGGTTCCGTGTTGCTGGGGCTCCAGAACGACACGGCGAGCGGCGATCTCAGCCGCGACCTGGCGGACACCCTCGACCGTGCCTTGACGACCGAGCCGGGCAACCCCGTCGGCCCCGCGGCCAGGGCCACCGCCCAGGGCGAGGGTCCGCGGCTCCAGGACCTCCTCGATCTGGACGCGCCCTTCGAGCCGAAGGTCCACTCCGGCTTCGAGTTCTGGGTGCCGCAGTCGTCGGAGGAGTCCGCCCCCGAGGTGGCCGCCTCTCTGGAACGGGCCAACGCCGCCGCCATCCCCACCGTCAAACTCGACAGCGTGGACGCGGCGTACTGGTGCGAGACGCCGGAGAAGAACCATCTGCGCTGGGTCATGCCGCACCCCGAGGAGAAGTTGCTCGACTCGCTCGCCCGGCTGTACGCGGCCGGCGACGCCTCGCTCGGCGAGGGCACCCGACTCGTCGGGTCGTTCCGCGCCCACGGGCTGGTGGTCCCGGTGTGGGACCTGCCGACCACGATGAGCGCCGAGGAGTGCGAGAAGCCCGCGGCCGAGTTCGCCGAGCGGCTGGCGAAGGCCCTCGCCCAGGACGTGCCCCTGTCACCCGCGGAGCGTCGGGCCCGCAGCGGTCTCACCAACCGTCAGGTCACTTTGAGTTGAGTCCCGGTGCCACGGCGCTGCACGGAACCGAGCAGCGCCCGTCGGGACCGCATCCGGCTCGACACCCGTCCGCATCACCCCTCCGGGCGAGAGGCACGGCGGGAGTCCGGGCGGCAGCCATGGCGGGAAACTGCGTTCAGAACAGACGCTTTAGGGTGCTGATCCTGCCTCGTCAAGAGGCAGAACAAGGGTAGTGACTCCAGTCACAACTCCCGCTATCGCGTACTGAATCATTGTCCGAATACCCGAGATCGAATTTGCGAACAGCAGATCTCTTGTTACCGTTCTATAAGCCCGGTCGCTGGTGCATCCCCCGTCGCCAGCGACCGGGCGTCTGTCTTTCCACGGAGGGATCACCTCCAGTGACAGTGCGTCAGCAAACGTCAACTCCCTTGCCGCGCAAGGGAGTTGTCTTCGTACCGTCCACTCCGTCTGATGTCAGTGCCAACGGTAGTGCCATGCACTTCACAACGGATCAAAAGTGCATGGCACTACCGTTGGCACTACCACCGGAATGCTTCCCGAGGTTCTGTCGAGCCGCTGCTCAGCGCCCGTCTCACGTGCCTCGATGATCTGTGCGGTATGCCGTCCGGGTGACGTTCCACCCCGTTGCGGAACTCAAATTCCGGCTCAGGGCATTGCGGTGGGGCGGACGGACCCGGCGGCTGCGGCCCCTACTCGGCGGGGCCGGTGACGTACGTCGGATGCCTGCCGGCCCCAGGCGGAGCGCCGGATCGATGTCGCCATCCCGCACAACGCACTGGCGGCCGTACAACTGGGGCACCCGTCCCCTTCCCCAGCGTCGCACCGCCAGTGCCGAACTCAACGACGGCGGTGCGAGGGTCACGCGGGGCGGACGGGGTCAGTAAGCGAGACGGCTGCCGCCGTCGGGTGCGCTGGTGCTCGCTTCCACCAGGGCGTCCACCACGGCCTCCACCGGGGGCAGCCAGGGTGTGGCCGAACCGGCCAGCGGTGCCCGCTCCCAACGGACCTGGCCCAGCCCGGTCTCCGAAGGAGGCAGGACGAGATAGCCGCCCTCGCCGTGGAACCGCAACGAGCTCGGTACGCAGTCCTTTGCGTAGAGGAGCTCACCGAGCTCTTCCAGGCTGTAGGGCGCGACCAACAGTGACCATCGCGTGGGGGTGGCGACCACCGGTCCCAGGCGTCGGTCCATGCGATCGAGCACCGAGAGCGCACGAGCCCCGGCCACGGCCGGCAGGCTCACCGCACAGGGTGCGTTCTTGCCGGTGGCGAGGATGAGGGGGGCGGTGGGACGGTTCGTCCACCACCAACGGACCATCCGCTCGTCCGTCGTCGCTGCGAGCAGTCCGGGCTCGAAGGGGTGTGCGCCGGGGACGACGCACTCGGGGTCAGGGCAGCCGCAGCCGGAGCCACGGACGTCACCGCCACCGCGAACGGCGGCAGTCTTCGGTCCCACGCCGGGGAGTACGGGCCATTGCCACTCGGTGGCGCAGGTGAGCGCCGCCTCCAGCTGTGCCGGCTGTACAGGTCCCCTCTTGCGCCGAAACCGGAGCCTGCGTCGCCTTCCGAGGATCTCGCGCATGAGCGCTCGTTCCTTTCCGTTGAACGCCGAGGTAAACATCAGACCATGTGTGCAGCTTCACCGTGCGTACACATGTCTATTGGGTGTACGAAGAAGAACTGGTCGGCGTATCACCGCCCTCTGCCGATGTGGCACGGGCCACCCCCGCTTCGCCTGCGACAGGATCGCCGCCGGGGGCCGAACGTGGGCTGTGCTCCGTTGAACGCGCGGCCGAGCACGGCGCGCGCCTGGCGCTTGCTGTCAGCGCCTGCCGTTCTGTCCCGTTATAACGGATCAGCCCCACCACTGTGGGGATCTGCCGTGGAGTCCTGGCGCGGCCTACGCCGGTAAAGACGCCTGAGCCGGTCGCAAGGTTCCGGGGCGGTGCCAACTGCCCCTGGCCATCACCGTTTACGTACCCACCACGTTTGGTATGACGCTTCCGCCGATGCACCCTTCGGGGCTTCCACCCCGGAGTGATCCATCGAGGGGATCCACTGCCGAACGCCCTCAGTCGACCTCAATTGACCTCCATCAGGTGCATTTTTCGGCCAAGTTCAAGAATTGTTCAAGGAACGTTCAAGGTCCCCCAGACACCATCAATCCCACTGGTGCAATGCTGGACATTCCCTTACTCGTACGTGTACATGTGGACACATGGGTAGCGGCCCAGAATCACCTGGGGGTTTGCGATGCTATTGAGCAAAATGCACCAGTCAAAAAGTCGACTGCCATGAGTACCCCTCACGTGCCGAAAGTGGCTGGAATCGACTCAGTACTTTCTTCTTCCCCGCACAATCCGGCGGCACTTTCGGGAATGCCTGCGGTTCCCGCCCCCCTCGAAGAACCCTCCGGCGCATGGCCGGAAGGCTGTTCCGGTACGGAGGGCCCTCACGGTGCGGAGTGCGCTTCCGGTGCGGAGTGCGACTCCACCGCCGACGCGGAACGCCGTGGAGCGGAAGGCGACCCGAGCACGGGCGCCCCCCGAGAGGCCGCACCCGATACGGCCGTCCGGGACCGGCTCAACGGTCGCGTGGCGGATCTGACCGCCCTGTACGGACTGATCGAGCGGCTGGCCGGAACCGACACGCTCGACGCCGCACTCGAAGAACTGCTGGAAGCCGGTGCGGCCCTGGTCCGAGCCCGCCGCGGCATGGTGGTCCTCGAACCGCCGGCGACAGCGGTCGGCCCCGGAACCGGCTCCCCGGACCGAACGTGCCGCTCCGGCCCCGGCCTCGATCCGCAGCGCCGTCCCGGCCGGATCAAGGGACTCGGGCTCAGCCATGCCGAACTCGGTCACATCCAGACGGTTCCATACGCCACCACCACCTACGGGGCGATGCTCGCGCCCCGCGACGGCCACGATCCGAACCCACGGACTCGGGCGAAGCCGGAGCAGCAGCAGGATCAGGAACAGGAGCGGCGGGAAGCACGAACGGCCGACGCGAACGCCCCGGAGGTGCGATCCGTCCCCGAGCCGGATCGTGATCGGGTCGACCCATGGCCGCTGGACACACCGGGCGGACCACCGGACGGGCTGCCTTCCCCGGTCTGCCACTCCGACGTCCTCAACGACACCTCGCTCGATCCACGGCTGCGCGAGGTCGCGGCCCATCTCGGCTATGCCGCCAGCTATGCCCAGCCCCTGGCGTCGGCCGCGGCCGGAACCCTCGGCACGACCGTCTGGCTGTACGACGAGCCCACCGCCCCGCAGGAGCGCCAGCGCCGCCTGATCGACCTCTATCTGCGTTTCGCCACGACGCATCTGTCCCGGCTGTTGGAGTTGGAGGCGGCGCGCGAGACGGTGGCGACCATCGCACGTGAGCTCCTGCCCAGCAGACTGCCCCGACTGCCGGGGGTCACGCTGGCCGCCCGCCACCGCACGGGCCCGCTCGGGGGTGGCGACTGGTACGACGCGCTGCCGTTGCCGGAAGGTGCGCTGGGGCTCGCCGTCGGCTCCGTGAGCGGCTCGGGACCGAGCGCGCTGGCCGCGATGGGGAGGCTGCGGGCCTCCTTGCGGGCGTACGCCGTGATGGAGGGCGAGGACCCCGTCGCCGTGCTCTCCGACCTTGAGCTGCTGCTCCGGCTGACCGAACCGGCCCGTACGGCGACCGCGCTCTTCGCCTACGCCGAACCCGCGGCGAAGAAGATGGTGCTCGCGGGCGCGGGGCACACGCCACCGCTGGTGATCGGCGAGCGGCGGACGGAGTTCGTGGAGACCTCGTTGTCCGCGCCGCTCGGGATGCTCGCCTGCTGGGAGGCGCCGAGCGTGGAGATCTCGCCCGCGCCGGGAGAAACGGTGCTCCTCTACACCGACGGTCTGCTGCGGTGCACCGGGGACTCCGTGGACCGGGCCTTCGCCCGGTTGCACACGGCGGCTGCGGGCGTCCCGAAGGCGGCTCGGGGCAACCCGGACGCCATCGCCGACCACATGCTGCGGGAACTCCTTCCAGAAGGTCTCGACCAGGCATCGAGTGAGGAGGACATCGTGCTGCTCGCGGTGTGTTTCGACTGATCCTCGCCAATTTTGTCGGCTGATTCCGGTATCGCTGTTTTCGACGGTGGGGCGTGATTTCCTCCGCCAGCTGGCCCTGCCCGTTTTGGGGTGCTTCTCACATGACCCCGGGCCGTCTTCACGTCCCACATACGATGGACTCCGGTCCAGTGTTGTATCGAGGAGGCAGACGTGGCCGAGGAGCTCACCCCGAGTACCCCGGAAGAAGAAGAGCAGACGATCAAGCCGCGTAAGAACGGCCTGTATCCGGGCGTGACCGACGAGCTGGCGGCGAACATGGCCGGCGGCTGGGCGGACACCGAGCAGAGCGATCTGAAGCCCATAGCTCAGGCCGCGCACACGGCCGCCCGCCGTACCGCGCTGTCGCAGCGCTTCCCGGGTGAGCGGCTGGTGATCCCTTCGGGTCAGCTGAAGACGCGTTCCAACGACACGGAGTACCCCTTCCGTGCCTCGACGGAGTACGCCTACCTCACCGGCGATCAGACCGAGGACGGCGTGCTGGTCTTCGAGCCCACCGCCGACGGCCATCAGGTGACGATCTACCTGCTGCCGCGCTCCAACCGGGAGAACGGCGAGTTCTGGCTGTCCGGCCAGGGCGAGCTGTGGGTCGGCCGCCGACACTCCCTGGCGGAAGCCGAGCAGCTGCTCGGGCTGCCCGCCAAGGACGTGCGGGAGCTGGTGGACAAGCTGCGCGAGGCCACCGGTCCGGTGCGTGCCGTACGAGGGCACGACTCGGGCATCGAAGCCGCGCTCGCCGACAAGGTCACCGCCGAGCGCGACGAGGAACTGCGCGTCTACCTCTCCGAGGCCCGTGCCGTGAAGGACGCCTTCGAGATCGGCGAGCTCCAGAAGGCGTGCGACTCCACGGCCCGCGGCTTCGAGGATGTGGTGAGGGTCCTCGACAAGGCCCAGGCCACCAGTGAGCGGTATATCGAAGGAACGTTCTTCCTGAGGGCCCGCGTCGAGGGCAACGACGTCGGCTACGGCTCGATCTGCGCCTCGGGCCCGCACGCCACCACGCTGCACTGGGTCCGCAACGACGGCCCGGTCCGCTCCGGCGATCTGCTGCTGCTCGACGCCGGCGTGGAGACCACCACCCTCTACACCGCCGACGTCACCCGGACCCTGCCCGTCAACGGCCGGTACACCGAGCTCCAGCGGAAGATCTACGACGCGGTGTACGACGCCCAGGAGGCCGGCATCGCAGCGGTGCAGCCGGGCGCCAAGTACCGCGACTTCCACGACGCGTCCCAGCGGGTGCTCGCCGAGCGGCTCGTCGAGTGGGGTCTGGTCGAGGGCCCGGTGGAGCGGGTGCTCGAACTCGGTCTCCAGCGCCGTTGGACGCTGCACGGCACCGGTCACATGCTCGGCATGGACGTCCACGACTGCGCTGCCGCGCGGAACGAGGCGTACGTCGACGGGACGCTGGAGCCGGGCATGTGCCTGACCGTGGAGCCCGGGCTCTACTTCCAGGCGGACGATCTGACCGTGCCCGAGGAGTACCGCGGGATCGGGGTCCGGATCGAGGACGACATCCTGGTCACCGAGGACGGCAACAGGAACCTCTCGGCCGCGCTGCCGCGTCAGGCCGACGAGGTCGAGGCATGGATGGCATCGCTCACTGCGTAGTTGTTTCACTGCGCAGGCGCTCACCGCGCGGGCGCTCGCTAGGAAGCGCTCGCTACGCGGTCGAGCAGCCCGGTCCGGACGTGCTGGCAGGGGTTGGTGCGTACAGACCGTGCACAAGGGCCGTGCACAAGGGCCGTCCATGAGGACTGTGTATGAGGACTGTGCACAAGGGCGAGTCGAGTGGCGGCACCGACTCGGCGTCGCAGCCTGAGGGCGCGCTACCGGGGCTTCGGGGACCGAAGGGTCTCAGGAGACCTTGAGCAGCGCGCCCTCACGCCATTTGAGGACCTTGTCGAAGCTGACCACGGCACCACGGCCGGGCCTGTTGCCGAAGTGGACGTGATCGGCGAGCTGCTCGATCAGACACAGCCCCCGACCGCTCTCGGCCGTCGTGGGCGCCTGGGTGCGCGCCCGGATCCTGGTCCTGCCCTGACGGGCCGGAAAACCGGGGCCCGAGTCGGCCACTTCGATACGACACTTCTCGCCGTCCAGATAGGCGGTGACCCGATACGCCCCGGGAGTCTCTCCGGGACCGGGGCCACCTCCGTGCTCGACGGCGTTCGCACACGCCTCGCTGAGCGCGACGGAGAGGTCGAACGAGATGTCGGGGTCGACTCCCGCGGTCTCCATCGTGCCGAGCAACAGGCGCCGTGCGAGCGGGATGCTCGCGGCTTCGCGCCGCAAGTGGAGTGACCACCAGATGCTCATGCTCCAGCCTCCTGGCTGCGGCTCGACATACCGTTACGTATTGCCCCTGTAGGGGGTCCGTAAGCACCGGGCGGATGTGATTGCGCTCATTCGGCCGACGCGCGCCGCCGTGGGCGGGGTGTAGGAGACCCCCGTCACCGGGACGTTCACACCGGCGAAGGGGACGTTCCGGACCTGCCTCACCACGGCCGCGTACCCAGTGGGATGATGGGCCGGCCATGTCGTCCCCGAGGCCGCTGCCGCCCGTGCCGCTCCTGTCCGGCGTCCCTGCCGGAACGGGTCCGCGGTTGCTGCGTGCTGCGGTGTTCACCGCGGTCTGCGTGGTGTTGGCAGCGACGGGACACGCGCTCGCATCGGGCGCGACGGTCCCCGGATGGACGGTCGCAGTCGGTTTCGCCGGGGTGTTCGGCCTGGTCATGCCGTTCACGGGCCGTGTGCGCTCGCTGCCGTCGATCGCCGGCGCACTCGGTGGCGGCCAACTCGCCCTGCATCTCCTCTTCGGCGTCGGCCAGCACCGGCTGAGTCTGGCGCCGACCGCGGACGACGTCTTCGTCAAGATGGCCGCGAAGCTGGTGTGCGGGGCCGGCGGTGCCTCCCTCAGCCCCACCGACGCCCATCGGATCGTCACCGACGCGGGACTCGCCCCGCCATCGCACGGCTCCGGCTCCCATGTGGTGGAGAACACAGTCATCCAGCCGGCGTTGCTGCCGTCGCTCGCCATGCTGCTCGGCCATCTGCTGGCCGCACTGGTGACCGGTTGGCTGCTGCGGCACGGAGATCTGGCGCTGGGCCGGCTGGGCCGGTTGTCGTCGGAGGCGGCTTCGGAGATGGCCCGGGTGGCGCGGCTGTGTCCGCTCCGGGCGGCGCTCGCCGTCGTCCGGGCCCTGTGCGCCGGTCTCGTACGCGAGCAGGGCCCCTCGGTGCGCAGACCGCGGACCGTGGACGCCCCTCCCGCCGATCTCACAGCAGAAACGCTCCAGCACACGGTGATCAGGCGTGGGCCGCCAGCGCGGCTCGTCCTCGCAGCCTGACGCGGCCCACTCGACGGGAGTGGAGCCGTGGTGTTCGCGCATGCGCATGCGCCGGCACGCCTTCGTTCTCCTCATCCTGTGGAGCGTTTCGCCATGAGCCTTTCCCGCCGTACGTCCTCTTCCGCCACCGCGTCCCGCCGCACGTCCGTCGGCACCTCGCGTGCCGTCACGGTCCTGGCCGGTGCCGCCGCCACCTCCGTACTGCTGCTCTCGGGCACCGCGTTCGCCCATGTGTCGGTCCAGCCGCAGGGCGAGGCCGCCAAGGGCGGTTACGCGACCGTCAACTTCAAGGTCCCCAACGAGCGCGACACCGCCTCCACCGTGAAGCTTGAGGTCAACCTGCCGACCGAGCACCCCTTGGCCTCGGTGCTGCCGCAGCCCGTACCGGGCTGGACCGTCCAGGTGACCAAGGCCAAGCTGGCCAAGCCGCTTGAGGTGCACGGGAACAAGATCACCGAGGCGGTGTCCAAGATCACCTGGACCGCGGCCGGCGGCAAGATCGGCCCCGGTCAGTTCCAGCAGTTCCCCGTCTCCCTGGGCCAGCTGCCCGAGAACGCCGACCAGATCGTCTTCAAGGCGCTCCAGACCTACGACAACAAGGAGGTCGTGCGCTGGATCGAAGTGCCGCAGGAAGGCAAGGAGGCCGCACTGCCCGCCCCCGTACTCGAACTCTCCGCGGCTGAGGAAGGCCACCACGGCGGTGCCGCGGGCGACGACACCAAGAGCGCCGAGACCGACAAGGCCGCCAACGACAAGAACGCCGAGGACGCGCACCACGACAAGGATTCGACGGCGGGTGCCAAGGGCGGGGCAGCATCGGGTGATGACTCCGATGGCACCGCTCGCGTCCTCGCGGTCATCGGCATCGTCGTCGGCGTTGCCGGAGTCGCCTTCGGTGTCCTCGCGGGCCGCCGTCGCGCCTCCTGACACACCCGTACACCACCTCTGGGACACCTCTCTCATGCGCAAGAAGACTGCACTGGCAGCCACGGTCGTCGTGGCCGCCCTCACCCTGTCCGCCTGTGGCGGGGACTCCGACGAGAAGCCCACGTCGAAGTCCTCCGTGGCCGAGGTCTCGGCCCAACAGGACACCAAGCCGGGAACCGTGCTGCACCGTCCGTTCACCAAGCCCGACCTGGTGCTCACGGACACGAAGGGGCAGAAGTTCGATCTGCGGGAACGGACCAAGGGCAAGCCGACGATGATCTTCTTCGGCTACACCAACTGCCCGGACGTCTGCCCGTTGACGATGAGCAACATCGCCATCGCGAAGAAGCAGCTCCCGAAGGCCGACCAGGACAAGCTCCAGGTCGTCTTCGTCACCACGGACCCCGAGCGGGACACCCCCGCCTCACTGGGGAAGTGGCTGCCGAGCGCGGGCGACCCGTCGTTCATCGGGCTCAGCGGCGACTTCGCGACGATCCAGGCGGGCGCGCGCCAAATGGGCATCGGCATCACGCCGGCGACGAAGGAGAAGGACGGTTCGGTCCTCTCGATGCACGGCGCCCAGGTCATCGCGTTCTCACCGAAGACCGACGAGGGCTATGTGCTGTACGGCGAGGACACCAGCTCCGACGAGTACGCCAAGGACCTGCCCAAGCTCGTACGCGGTGAGAACCCGTGAACGACACGGGAGATGTGAGGGAGCAGCCAGCGGTGGGGCGGCGCCCGGGTCGCGGAAACACCCGGGCGCCACACGGGCTCAGGGTCGTCGCGGGGGCGCTCGCCCTCGGGGCGGCCGTGGCCCTGACCGGGTGCTCCAGCGAGCCCGAGGAGCCGAAGCTCAAGGTCGACGGGGCCTTCATGCCGCAGCCGGTCAACGGCACCATGGCCGCCGGCTTCCTGACCGTGCACAACAGCGGTTCGGCGGCCGACGAGCTCACCGCCGTGACCAGTGCCCTCTCCGACAACGTGACGATCCACGAGTCGAAGGGGCAGCGGATGCGGCAGATGCGATCCGTCGCCGTACCGGCCAACGGCGAGCTCAATCTGGAGCGCGGCGGCAGCCACATCATGTTCATGCAGCTCAAGGAGCAGCCCAAGAAGGGCCAGTCCGTGGCGGTCGAGCTGCACTTCGAGAGGTCCGACCCGATCACGGTCGAACTCCCGGTCAAGGAACCCACGTACAACCCGGCGAAGCACTGAGTACCGAGGGGACTGACTAAGCCATGACAGCCACCGCCCCGCTCCTCGGAGCGCTCCCGATCGGGCGCAGGACAGGGGCCACCGACCCGGTGGCCCGGCGCCCGCTGCACCGGAGGGTTCTCGCCGCAGCCGTGCTGCTCGGCACGGTCTTCGGCCTGCTGCTCTTCGGCGCTGCCCCGGCATCGGCGCACGCCGCGCTCACCGGGAGCAATCCGCAGGACGGGGCGGTGGTCGCCACCGCCCCCCAGGAGGTGAAACTCACCTTCTCCGAACAGATCGCCATGGGCAAGGACTCGATCCGCGTCCTGGAACCCAGCGGGAAGCGCGCTGACCGTGCGGCGGTGCGCGACCTCTCCGCCGGCGGGACGGTCGCCTACGGCGTCGAACTCCTCCCCGATCTCCCGCAAGGCACCTACACGGTGGCCTGGCGGGCCGTTTCGGCGGACAGCCACCCCATCTCGGGGGCCTTCACCTTCTCCATCGGGACCCCCTCCTCCACGGAGGTCTCGCTCCCGTCGCAGGAGCCGGGCACGGGAGTGGTCGGCGTCCTCTACGACATCGCCCGCTACGCCGCGTACACCGGCTTCGTCCTGATGGTCGGCGGCGCCTCGTTCATCCTGCTGTGCTGGCAGCGCGGTGCCGGCGTCCGGCCGGTGCAGCGGCTGATCACCCACGGCTGGGTGACGCTGACCGCCTCCACGCTGGCCATGCTGCTGTTGCGCTCCCCGTACACCGGCTCGGGGAAGCTCGCGGACGCCTTCGAGCTGAGCGGGCTGAGGGAGGTGCTGGAGTCCAAGACGGGCGCCGCGCTCGTCTCGCGGCTGCTGCTGCTCGGGGCGGCTGCGCTGTTCATCGCGGTCCTCTTCGGGTCGTACGCCCGACGGGACGCGGCAGCGGACGGCACCCCCGACGGCGGTGACGACGACGGACCGGGTGTCGAGCGCAAGGACCTGGCCTTCGGACTCGCCGTCGGCGGCACGGTCGTCGCCATCGGGATCGCCGCCACCTGGGCCCTGTCCGAACACGCGTCGACCGGGATCCAGCCGGGCATCGCCATGCCCGTCGACGTGGTGCACCTCCTGGCCGTCGCCACCTGGCTCGGCGGGCTCGCGGCCCTGCTGACCACGCTGTACCGGGGCCCCTCGATCGAGGAACCGGCGGTACGGAAGTTCTCCCGGGTGGCCTTCCTCAGTGTCGTCGCCCTCGCGGCGACCGGGCTGTACCAGTCCTGGCGGCAGGTCGGCTCCTGGTCGGCGCTGACGGGCACGTCGTACGGGCGGTTGCTGCTGGTGAAGGTGGCGCTGGTGGTCGCGATGGTCGGCGTCGCCTGGCTGTCCCGGCGCTGGACCCAGCAGCTGGGACAGCGGACCGCATCCGAGGACGCACGGGACACGGCAGAAGAACCAGAAGGACCAGAAGAATCAGAGGAGCCGGCAGAAGCCGGGACGGAGACCGCGACGGTCGGTGTCTCCGCGGCGGCCGAAGGGGCGGGCGCCGGAGCACCGGCCGACCCGGTACGGGCCGCCCAGTTGGCCCGCCAGCGAGCCGCGGTGGCGAGCGCCGGCCGGAAGAAGGCCCGGGACGCCGACCCGATCAGGTCGGGGCTGCGGCGATCGGTGCTCGTGGAAGCGGGCATCGCCGTCGTACTCCTCGCGGTGACGACAGTGCTCACCACGACCGAGCCGGGGCGCACCCAGGAGGAGGCCGCGCAGTCGACCGGCAGCTCCGCCGCGGGTGCTGCGGCGCAGGGGCCCGCCGAGCTCAAGATCCCGTTCGACACCGGTGGGACGAACGGCAAGGGCACCCTTCGACTCACCCTCGATCCGGCTCGTCCGGGCGCCAACACCCTGCACCTGTGGATCGACGACACCCGGGGCGCACCGCTGGACGCGCCCGAGGTCTCCGTCTCCTTCACCCTCCAGGACAAGCAGATCGGGCCGCTGCCGACCACCCCGCAGCGGCTGGCCGCGGGACACTGGACGGCACCGTCGGTGCAGATCCCGATGCCCGGCGACTGGCAGGTCCAGGTGACAGTGCGCACCTCGGACTTCGACCAGGTGACCGTCGACGAGAACGTGAAGATCGGCTGAGGCACGTGAAACCGGTAGGAGCAGACACCCCGGCGACGGTGTCCACCGACGACCCCGCGGCCGGTTCGGCGGGCGAGGTCTCGCGGCGCCGGCTGCTGACCGCCGCGGGGGCCGCGGGCGCCGCCGGTCTGACGCTGGGTGCCGCGGGCGGGGCGGTGGCCCGGGCGGCGACCACCGGGCCCGGACCGACCGCGCTGGCGACGGTGGGCTCGACCGAGGTCGCCTTCCACGGCGAGCACCAGCCCGGAATCACCACGCCGATGCAGTCGCACGGCCAGCTGATCGCGTTCGATCTGACGGCCGGTGCGGGTCGCAAGGAGGCCGCGGCGCTGATGCGGCGCTGGTCGGCACTGGCGGCCGAGTTGATGGCGGGCGGCACGGCCGAGCAGTCGGGGAGGGACACGGGTGTAGCGCTGGACGCCGGCCCGTCCTCGCTGACCGTGACCTTCGGTTTCGGCCACGGCTTCTTCGACCGTACGGGGCTGGTTGCGCGGCGCCCGGCCGGGCTCGACCCGCTGCCGGCCTTCTCCGCGGACCGACTGGATCCCCGACGGTCGCACGGCGACCTCTGGGTGCAGATCGGCGCGGACGACGCCCTGGTCGCCTTCCATGCGCTGCGCGCGGTGCAGCGGGCGGCGGGGAAGACCGCCCGGGTGCGTTGGCAGATGAACGGCTTCAACCGTTCCGCGGGTGCGACCGAACGGCCGATGACCACCCGCAATCTGATGGGTCAGGTCGACGGCACCAACAATCCGAAGCCATCGGAACCGGATTTCGACCGACGGATCTTCGTGGCGGCCGAATCCGATCAGGAGTGGCTGACGGGAGGCTCCTATGCCGTCGTACGGCGCATCCGGATGCTCCTCGACGACTGGGAAGGGCTCTCGCTGAAGCGGCAGGAGGCGGTCATCGGCCGCCGCAAGTCGGACGGCGCCCCCCTCACCGGAGGGACGGAGACCACCGAGCTCGCGCTGGACCAGCGGGATTCCGACGGGAAGCTGATCATCCCGGACAACGCCCACGCCCGGATCTCGGCCCCCGAACAGAACGGCGGTGCGGCCATGCTGCGGCGCCCGTTCTCGTACCACGACGGCATCGGTCCGGACGGCGTGCCCGATGCGGGACTGCTCTTCGTCTGCTGGCAAGCGGACCCCCTGCGGGGCTTCGTACCGGTGCAGCGCAAGCTCGACCGGGGGGACGCGCTGTCGGAGTTCATCCGGCACGAGGCGAGCGGACTGTACGCGGTGCCCGGCGGCGCGGGCCGGGGCGAGTACGTGGGACAGCGGCTGCTGGAGTCCTGATCGCCCCCGACGTCGGGGCCCTGACCTCGGCCGGCCCGCGCCACCGGTCGGGCGCATTAGGGTGACGGGTATGTCAGCCACGCGCTACACCTACCTGGGTCCCGAGGGCACCTTCACCGAGGCCGCACTGCGTACGCTGCCCGAGGCAGCCACCCGTGAGCTGGTCCCGATGGTGTCCGTGCCCGCCGCGCTCGACGCGGTGCGCAACGGGGAAGCAGCAGCAGCCCTCGTCCCCATCGAGAACTCCGTGGAGGGCGGTGTCACGGCCACCCTCGACGAGCTGGCGTCCGGTGAGCCGCTGATGATCTACCGCGAGGTGCTCCTGCCGATCGCCTTCGCGCTGCTGGTGCGTCCCGGGACGGAGCTGTCGGCGATCAAGACGGTGACCGGGCACCCGGTCGCCCAGCCCCAGGTGCGCCAGTGGCTGCGCGCCCATCTGCCGGACGCGGTCTGGGAGTCCGCCGCCTCGAACGCGGACGGGGCCCGACTCGTGCAGGAGGGGCGGTTCGACGCCGCCTTCGCCGGTGAGTTCGCCGCGGCGACCTACGGCCTTGAGCCGCTGGTGACGGACATCCATGACGCGGAGAACGCCGAGACGAGGTTCGTGCTGGTGGGGCGCCCCGCCAGACCGGCCGCGCCGACCGGTGCGGACAAGACGTCCGTGGTCATCTGGCTGGGCGACGACCGCCCGGGTGCGCTGCTGGAACTGCTCCAGGAGTTCGCCGTCCGCGGGGTCAACCTGATGTTGATCCAGTCCAGGCCGACGGGCGCCGGGATCGGGAACTACTGCTTCGCGGTGGACGCGGAAGGCCACATCTCCGACCGGAGGGTGGGCGAGGCCCTGATGGGTCTCAAGCGGATCTGTCCGAACGTCCGGTTCCTCGGGTCGTACCCCCGTGCGGGGGTCTCCCCCGCGGAGGTGCGGGAGGCCCGGGCGGGGACTTCGGACGGAGACTTCACGGCGGCGTCGGACTGGCTGGCCCGCTCCCAGGACGGGCGACCCTGACCGACCTTCCCGTTCCGTACGAACTGGCCGCTCGGCGCGCACCCGCCGTTCCATACACACCCCGCCGTTCGGTAGGCGTCCCATCCGTACGCATCCGATCCGTTCCGTGCGCACCTGCCCGGGTGCCCCACGGTCCTGCGTCGGCACCGTCGGCGCTGCATCGTGGGCGTCCAGGGGCCTCGCCGCATCGGGACTCGGGGCCGAGCGCCGGCCCGTACCGGTCGACAAGGACAGTCCTACCTGCCGATTTTCATCATCCACAGGTTTATCCACAGGCTTCGATCTCGACCTGGGGACAAGTCGACAACCCTCTCCTGTTCAGTCGATAAATCGGCCCGATTGCCTCGCCATCGCTCCCTCAACCCCAGAAGGCGCGGAGAGCATCACGCCACCCACACGTCACCTTGATTCCATTGATCAACTCTAAAAGGGGAGCAATTACCCCCTAAATGAGCGCATCGAGTGGGTTTGAGATGCTGCTCACCAGGCCTCGATGATCGTCAAGGAGAGAACTGGGCGACCATCCACAGAGAGCACACACAGCCTGTGGATAACTTTTCAGAAGTGCACATACCTGTGGACAACCGAGCGTCAAGTCGCGCAGCGCAGAAGGGATATGAGTCAATACTCATCCGCGCCGGGTAGCTCGTTCCGGCGAAAGGGATGCACCAGCGTGACGCGTTCTCTGATTTTCCTCACCAAACTTAGCAATTACTCCCAAAACTCCCAATAGAGACAAAAAGCCAGCCGGTGCCGTAATCCAGTGGCCGAGCGGCGACGCCGCACCGGTAGCCTGGTGGGGTGATTGACCTTCGCCTGCTCCGTGAGGACCCCGACCGTGTTCGCGCCTCCCAGCGCGCCCGTGGAGAGGACGTCGCCCTCGTCGACGCCCTGCTCTCCGCCGACGAGCGACGCAGGTCCTCCGGGGTCCGCTTCGACGAGCTGCGCTCCGAGCAGAAGTCCCTCGGCAAGCTCATCCCCAAGGCGACCCCCGAGGAGCGGGCGGAGCTGCTGAAGCGCGCCGAGCAGCTGAAGGCCGACGTCAAGGCGGCGGACGCCGTGCAGGACGAGGCGGACGAGGAAGCCCGTCGGCTCCTCCTCCAGCTCGGCAACATCGTCCACGAGGGCGTGCCCGTGGGCGGCGAGGAGGACTTCGTCGTCCTGGAGACCCACGGCACAATCCGTGACTTCGGCGCCGAGGGCTTCGAGGCCAAGGACCACCTGGAGCTCGGCCAGGCGCTGGGCGCCATCGACGTCGAGCGCGGTGCGAAGGTCTCGGGCTCGCGCTTCTACTACCTGACCGGCGTGGGCGCGCTGCTGGAGCTGGCCCTGGTCAACGCGTCGATCGCCCAGGCCACCGAGGCCGGGTTCATCCCGATGCTGACGCCGACCCTGGTCCGCCCGCGGGCCATGGAGGGCACCGGTTTCCTCGGCCAGGCCGCGGAGAACGTCTACCACCTGGAGAAGGACGACTACTACCTGGTGGGCACGTCCGAGGTGCCGCTCGCCGCGTACCACATGGACGAGATCATCGAGGCCGACAAGCTCCCCCTGCGGTACGCGGGCTTCTCGCCCTGTTACCGCCGGGAGGCGGGGACGTACGGCAAGGACACCCGCGGCATCTTCCGGGTGCACCAGTTCGACAAGGTCGAGATGTTCTCCTACGTCACACCCGACGAGGCGGAGGCCGAGCACCAGCGGCTGCTGGAGTGGGAGAAGCAGTGGCTGACCGGTCTTGAGCTGCCCTTCCGGGTGATCGACGTGGCCACAGGCGACCTCGGTGCATCCGCCGCCCGCAAGTACGACTGCGAGGCGTGGATCCCCACCCAGGGCAAGTACCGCGAGTTGACGTCCGCCTCGAACTGCGACAGCTTCCAGGCCCGCCGGCTCTCCATCCGGATGCGCGACGGCAAGAAGGTGCAGCCCCTGTCGACGCTGAACGGCACCCTGTGCGCCGTGCCGCGCACGATCGTGGCCATCCTGGAGAACCACCAGTTGGCCGACGGTTCGGTCAGGGTGCCGCCGGTGCTGCGGCCGTACCTCGGCGGTCGGGAGATCCTGGAGCCGATCACCAAGTGAGCCCCGCCGCCGAGTTCCCGTACCGCCTGATCGCCACCGACCTCGACGGCACGCTGCTGCGCGGCGACGAGACCGTATCGACACGCACCCGGGACGCGCTCGCCGCCGCCACCGCGGCGGGCGCGGCGCACATCGTCGTCACCGGGCGTTCCGTGCCGTGGACCCGGCACATCCTGGACGATCTGGGGTACGAGGGGCTGGCCGTCTGTGGTCAGGGCGCCCAGCTCTACCACGCGGGGGAGCACCGGTTGCTGACCTCCCTCACCCTGGACCGGCGGATCGCCGAGATCGCACTGGCGAAGCTCGAAGCGGCGATAGGACCCCTGGCACTGGCCGCGAGCCGGGATGGGCTGGCCGGAGAAGTACTGGTCAGCGCCGACTACACGGTTCAGGAAGGCCCTCTTCCGGTGATTCCGCTCGACTCGGTCGCCGATCTGTGGGCGGCACCGCTGAACAAGATCTACATCCAGCACCCCGAACTCGACGACGATGCGTTGGCCCGGGTCGCGACGGAGACGATCGGCGGTCTGGTGAGCGTGGTGATGGCGGGGCCCGGGATAGTGGAGGTGCTGCCGCTCGGGCTCTCCAAGGCGAGCGGTCTGTCCATCGCCGCCCGTCGGCTGGGGCTGCGCGCCGCCGACACCATCGCCTTTGGCGACATGCCCAACGACATCCCCATGTTCGGCTGGGCGGTCCACGGGGTGGCGATGGCGAACGCGCACGACACTCTCAAGGCAGTCGCCAACGACGTCACCGGCTCCAATGAGGACGACGGCATCGCGGAGACGCTGGAGAGACTGCTCGTCGCCTGATCGCCGCCACCTGGTGTGCGGCGAAGGCGTTGCGCCCTGTGCTCTGTGCTCTGTGCTGCGGAGGATGCGCGGATCGAACGCGCGCGGGGGATTCCCCGACCACGGCTTAGCAAGCCGGTGCCTTGCCACTCGGCCAATCCTCCGGGAGGGGGGCGGTCCGCGCTTGCGCGCGCTCGAAGCGACCGCCCCCCGGGCAGCTGCTCGTGAGCGGCTCAGCGGAGCCTTGGGTGGCTACTCCGCTGCCTGCCCCGCGCTGCCCTGTGGGGAGCTCGACGGACTCGGACTGATGTGACCCGACATCGTCGCGCTCCTCTCCCGGTAGGTGACATCGGCCGTCCATGTGTACGTCCGATGCAACTACTCTGCCTCCGCGCGTGATTCGGCGCCACCGAGTTTCCGGGCCGCCGAAGTCTGCCGGGGATACCGGCTCAGCCCGTGGACGGGGCTCCCCTGCTCGGTACGACGGTGAAGTTGAACGCGTGTGAGTCCAGCGCGGTGGCGACCGCCATGAAGAGCAGCGCCAGGTGCTCCTGACCGCGGGACGTCTCGATGCCCCCCAGGTCCAGCTGGGTGGCATCGGGCCAGCCGAGGTCCCTCAGCAAGGCGGAGACCCGTGCTTTGGCTTCCGCGTCCCGGCCGGAGAGGAAGACCGTGCTGGGACCGTTGAGTTTCTCGGGCGCGATCATGACCGTCGAGTCCATGGTGCAGAGGGTCTTGACGACCTTGACGTCGGGGAACGCCTCCTGGATCTGCTCGCCGATGCTGGAGTTGGGATGGGCGAGCTCCCAACTCTCGGTGAGGCCCACGGCGATGTCGAGCAGCATCTTGCCGGCGAGCTGCGGTGCAAAGGGGGTCAGCAGGGCGATGGACTCGGTGCCCGGGGTCGCGTTGACGATGAGGTCACCGTGGTCGATGGCGTCGGCGAGCGACACCACGGGTAGGGGGCCGGGCGGTTTGCCGCCGGGATCGCGTGAGCCGAGCACCACGTCATGGCCCGCAGCCGCTGCCCCCGCGGCTACGGCCCGGGCGACATTGCCGGTACCGAGGAATCCGATTCTGGTCATGCGGATGACGCTAGGGACCGGGGCGGGGTGCCGGATCGGGCGGGAGGACCAGACCCGGGGGCGAATGGGTCTAGGGCGATGGGCACATGGACCTAGGTCACGGGTCCGTGGAGATCATCCAAGTGCCCCTGCCGGGAGGGTACTTATGGCCTCGCCGATCGAGGGGCGCCGGGCGGTACGTACGCCTTCCACCTCGCTGAGCAGGGAGTACTGATGCAACCACCGCGCGTCTCTGCGAAGTTGGATGGCCCTGACAACCATGTTGGACGGCGGTGTCGACGGCGAACTCGGCCCCGGTCGCCGTGTGCGGGTCGCGATCTCGACGGCCGTCCCCGTACACACCCCAGCTTCCGTACATGGCTCAGCCCCCGACTTCGGGCGTACCGAACGGGGGCCGATCCAGTGTTGAGGGGCCGCGGTCAGTGCCGCGGCCAGGTGCTCACTCCTCGCCCGCGAGCTTCAACACCCGGAGCTTCTGCCCTGCGTACCAGGTGGCCACCACCGTGACCCCGGCCAGGAGCGAGACCGCCAGCGGCAGTCCCACGTCGGAGCCGATCAGTCCTTCACCCGCCGTCTTCTCGGCGAGCGCGAGCGCCCACTGCTGCACGCTCAGGGTGCGCGCCCCCGGGACCAGGCTGCCGAACAGGGCCTCCCACACCAGGGCGTAGATCAGTCCGATGACGACCGCGTGCCTGCTCACCGTGCCGAGCAGCAGGAACAGCGCACTGTAGGCGATGGAGGCGACCAGTGCGGCCACGGTGTACGCGATCGCGACCTGTTGGCCGTTGCCATTGAGGATGAAGCCGGCGATCAGGGTCGGGATGGCGGAGAAGGCCATCGTCACGGCGATCGCCACGATCAACTTGGTGAAGATGATCGTCGAACGCTTCACGGGCTTGGCGAGGAGGTAGACGATCGAACCGTCGTCGATCTCGGGGCCGATCGAGCCGGTGCCCGCGATGACGCCGATCAGCGGCACCATCGCGGCGATCGCGAATCCGCCCAGGAGGTCCGCAGCGATCTGGTCGTCCGCGCCGTTGAACATGCGGACGGCCCCGGCGATGAACAGCAGCAGTGCGGGCAGGATGAAGAGGATTGCCGCCCGGCGCCTGCCGAGGACGGCCCGATAGGTGAGCCGGGCGACTGTGGGGTTGTACATGACGTCACAGCTCCTTTCAGGCCGCTACGAGGTACGAGAAGACCGATTCAAGGGATTCGTCCGACGGTGAGACGGTGAGCAGTCGGATCGAGTGCTCACGGGCCACCTGCGGCAGGAGTTGCGTGAACCGGCCGAAGTCGATGGCCTGGATGTGCAGCGCGCCTTCGGCGAGGTCGACCTCGATGCCGGCCGTGGAGGGGTCGGCGATCAGTGCGGCGGCGAGCGCACGGTCGTCGCTTGAGCGCACGAGGTAGCGGTGGGGGCGGTCCGTCATCAGTCGACGGATCTTGCGGAAGTCGCCGGACGCGGCGTGGCGACCGGCGACGATCACCTCGATGTGCGAGGCGAGTTGCTCGACCTCCTCCAGGATGTGCGAGGAGAACAGCACCGTCCGTCCCGTGGCCCCCATATGGCGCAGCAGTTCCATCAGTTGCATCCGCTGACGGGGGTCCATGCCGTTGAAGGGCTCGTCCAGCAGCAGCACGGCAGGGTCGTGGACCAGCGCGGACGCCATCTTGACCCGCTGCCTCATGCCCTTGCTGTACGTGGCGATCTTGCGGTCCTGGGCGTACTCCATCTCCACCGTGGCGAGGGCCTGCTGGGCCGCCCGCGCGTCGAGCCCGTGCAACTCGGCGTTGGCGACGACGAATTCGCGGCCGGTGAGGAAGTCGTACATGGCTTCCCGCTCGGGTACGACTCCGATCTGCCGGTAGACCGACTCGTTGCGCCAGATCTGCTGGCCGTCGAGCGTGACCTGTCCGGTCGACGGGGCGAGGAAGCCGCCCATCATGTTGATCAGGGTGGACTTGCCGGCGCCGTTGGGACCGAGGAGGCCGGTGACACCCGGGCCGATGGTCATCGTGACGTCATTGACGGCCACGACGTTTCCGAACCACCGCGAGGTGTGCTCGATGTTGATGGTGGTCACAGCCCGACCTTTCGGTAGCGGCGCATCAGCACGGCGTACGAACCGACGATGAGCGCGGAGATGACCAGCAGATAGACCACGCCCACGCCGGCGCCGGGACCGGCACCGCCCGGGAAGGTGGAGGTGGCGCCGAGGAACGCCGTCTGGAGGCCGTCGATGAGCGAGGCGGGCGAGAACAGGCCGAACCACTGGATGACGCCCTCCGAGTCGGAGGCGCGGGCGATCTCCTGCACGGTGGACACGGCGCCGTAGCTGATGGTGAGCGTGGCGATGACGGCGGCGACTCCAAAGCCCCGGCGCGGGGTGAGTGCGGCGAGCACCAGACCGATTCCGCCGAAGAGTACGGAGAGGACCGCGACGGAGACCATGCCCTGGCCGAATCCCTTCGACTGGTCGGAGAAGTCCATCTCAGCGAGCAGCGATCCCAGGTAGAGGACCACCAGGGGTGCGGCGATGAGGATGAAGAGCGCCGAGGCCATCGCGCCGTACTTGGCGAGCACGTAGTCGGAGCGTTCGATGGGTCGCGAGAGGTACAGCGACATCGTCTTGAAGCGCAGGTCGCGGGAGACGGACTGCGGTGCCTGCGAGGCGAGGTAGAGCCCGATGATGGGCTGGGTCATGATCGCGTAGTCGGTGTAGTCCACGGGGAGCTTGCCGGCCTTGGTCGCGACGGCGACCGCGACGATGATCGCCGCGGGCAGGACCATCACACCGAAGAGGATCATCGGCAGCACCTTGGACTTGGCCGAGCGGCCGAGCCCGTACGCACCGCGCAGGGACTGCGAGTACAGCGAACGACGGCCGTAGTCGCGGCCGAGGCGCTGGCCCTCGTAGTTCCGGTAGCCGATGTTGTGGATGCGGGTGGCCGCGGGGGCCTGGGTCTTCTGGGTGTTCATCCGGCTTGCACCTCCATGGCCTGCCCGGTGCCGTTGGCGGCGGTCTGCGTACCGCTCGGACGGAAGACCTCGGCGATGTGGTGGCGCCGCTGTTCCATACGGACGAGTCCGAGCCCGAGGTCCGCGACGGTGTCGCGCACGACGTCGTAGGTCTCGTCGCCGGTCGACTCGACGAGCAGGATGTGGCCGGCTCCGGGGAGCCCGTCCTCGACGCCCTGGTGGAGGGTGAGTCCTGCGTCGGTGAGACGTTTCCGCAGGGCGGTGGTGCCGTCGGGGTGCTCGTCCGTGTCGGTGACCTCAACCGCGAGGGTGGCCGTGCTCTGGGTGAAGTCGCTGGTGGAGCTGGACCGCAGCAGGGTGCCGCCGTCGATGACGACCACGTGGTCGCAGGTGCGCTCAAGTTCGCCCAGCAGGTGCGAGGTGACCAGGACCGAAATGCCGAAGTCGGCGTAGATGCGGCGGATCAGGCCGAGCATATCGTCACGGCCGACCGGGTCGAGGCCGTTGGTCGGCTCGTCCAGGAAGACCAGTTTGGGGTCGTGGACCAGGGCCTGAGCCAGTTTGACCCGCTGTTTCATGCCCGTGGAGTAGCCGCCGATGGGGCGGTACCGCTCCTCGTAGAGGCCCACGTGTCGCAGGGTGTCCGCGGTTCGCTCCCGGGCCGCGGCGGGCGGCAGCCCGGATATGCGCGCCATGTGGACGACGAACTCGGTGGCCGACACGTCGGGCGGCAGGCAGTCGTGCTCGGGCATGTAGCCCACCTGCTCGCGGATGGCGCCACCACTGGTGGCGACGTCGAGCCCGAGCACCGCTGCCCGACCTTCCGTGGCGGGCGACAGACCCAGCAGGATCTTGATCAATGTGGACTTGCCGGCTCCGTTGGCACCCACCAAACCGGTCACACCCGGTCCGATGTCCAAAGAGAGCCGGTCAAGAGCGGTCACCCTGGGGAACCGCATGCTCAGGCTTTCGGTCGCGATCACAGTCACGCGTTCGACGCTAGTGGCGCAGAGCACATCCAGCGTCAACCCTGATGGCTGGATCGATGTCCGACTCCAGGGTGACGGGCCCGTAAGGGGTCCATACGAAAGAGGACAACGAACCGGCTCGATGTCGACCTTCCTGCCCCGCCCTCGTGATCCTTCGGACGGGCCGCGAGGGTTCCCGAGGGTGCGGACCGGGTGTTTTCCCCTGGCTTCCCCTGGTTTTCCACAGGCGGGGAGGGGCTCTTGACGCAGCCGTCGAGCATTGTCACATTCATCAGTGTCACGTTGCGACTGCGGACCGCGATCGGGGGTCGACCATGACGTCGGCGTCGAGGACGGAGTCGAGGGGTGAACGGCCGGGGCGGGCACGAGGTTCCTTCGCCGCGATCGACTCTCCTCCACCGGGGCGCGGGGGCGGACACCGAAGTACGGGGAAGGGATGGGAGCAGACGTGAGTCTCGAAGAAGCACGGGAGCGCCGGGTCCGCACCGGAGGGATCGACCTGTCCGTGGTCGAGTTCGGCGACCCCGGGCGTCCGACGGTGGTGCTCGTCCACGGCTATCCCGACACCAAGGAAGTGTGGGAGCCCGTCGCCCGGAGGCTTGCGGACCGCTTCCACGTGGTGCTGTACGACGTGCGCGGCCACGGCGCCTCATCGGCGCCCAAGCCGCTGCGCGGCGGTTTCACCCTGGAGAAGCTGACGGACGACTTCCTCGCCGTGGCCGACGCGGTGAGCCCCGACCGTCCGGTTCACCTGGTCGGGCACGACTGGGGATCGGTGCAGTCCTGGGAGTTCGCGACGGTACGGCGGACCGAGGGGCGCATCGCGTCCTTCACTTCGATCTCCGGACCTTCCCTGGACCACACGGCACACTGGTTCAACCGGCGACTCACCAGGCCCACGCCACGGCGGCTCGGGCAACTCGTCGATCAGGGTGCCCGGTCCTGGTACATCTATCTGATGCACACCCCCGTGCTGCCCGAACTCGCCTGGCGGGGGCCGTTGGGCAAGCGGTGGCCTGCGATGGTCAGGCGCGCCGAGCGGCTGACCGACGAGGGCTATCCGGCCCCGTCGCTGCCCACCGATGCGGCGCACGGCATCTGGCTCTACCGGGACAACGTCCGCGCCCGGAGCAAACGTCCGCGTACCGACGCCCATGCGCACGTGCCGGTCCAGCTGATCACCCCGCTGCACGACCGCTTTCTCTCCGAGCGGCTCTACGACGACATCGGCCGGTGGGTGCCGCAGTTGACCAGGAGGACCCTGCCGGCGAAGCACTGGGTTCCGCGTACTCGACCCGATCAAGTGGCCGCGTGGATCGCCGAATTCGCGCTGTCCCACGAGGAGACGGCCGGCAGCACGGCGACTGCGGCGCCCGTGCCGGCGCACGGCGCGCGGAGGACGAAGGGGCCCACGCGGAATCCGTACGTCGAACGGTTCGGCAGGCAGTTGGTCCTGGTGACCGGCGCCGCCAGCGGCATCGGTCGCGCGACGGCTCTGGCGTTCGCACGGGCCGGGGCCCGGGTCGTGGCGGTGGATCGCCATGCGGAGGGCGCACGGGGCACGGCCGATGAGGCACGGCTGCTCGGGGCTCCCGGTTCCTGGAGCGAAGGGGTCGATGTCAGCGACGCGGGTGCCATGGAGAAGCTCGCCGAGAAGGTGGCCGACGAACACGGCGTCGTGGACGTCCTGGTCAACAATGCGGGCATCGGCATGTCCGGGCCGTTCCTCCAGACCAGCGCGGAGGAGTGGAAGGACGTGTTGGACGTCAACCTCTGGGGCGTCATCCACGGCTGTCGGCTCTTCGGCCGGCAGATGGCGGACCGGGACCAAGGTGGCCACATCGTCAACATCGCTTCGGCGGCGGCCTATCTGCCCTCCAGGACGCTCCCTGCGTACAGCACGTCCAAGGCGGCGGTACTGATGCTGAGCGAGTGCCTCCGGGCGGAACTGTCGGCACAGGGCATCGGGGTCTCGGCGATCTGCCCGGGCTTCGTGCACACCAACATCACGTCGACGGCTCGTTTCGTCGGAGTGGACGAGGCCGAGGAGAACCGTCGGCGGCAGAAGTCGCACCGCCTGTACGGGCTGCGGAACTATCCGCCGGAGAAGGTGGCCGATGCCGTGCTGCGGGCGACGATGCGCAACGAGGCGGTTGTGCCGGTGACACCGGAGGCCCGGAGCGGACTGCTGCTGTCGCGGGTGGCGCCCCGAGTCGTGAGGGCCTTCGCCCGACTGGATCCGCCGCTCTGAGACCACGGCCGGAGCGGGCACCACGGGGCGGGAAGCACGGGGCGGTGACCGGGCACGGGGATCGGGCTCGGTCAGCGGGTGCCGAACGACCTGTGGTCGCTCCGGCAACTGGACAACAGCGGAGGAAGGGGATCCCGGTGGAACCACCACGGTCGGCGCACCCGTCGGGCCGACGAGATCAAGGTGCCCGGCAACTCCCCGAGTACCGGATCGAAGACCTGGCCCACCACAGCGGTGCCACCGTCAGGACGATCCGCGCCTACCAGGACCGTGGGCTGTTGCCGAAGCCCGAGCGGCGCGGCCGGTCCAACGTCTACGGCTCCGTGCACCTGACCCGTCTGCGCCAGATCGCGGACCTCCTGGAGCGTGGCTACACCCTCGCCTCCATCAGGGAACTACTCGAAGCGTGGGACGCTGGACGAGGGCTCGGCGGTCTGCTGGGGCTCGTCGCCGAGGTGCAGGGACCCTGGTCGAACGAGGAGGCGGGTCGGATCACCCGGGAGGAACTCGTCGAGAGGTTCGGTGGTGCCGCGGACACCACGGCGATAGCGGAGGCCGTCGAGTTGGGTGTGCTGGAGCCCGTGGCGGACGGGGAAGGCGAGTTCGTGGTGCCGAGCCCCCAGGAACTGTCGGTCGCGGTGGAGTTGCACGCGGCGGGAGTCCCGATGGCCGCAATTTCAGCGCATCTGAGGGAACTTCGCATTCAGGTGGAGCACCTGGCCGTGCGCTTCCTTGAGTTCACCACGGAGCACGTCTTCGCCCGCTATCTGGGTGACCGTCCACCCACCGACGCGGATGCGATCGAGGCAGCCGAACTGGTGCGGCGACTGCGCCCTCTGGCCCAACAGACGGTTGACGCCGAACTCGCCCGTGCCATGGGTGCTTTGTCCACCCGACACCTTCGACACCATCTGACCTCGGGCCTTGCGAATCCTCTGGAGCAGGAGACCCGGCCCGTGGCCCTGCCCACTAGAACAATTCGGGCCGTGGAGAGGCTCGTCGGCGCCGAGGGGACGCCGGCATTCATCACGGCTGCCACGGAACGGGAGCTTTCCACAAGGACATTGGACGCTTTGGCTGCAAGGACCCCTATGAGTAAAGGTTTTGGCCAAAGCGACTGAGAGATGGGGAAGTTGTCCACAGACTCTTCAATTGGCCTGTGGATAAATCAAGTTGACTGTGGATCAAACCTCAAGGCCCAGAGAATTTTCCGTGGCGATGGCCACGCAAGGAAGGCACTCTGAGCGCATGAACAGAGACCCGGAACCGCCACGGACACCGGCGGAAGCCCTTCTGAAGACCCCCGACGAGCGTCGTAGGGTAAAAGTATCGAAGTACCTTTCGCGGCATCTGCGCCACCGACCCGACCGCATCGGCATCGCGCTCGACACCGCCGGCTGGGTGGAGATCGACGCGCTGATGCAGGCGGCAGCGGGCCACGGCTTCCCGCTGACCCGATCCGAGTTGGACCGTGTCGTCGCCGCGGACGACAAGCGCCGCTTCACCGTCGACGGCACCCGCATCCGCGCCAACCAGGGGCACACCGTCGAAGTGGATCTCGGGCTACCGGTCGCCGAACCGCCCGCGTACCTGTACCACGGCACCGTCGCCGCCCATCTGACGGCCATCCGGGAAGAAGGGCTGCGGCCCATGAAACGCCACCACGTCCATCTGTCACCGGATCGCGAAACCGCCACCCGCGTCGGAGCCAGAAAGGGGCGACCTCTGGTGCTCGCCGTGGACTCCGGGGCCATGCACCGGGCCGGCCACGTCTTCTTCGTCAGCGCCAACGGGGTATGGCTCACCGACGGTGTTCCACCGGAACACCTGCGGTTTTCCGGCCGGTAGCCCGACGCGTCCCGGGACGAACGAGGGACGCGACCCCTTGCCCAGCCACGCGATGCGCATCACCAGAGCCCCGAGCCCCGAGGCGGCCGGCGTCGTGCAGGCCCGACCAGCCGCTCCCTCCATACTTCGGGGCGGAACGGACGAGTCATCGCACCTGACTGGGAACCCCGAGCTGAGCCAGCGCCTCGGTGGCGATCCGTTCGAAGACCCCACGGTCCGCCGCGAACTCCGAGTCCGGGATCGGAGCGTGGATCACGATCTCGGTGAAGCCCAGCTCACCGTGGATCCCGGCGAAGTCCACGAAGGCGTCGACCGACTCCAGTGGCGCCCCCCGATCCGGGGTGAAGCCCGTGAGCAGGACCTTATCCAGCTCCTCCGCATCCCGTCCGACCTCGGCGCAGACCTTGCCCAACCGTTCGAGCTGCCCCTCCAACGCGAGCCGCGAATCCTCGGGCGTTCCCGTTTCGAAGATGGCGGGGTCCCCCGTGGTCACCCATGCCTGGCCGTACCGTGCTGCGAGCCGCATCCCCCGCGGACCGGTGGCGGCAACCGCGAACGGCAGTCGCGGACGCTGGACGCAGCCCGGGATGTTGCGCGCCTCCACCGCCGAGTAGAAGGTGCCCTCCTCGCTGACGGACTCCTCGGTCAGCAGACGGTCCAGCAGGGGAAGGAACTCGTCGAACCGATCGGCCCGCTGCCTGGGCGTCCACGCCTGCTGACCCAGCGCCGTGGCGTCGAAGCCCTTTCCGCCCGCCCCGATGCCGAGGGTGAAGCGACCGTCGGAGATGTCGTCCAGGGACATCAGCTCCTTGGCGAGTGTCACGGGGTGGCGGAAGTTCGGCGAGGTGACCAGCGTGCCCAGGCGCATCCGGGCGGTGGCTGCGGCAGCGGCGGTCAGCGTCGGCAACGCTCCGTACCAGGGCCCGTAACGGAAGGTTCGCCACGACAGGTGGTCATAGGTGTACGCGGTGTGGAAACCGAGCTGCTCGGCCCACAGCCATTCGTCACGGCCACCGTCGTGCCAGGGACGGATCGGGAGAATCACGGTGCTCAGACGCATGGTTCGAGCGTACGGGGGGAGCTCCTGGGGCGGGGTACCAGCCTCCGCAGCGGGACGGAGGGGGACACCCCATCGGAGCCCGGTGCAGCACCGGATCGGGAGGGTGCCGCACGGATCGGGGGGTGCCGCGGTCGGTCGGATTCAGCCGGTTCACCGTGGCCAGGAAGGTGTCACGCGCCCCTCACGCGCCCCTCTTCACTCGCCTGACCACCCTTTTACCACCTTGACCCTCCACGCACTCCCTCAAATGTGCGCCCTTCCGCACGCCCGTGCGAGTCGTACGGGAGAATGGAAGGGTGACCTCAGCTACCGATGCCCGTCAGCTGCCCCCATCCGTCCGGTTGATCGCCACCGATCTCGACGGCACCCTGCTGCGGGACGACAAGTCCGTCTCGGAGCGCACCATCGCCGCCCTCGCCGATGCGGAAGAGGCCGGGATCGAGGTCTTCTTCGTCACGGGCCGTCCCGCCCGCTGGATGGACGCCGTCAGCGAACACGTCCACGGCCACGGCCTGGCCATCTGCGCCAACGGCGCCGCCGTGGTCGACCTCCGCGCTGGCGGAAAGCTGCTCGACGTCCGCCCGCTGGAGCGGACCACCGCACTCGCCGTCGTACGCGCGCTGCGCACCGCCGCCCCCGGTGTGACCTTCGCCATCGAGACGACCACCGGTTTCCACCATGAGCCGGACTATCCGCCCCCGTACTTCTTCGACCCCGGAACCACGGTCGCCAGCGCCGAGAAGCTGCTGCACGAGGACGCCTCGGACCCGGCCAGCGCAGTGATCAAACTCCTCGCCCGCCATCGTGAACTGGAGCCGGACGCCTTCCTCGCACTGGCGCGCACGGTCGCCGGTGAGATGGCGTCCCTGACCCGTTCCAGCCCCTCGTCCCTGCTGGAGATCAGCGGCCCCGGTGTGAGCAAGGCCAGCACACTGGCCCTGTGCTGCGCCCAGCGCGGCATCTCCGCCGACGAAGTCGTCGCCTTCGGCGACATGCCCAACGACGTGGACATGCTGACCTGGGCCGGGACCTCCTACGCCATGGGCAATGCGCACCCCGATGTGATCGCAGCCGCCTCCGGGCGAACCGCGGCGAACAACGAGGACGGCGTGGCGATCGTCATCGAGCAGATCCTGCGCGAACTCCACGCCAGGCCGTAGGAACCCCCTACGGCGCCGCGACCCCGGTATCGGCTCCGGTTGCGGCCTTGGGCTCCGCCAGTTCCACCCCCCGCTCCCGCAACCACTCGGCGGGGTCGACACCCGAGCCCAGATGGGGCGTGAGCCGCGTTTCGAAGTGGAGATGAGGGCCGGTCGAGTTCCCTGTGGTGCCGGCCAGTCCGATCCACTGGCCCGCACCGACCCGCTGCCCGCCCTCGACCGTGATCGACGCGAGGTGTGCGTACTGGGTGTAGTAGCCGTCGGCATGGCGCACGACGATCTCGATGCCGAACGAGCCGCCGCAGGAGATCGACACCACCCGTCCCGCGCCGACCGAGCGGACCGGCTCCCCGATGCCCACCGCGAAGTCCTGACCGGTGTGACGGCTCGCCCACCGCTCCCCGGCACTGGCGAAACCCGCGGACAGCTCGTAGTCCTCGACGGGAGTCACCCAAGCGGCCTTCGGCATCTCGGTGTGGCGGCGATCGAGCCGTACCGCGCCCGGACAGGACCCGGCCCGGGCACTGTGGTCGGCCTCCCGTTGCAAGGTGTGCTGCGCCGTCTCCAAGGTGGTCTCGATGCGCCGCTTGACTGCGGCCAGCTCCACCCTGCGGCGTTCCAGATCGCGCCAGGCCGTCCGGGCCTCCCGTTCGGAGGCGGTGAGGCGCCGTTCGACGCGTCGGGCCTGCCCCACCAACCGGCTCACGTGGTCTTCGGCCTGTCGGGCGTAGCGGCGCGCACGCAGGAGTCCCTCGGGGTCCCGTGCCATGAGCAGCCGGGACAGTTGGGCGAGCGGCCCGCCCGTACGGTACTGGGCTCGGGCGACCGCCCCCATGGCGTCCTGGAGGACCGTGAGTTCCTCTCTGTGGTGCCCCAGCCGGGACTGGAGCCGGGCGGCCGTGGCCTCTTGTGCGTCCGCCGCCCGCCGCCCCCGCTCATGGGCGGCGGTGGCCCGGGCGGCTTCCTGGTAGAGCCGCACGACCTCGGCGCCGGCGGGAATCCGCGGACCGTCGGAGGCGCTGGCGGCCGAGGGCACCACCGCGAGCAGCAGCGCGCCCGCCGCGACCGGACCGAGCGATGACCGCGGGAACCTCAAGCGTTTCCAGCACATGCCGGGATCGTCACCCGGGTCCGGCACGAATGCGGGGACGCGTCCGTGTGTCGTACGGCCACCTGGACCAGAATCCACCGAACGTCGGGCCGTCCCGGCGGGAAGACCGCCCCGCAGGGCGTCGAACGTTCGCCGGCGAACACGTCAGAGGGGCGCTTCCCACCGTACGGTCGTTCCCTGTCCGTCCTCCCCGATGCCCGGCTCGCAGAGGCTGGATCCCCCCAGGGACTCGGCCCGCCGCGCCAGATTGCGCAGGCCACTGCGTCGACCGCCGTCGGGGATGCCGACCCCGTCGTCGGCGACGGTGAGCCGTACCCCGTCCGTTCCATCGGGCAGTTTCACGGTCGCGTCGACGACGACGTCGATCCGGGACGCCTGCGCATGGCGGAACGCGTTGGACAGGGCCTCGCGCAGCGCTGCGATCAGGTTCTTGCCGGTGAGCTCGCTGACGACGGTGTCCACGGGCCCGAGGAATCGGTGCCCCGGCTTGAATCCGAGCGGAACGGCCGCCATGTTGATCTCGCGCAGTACCCGGGTCCGCAGCCCTGAGGGGGCCTCGGCAGGGCCCTGCTGGAGGGCGAAGATGGCGGTGCGGATCTCCTGGATGGTGACGTCGAGCTCATCGACGGCCTTGCCGACTCCGTCCTGAACCGCAGGCACCCGTGACCGCCGCTGTGCGCCTTCCAACATCATTCCGGTGGCGAACAGCCGCTGGATCACCAGATCGTGCAGGTCACGGGCGATGCGGTCACGGTCTTCGTACACCGCGAGGCGTTCTCGATCCCGCTGTGCCTCCGCCATGATCAGGGCCAGTGCGGCCTGTGCGGCGAACTGGGTGGCCAGGGTCCGCTCGGCCTCGCTGAACTGGCGTGCCCCGCGTGCCCTGGGGGTGGCCAGAGCGCCGAGGACCCGGCCTCCGCTCTGGAGCGGCAGCATCATGCTCGGTCCGTACCGGGCGGCGAGCCTGGTGATCACCCGCGGGTCGGTGGCGGCGTCCGTCATGAAGACCGCCTCTCCGGCCAGGAGCTTGGCGACGACGGGGCTCTCCGGAGGGGCGACCGCACCGAGCGAGGTCACCGGCTGGGCCGAGGACACAGCGACGATCTCCAGTCCGCCCTCCGCAGCGGGCAGCATCACGATCCCGGCCGCCGCGTCGGCGAGTCGGCGCGCCTGCTCGGCCACGACGGTGAGGGCGTCGTCGGCGTCGCCGCCCGAGAGCAGTGCGGTGGTCACGGCGACCGAGCCGTCGATCCAGCGTTCGCGCTGACGGGCGGCCTCGTAGAGCCGGGCGTTCCCGATGGCGATACCGGCTTCGGTGGCGAGCACCCGCACCATGTGGAGGTCGTAGTCGTTGAACTCGCCGCCGCCGTTCTTCTCCGTCAGATAGAGATTGCCGAAGATCTCGCCCTGGACCCGGATGGGCACTCCGAGGAAGGTCCGCATCGGGGGGTGTCCGGGAGGGAATCCGGCGAACCTCGGGTCGGAGGTCAGATCGGCGAGCTTGACGGGTGCCGGATCGTGGATCAGTGCTCCGAGGAGACCTCGGTGGCCGTCCGGACGGTGGCCGATGAGGTCCGCCACCTTGTCGCTCACCCCGTAGGTGACGAAGTCGGAGAGGCCGTTGCGCTCCTCGTCGACGACTCCGATGGCGGCGTAGCGGGCGTCGGCGAGTTCCGCCGCGGTCTCACAGATCCGGTCGAGGGTGGAGTGCAGTTCCAGACCGGTGCCCACGGAACGCATGGCCTCCAACAGCTGGGGGACGCGTGCGGTCAACTCCGTGGAGAGACCCTGGAGGCTTCGCGTCGCCTGTGTCGCGGCTTCGAGCGGGTCGGGGGAGTCGTCCGGATCCACATTCATACCTTTGAGACTAGTAATGCCTTATTCATGGGGAAAGTCGGCTCTGCCGTGGGCCGACCCCTGCGCCCCCGCCCATCGAGGCCGCGTCATGCTCATACCCGTGCCGGTACGAGCATGACGCCACCCACCCCTTCCCGTCAGCCGCCGGCCGTGACGAGTTGCGCCCCCAGCCGATCCGCGGCCCGCTCCCGTTCCGACATCCGCAGCAGCGGCCCCTCCACCGCCATCAGCTCGGCATGGGTCCCGCGCTGGACCGCGCGCCCGTCCTCCAGGACGACGATCTCGTCGACCTCTTCCAACCCGCGCAGCCGATGGGTGATCAGTACGGTCGCTGCCCCGCGTGCCGTCCTGCCCTCGGTCGCCGCCAGCAGATCCGCGGTCAACGCGTCCGCGGTCGCCAGGTCGAGGTGCTCGGCGGGCTCGTCGAGCACCAGTACCGGGAAGTCCGCCAGCAGCGCCCTCGCCAACGCCAGGCGCTGACGCTGGCCCCCCGAGAGCTGTGCGCCGTGCTCGCCCACCAGGGTGCCGAGCCCCTGGGGCAGTGCGTCGACCCACTCCAGCAGCCGCGCCTGCGCCAGTGCCTGACGCAGTTCGTCGTCGTTGGCGTCGGTGCGCGCGAGCCGGAGGTTCTCGCGTACGGAACTGTCGAAGACGTGCGCGTCCTGCGCACACAGCCCCACCAGCCGTCGGACGTCGTCCCCTTCGAGCGTCGCGGCGACGACACCGCCCAGGGTGTACGTCCCCTCCTCCGGATCCAGGAATCGGAGCAGGAGTTGAGCGAGCGTGGTCTTGCCCGACCCCGAGGGGCCCACGACGGCGATCCGCTTGCCCGGTGTGAGGGTCAGATCGAGCCCGTCGACCGCCGGCCGGTCCCCGTCCGCGTACCGTGCCCTGAGGCCGCGCACTTCGAGGGGGAAGGGGGTCGTCGGAGCCTGCGCGGGGGAGGACGGTTCCGCCACGGGTACGGGGGCGTCCAGCACCTCGTAGACCCGCTCGGCACTGCGCTTGATGCGCTGGCGGTACTGCACGGCGAGCGGCAGTCCGGTCACCGCTTCGAACGCGGCGAGCGGAGTGAGGACGACCACCGCCAGGGCCACTCCGCTGAGCGAGCCGTCGCCGACCGCCCGTACGCCCGCCATCGCGGCCACGACGACGGTCAGTCCGCAGGCCAGTGTGGAGAGCCCACCGCCGACGGCGGTGGCCGCCGCTCCGCGCGAAGCGATCCGGGTGAGCTTCCGGTCGACGTCCCGCACCGCAGCGAGTCTGGCGTCCACGGCACCGGCGACGGTCAGTTCGGCGGTGCCGCGCAGGAGGTCCACTACCCGGGTGGCCAGCGCCCCGCGCACCGGGGCGAGTTGCCGTTCCGCCCGCCGTGCGATCAATCCGCTGAGCAGCGGCACCGCGAGGCCCGCGAAGAGAAGACCCACGGCCAGGGCCGCTCCCGCTTCCGGCACCAACCACGCGGTGAAGCCCACCGACGCGGCGCAGACGACGACCGCGGATCCGACGGGCAGCAACCAGCGCAGCCAGTAGTCCTGGAGGGCATCCACATCCGTGACCAGACGGGACAGGAGATCACCACGACGGCTGCGCCGCAGTCCGGCCGGAGCGATCAGCTCCAACCTCCGGTAAACCGAGATCCGCAGTTCGGCGAGCATCCGCAGCACGGCGTCGTGCGAGATGAGCCGCTCGGCGTACCGGAAGACGGCCCGTCCGATTCCGAAGGCACGGGTCGCCGTCACGGCCATCATCAGATAGAGCACGGGGGGCTGTTCTGACGCCCGCGAGATGAGCCAGCCGGAGACGGCCATCAGCCCCACAGCCGACCCGAGGGCAAGACTGCCGAGGACCAGTGCGAAACCGAAGCGCCCGCGCTGTCGACCGGCGGCCTGGCGCACCCGAGTAAGGACGGAGACCCCGGGGCCTGAACTCTCCGCGAGCCGATATCCGTCGTCGGCAGCGGATGCTCCCAGCGCCTCCCAGTCGGTGACCCCGATCACGGGCCCGCCGCTGGTCGGCTGGGTGTCGAGGGTCTTGATCGGTGCTGCCGTCCGGCGGTCCTCAGTGGTGGGCTCGGCGCCACGGGTCAAGGTGACCACCCGATCCGCCACGGCGAGCAGAGCCGGTCGATGCACCACCAGCAGCACGGTGCGACCGACCGCCAGCCTTCTCACCGCATCCACGACGGCGGCTTCCGTCTCCCCGTCGAGCGCCGCCGTGGGCTCGTCGAGCAGCAGCAGGGGCCGGTCCGCAAGGAAGGCCCTGGCCAGGGCGAGCCGCTGGCGTTGACCTGCCGAGAGGCCGGCGCCGTCCTCCCCGAGCACGGTTTCGATCCCCTGGGGGAGCGCGGCCACGAAACCGTCGGCCCCCGCATTCCGCAGGGCGTCCCGTACAGCACGGTCATCGGCGTCGGGGCGGGCGAGTCGTACGTTCTCGGCGATCGTGCCCGCGAAGAAGTAGGGGCTCTGGGGCACCCAAGCGATCTGCTCGCGCCAACGGCGGAGGTCGAGGTCCTGAAGGTCGGTGCCGTCGATCCGCACTCGACCCTTCGTGGGCTCCATGAATCCGAGCACCACATCGAGCAGCGTGGACTTCCCGATGCCGCTCGGCCCGACGATGGCGACGGTCTCACCGCTGTCGACGTCGAGCGAGGTCGAGTCCAGGGACGGTTCGCTGCGCCCGGAATGGCGTACGGTCACCGCGTCCAACTCCACCCGCGGTGCCGTTCCGCGGCCTTGGGCCGGCCCCACGCCCTTCACCAGGGATCGCACACCAGCACCGACAGCCGGGACCACATCCACCGCCGCCCCGGATTCCAGCGGTCCACGCAGGGGCTGGGCGGGCACCTTCCCGGTGTCGTTCTGCCCGGACCGCACCGAGTCCGTTTCCAGGACGTCGAAGATCTCCTCGGCTGCCGAGAGTCCCTCAGCAGCCGCGTGGTACTGCGTCCCCACCATGCGGATCGGTAGATATGCCTCGGGGGCCAGGACCAGGATGACCAGTCCGGTGTAGAGGTCCATATCGCCGTGGACCAACCGCATACCGATGGTGACGGCCACCAGGGCGACCGACAGGGTGGCGAGCAGTTCCAAGGCGAAGGAGGAGATGAAGGCGATCCGCAGGGTCCTCACGGTGGCCCGGCGGTACTCGGAAGTGATGGATCGGATGGACTCGGCCTGGGCCTTGGCCCGACCGAAGATCTTGAGGGTCGGCAGCCCTGCCACCACATCGAGGAAGTGGCCCGACAGTCGGGACAGCAGCCGCCACTGTCGATCCATCCGCGTCTGGGTCGCCATCCCGATCAGCACCATGAAGATCGGGATCAGCGGCAGGGTCACCACGATGATGGCGGCGGAAACCCAGTCCTCGGTGACGATGCGTGCCAGCACTGCGAGGGGAACCACGACCGCGAGCCCCAGCTGTGGCAGATAGCGCGAGAAATAGTCGTCCAGTGCATCGACACCACGGGTGGCGAGAGCGGCCAGCGACCCTGTGCGTTGCCGGCTGAGCCAGCCCGGGCCGAGTTCCACGGCCCGGGCCAGCAAGCGACCCCGCAATTCCGATTTCACGGCTGCGCTTGCCCGATGGGCCGCCAACTCCGTCAGCCAGGACACGAGCCCCCGACCGACGGCGACCGCAGCCAGGAGAAGCAGCGGAGTCGCCAGGTCAGAGACGGAAAGGTCCTGCTGGAAGGCTCCGACCACCACTTCGGCGATGAGCATCGCCTGGGCGACGACCAGCGCCGCCCCGACGAGCCCCAACAACACCACTGCGAGAAGAAAGAGCCGGGTGGCCCGGGCGTACCGGAGCAGACGCGGATCGATCGGTTTCACGTGAAACATCCCCCACTAGTGGGCATCGGCGATGTGGTGCGTACCGATGCGCTTGCGGAACACCCAGTACGTCCATCCCTGGTAGAGCAGGACGACCGGGGTGGCGATACCCGCACACCAGGTCATGATCTTGAGGGTGTAGGGAGTCGAAGAAGCGTTGGTGACGGTCAGGCTCCAGGCGTCGTTCAGCGTGGAGGGCATGACGTTCGGGAACAGCGTCAGGAACAACATCGCCACCGCGGCGATGATCGTCACTCCGGAGAAGGCGAACGACCAGCCCTCGCGCCCCCTCTGGATCGCTCCGATGGCCGCCACCAGCGCCACCACGGCAATGACCATCGCCACCAGGCTCGTACCGTCGCCGTGGTTCAGCTGGGTCCAGATCAGGAATCCGAGTGCCAGTACGGCGGTGGCGAGGCCCAGTTTGAGAGCGAGGGCGCGCGCCCTGGTCCTGATGTCCCCGACCGTCTTCAGTGCGACGAAGACCGCACCGTGGAAGGTGAAGAGGGTCAGCGTCACCAGTCCGCCGAGCAGCGAGTACGGGTTGAGCAGATCGAAGAAGTTGCCCACGTACTCCATATCGGCGTCGATCTTGACTCCTCGCACGATGTTGCCGAAGGCAACGCCCCAGAGGAAGGCCGGGATCAGGGAGGACCAGAAGATGGCGTGCTCCCAGTTGGTCTGCCAGCGGTCCTCCGGCCGCTTGTGCCGGTACTCGAAGGACACACCGCGGACGATCAGACAGACCAGGATGATCAACAGCGGTAGATAGAAGCCGGAGAAGAGGGTGGCGTACCACTCCGGGAAGGCGGCGAAGGTGGCACCGCCCGCGGACAGCAGCCAGACCTCGTTGCCGTCCCAGACGGGCCCGATGGTGTTGATCAGCACCCGCCGCTCACGTCGATCGCGGGCCAGCAGTTTGGTGAGGACACCGACCCCGAAGTCAAACCCTTCGAGGAAGAAGTAGCCGATCCAAAGGACGGCGATCAGGACGAACCAGACGTCGTGGAGTTCCATGCCTCAGCAGCTCCTCAGGGCCTCAGTACGAGAAGGCCATCGGACGATCGGCGTCACGGTCATCGCCGCCGATCTTGGTGGGCGGGTTGAGGTCGGCCTCGGTCAGCTCGGGCGGCCCGAGCTTGACGTACTTGACCAACAACTTGACCTCGATGACGGCGAGGATCGCGTAGAGCAGGGTGAAACCGATCATGGAGGTGAGGACCTCGCCCTGGGACACACCGGGGGAGACCGCGTCCTTGGTCCGCAGAACTCCGTACACGACCCAGGGCTGCCGTCCCATCTCGGTGAAGATCCAGCCCCAGGACATCGCGATCAGCGGGAAGGTCATGGTCCAGAGCGCGACCATCCAGTACCACTTACTGAACCGCGCCCCGAGGGGCTTCTTGAAGAACAGCACCAGATGCGGCGCTTCGTCCTCACCGGTCCTCAGCGCCTCGGGCAAGAGGAACCGCTTACGGGTGAGCCAGAGCCCCAGAACTCCGACGGCGACGGACGCCATGCCGAAGCCGATCATCAAGCGGAAGCCCCAGTAGGCCACGGGGATGTTGGGCCGGTAGTCGCCGGGGCCGAACTTCTCCTGCTCGGCTTTGTTGATGTCGTTGATGCCGGGGACGTAGGAGTCGAAGTCGCCGTTGGCGAGGAAGGACAGCAGTCCCGGGATCTCTATGGCGACCTTGTTGTGCCCCTCGTCCACATCTCCGTACGCGAAGATCGAGAAGGGAGCCGGCGCCTCTCCGTCCCACAGGGCCTCGGCCGCCGCCATCTTCATCGGCTGCTGCCGGAACATGACCTTGCCGAGGACATCGCCACTGATTGCGGTGAAGACTCCGGCAATGATCAGGGTGACCAGTCCCAGGCGCAGCGAGGTGCGCATCACGGGAATGTGCTTCTTGCGTGCCAGGTGGTAGGCGGCGATGCCGACCATGAACGCGCCACCGACCACGAAGGCCCCTGTGATGGTGTGGAAGAACTGAGCGAGGGCGGTGTCCTGGGTGAGGACACGCCAGAAGTCGGTCAGTTCGGCCCGGCCGCGTTCTTCGTTGATGCGGTAGCCGACCGGGTGCTGCATCCAGGAGTTGGCGGCCAGGATGAAGTACGCGGACAGGATGGTGCCGATCGAGACCATCCAGATGCAGGCCAGATGGATCCTCTTCGGGAGCTTGTCCCAACCGAAGATCCACAGCCCGATGAAGGTGGACTCGAAGAAGAACGCGATCAGCGCTTCGAAGGCGAGCGGGGCGCCGAAGATGTCGCCGACGAAGCGGGAGTAGTCCGACCAGTTCATACCGAACTGGAACTCCTGCACGATGCCGGTGACGACACCCATGGCGATGTTGATCAGGAAGAGCTTCCCCCAGAACTTCGTGGCCTTGAGGTACTTCTCCTTCTCGGTCCTCACCCAGGCGGTCTGAAGCCCTGCGGTGAGGGCGGCCAGGGAGATCGTCAAGGGAACGAAGAGAAAGTGGTAGACGGTCGTGATGCCGAACTGCCATCGCGCCAACGTCTCCGGCGCCAGAGCCAAGTCCACGTCGTCATCTCCTTACATCGACGAGGTCGTGCGGCAGTTTGCCTGATTAATCCCAGCTATCGCGGGATGAACAGGACACGCTTGTGAACGCGTTCACATTCACAAGGATTATGACTCATACGAAAACCGCACCAATGACCGGGGGTGCCCTTCCCGACAATCCGGCCCGGGTCCTCATACGGACACCCGATTGGAGCCCTTGGGGCGCCTGGGTCGAACGGCCTCACGAGGGGCGATACGCCTCAGGGGCGGGAAGGGCCCCGGGCCCGAGAAGGACCCGGGGCTGGCGTGCGCAGCGCATCGACCGCGGACGCCGCGCATTCAGGAAGCGGCAAATAGGTACATAACGGTAGAGAAATCTGGCGCTGTGTTCTCAACCTCACAGGGACGGATCGTCTCGATGCCGCCCTCCACGATCGAAGCGCGCCCCTGTGCGCCGATCTCCGGCGAACTCCGCAGAACAGCGAACTGCCCCGGACCGGAGAAGCCGGTCCGGGGCAGCACGATCGAAGCGAGGGCGAGACCGCCGCCCCTCGGCGCCACGGAGGTCCGCAGGGTCCCGCCGAACCGCCGGGTCGCGGCGGGCCACTCCGTACGGACCCGGTACGAGCGCAGATCCAGGTACGTAAGGCCCGGCGTCCGGCCGCAAGCAGGCCCGGGAGGTACCCGACCCACGTCCGGTCACAGCACTAGAGACTCTTGCGGAACTCCTCCGCCGCCCGGAGCAGGAGGTCATTGGCCTCGCATTCGCCAATGGTGATGCGCGCGCCCTCCCCCGCGAACGGCCGCACGACCACTCCGGCCTTCTCGCACGCGGCTGCAAAGTCGACCGTCCGGTCCCCCAGCCGCAACCAGACGAAGTTCGCCTGGGTCTCCGGAACGGTCCACCCCTGCTCGACCAGTGTCTTGTGGACCCGGGCACGCTCGGCGACCAGCGAGCCGACCCTCCCGAGCAACTCGTCCTCGGCCCGCAGCGAGGCCACGGCCGCGTCCTGCGCCAGCTGGCTCACACCGAAGGGAACCGCGGTCTTGCGGAGCGCCGCGGCCACCGGCTCGTGTGCGATGGCGAATCCCACCCGCAGTCCGGCCAGCCCGTACGCCTTGGAGAACGTACGGAGCACCGCCACATTGGGGCGCTCCCGATAGATCTCGATGCCGTCCGGGACATCGGCGTCACGGATGAACTCCCGGTACGCCTCGTCCAGGACCACCAGCACATCGGAGGGCACGCGGTCCAAGAACCGTTCCAGCGCCGCGCGGCGAACGACCGTACCCGTCGGATTGTTGGGGTTGCAGACGAAGATCAACCTGGTTCGTTCATTGACGGCGTCGGCCATCGCGTCCAGATCGTGCACGTCACCCGGGGTCAGCGGCACCTGCACCGACGTCGCACCGCTGATCTGGGTGATGATCGGGTACGCCTCGAAGGACCGCCAGGCGTACATGACCTCGTCGCCAGGGCCCGAGGTCGACTGCACCAACGACTGGGCGACCCCCACGGACCCCGTGCCGGTGGCCAGATGCTCCAGGGGTACGGCGAAGCGGTCCGCCAACTCGTTCATCAGACCGGTACAGGCCATGTCGGGATAGCGGTTGAAGCCCTGCGCCGCGGCGACCGCCGTCTCCATCACTCCCGGCAGCGGCGGATAGGGGTTCTCATTGGACGACAGCTTGTACGCGGCCGGTCCGCCGGCCGCGGCGGGCTTGCCCGGCTTGTAGGTGGGGATGCCGTCCAACTCGGCGCGCAGCTTGGGACTCGTCTCGCTCACCGCAGGTCCTCCTCGACCGTCCGTCACCGCGGGCAACAGCCCTTCCGTCACCGCGGCGACCACACTCCGGAACCAGCATTTCGGATACTCCGGAACCAATGATCCTCACCCTATGAGGATTCCGGCCCGGAGCGTATGGGTGAAGTACGGAAATGGGGGGAGCGCTCGCTTCCCTGGCGCACGCCGGTGGCTCACTCCGTGGCGCGCATCCCCCGTAGAGGTGAGTTGAGACCTCTTCGAAACATCGACCACCCGCTAGGTCAATAGCGTAAGACACCCGAAACGGCGCAGGCGCAACGTGTAACTTCCTTACATTTCAAGGCAGTTGATGCGTTATGATCATGCATAAACGTGCCTGTCAACGACTGAATATGCGACCAGTCCAACCGCCCACGCGAGCCCTACTATCGGCTCGCCATGACAGCAGCAGGGAAGCACCAGGTGAGCCGGACGGACACATCCCGCCGGGGGAGCCGGCAAGGTCGGGCGGGCATCCGAGACGTCGCCGCCGCAGCCGGTGTCTCCATCACGACTGTCTCGGACGCCCTCAACGGAAAAGGGCGCCTACCGGACGCCACCCGCAGACATGTCCGAGAGGTCGCCGATCGACTGGGCTATCGCCCATCGGCAGCGGCCCGCACTCTACGCACCGGAAAGTCGGGGCTCATCGGCCTGACGGTGACGACGTACGGGGATGAACCTTTCACCTTCACGGAGTTCGCGTACTTCGCCGAGATGGCGAGAGCCGCCACCTCGGCAGCTCTGGCCCGCGGATACGCACTGGTGATCCTCCCCGCCACCTCTCGTCACGACGTCTGGTCGAACGTCGCCCTCGACGGCACCGTCGTCATCGATCCATCGGACCACGATCCCGTCGTGACCGAGCTGGTCCGCCAGGGCCTGCCCGTCGTCTCGGACGGACGCCCGGCGGGTACGTTGCCCGTCACCGCCTGGGTGGACAACGACCATGAAGCCGCCGTACTCGACCTACTCGACCATCTGGCGGACGCAGGCGCCCGCCGGATCGGACTTCTGACCGGCACCACCACCGATACGTACACGCGCCTCTCCACGACCGCGTACCTGAACTGGTGCGAGCGGGTGGGCCAGGACCCCGTGTACGAGTCCTACCCGGCACACGACCCGTGTGCCGGTGCCGTCGCAGCCGATCGGCTGCTCGCCCGACCCGACCGCCCCGATGCCGTGTACGGGCTCTTCGATCCCAACGGCACCGACCTGCTCGCCGCCGCCCGCCGCTACGGGCTGCGGGTTCCCGAAGATCTTCTTCTGGTCTGTTGCAGTGAGTCAACCGTCTACGCCAGCACCGAACCACCGATCACCACCCTCTCGCTCAAGCCACGCAGAATCGGCACGGCAGTCGTCCAACTGCTCATCGACGCCATCGAGGGGATCGATGAGGACCGGCCGGTCGAGCAGGTGATACCGACCGAACTGATCGTCCGGACGTCCTCGCAGCGCCGCTCCCCCCGAACGACGGTGAGTGCCCCCCGCTCGCCTTCTTCGGAATAGAACTCCCCAATCAGGACGAAACAACCGACGTGTCAGGGGTGGGGACGGATTCACCACCCCTGGTGCGTCACAGAGCGCGGACCTCATTCCTATGATGGGCGCACGACACCGCGGACCACCCTGACCAGGCTGGGCCGAGAGGTGAACTGCGGCGCGACGGTGGTGGAGGGGTCGATGACTCAGGGGGCCGGTCAGGGACCCGTGGTGCGGACGGCGACATTGCGTGATTTCCGCGTACCACCGTATGCACAGGTGCCCGTACAGTCGCAGCTCGCGGAGGAGCAGGAGCCCCCGTCGGCGCCCCAGCCCCCCGCGGCCTCAGCGCCGGCTCCGCAGCCGGAAGCACAGCATGCGGCGCAGATTCCTGAGGTGTCCCGACAGCATGAGGCACCCCACGCACCGCAGAGTTACCCCATGTCACAGCTGCCGCAGGGGTCCGTTGCCTCCGAGCAGCCTCCTGCGCCCCACCCGACACCGGCCCCGCTCCAGCCGCCGGCACCCGAGCCGCTCCAGCAGCAGCCGAACCAGTCGCATCCGCATGACGTCCACCCCGGGAACGCCGTCCCCGACGACGAGCTCCCCGAGGGGTACACCCCCACCGAGCGCGACCTCCCGGTGATCCGGCGCACTGCCGAGAACGACACCCTCCAGATGCCGACCACATCGGGCGATGCGGCCACGTCCGACGGCCTCGGGCCGCTCTATGTCGTCGGCGACGTCCACGGATACCTCGACGAACTGATCGACGCACTCACCGCCCAGGGGCTGATCGACGGCGACGGCGGCTGGGCCGCGGGCAACGCCCGCCTCTGGTTCCTCGGCGACTTCACCGACCGCGGCCCCGACGGGATCGGCGTCATCGACCTGGTGATGCGGCTCTCCGCCGAAGCCGCAGCGGCCGGCGGCTACTGCAAGGCCCTCATGGGCAACCACGAGCTGCTCCTGCTGGGCGCCAAACGCTTCGGCGACACCCCCGTCAACTCGGGCGCCGGCACCGCCACCTTCCAGGCCGCCTGGCTCCTCAACGGCGGGCAGAAGGCCGACATGGACCGGCTCCAGGACGTCCACGTCCAGTGGATGGCCCGGCTCGACGCCGTGGTCGAAGAGGATCGGCACCTGCTGATGCACTCGGACACCACGGCCTACCTCGACTACGGCTCCACCATCGAGGACGTCAACGAAGCCGTCCACGAGATCCTCACCCGCAATGACGCCGACGAGTGCTGGGACCTCTTCCGCAAGCTCACCAAGCGGTTCGCGTTCCGTGACGAGGGAGGCGCCCAGGCCGTGCGCGACCTGCTCGCGGCGTACGGCGGCCAGCGCATCGTGCACGGTCACAGCCCCATCCCCTACTTGCTGGGCGAGGTCGGGACCGAGGACGGGGAAGAGCCCGAGCGCCCGGTCATCGACGGCCCCCATGTGTACGCGGACGGACTCGCCATCGCCATGGACGGCGGAGTGACCATGGCCGGAAAGCTACTGGTCGTCCAACTTCCCCTGCCCGATTAGCAAAGCGCCGCCCTAGATTTATCGAAACCCCCTGTCACGCCGTGCGGTAACCGCTCTACCATCTGCTTATCCGTAGCAGGCTCTCCTCCGTTTCCGCCCAACCGTCCGTCAAAAGCGGGCGATTCGGGCCCTACGGAGCATCGGGGGATGCAGATGAAAAGCGCTCCGCACCTGCTGACCGAGGACCGTGCCGAATACGAGCGGGTCCTCGAAGAAGCACTGCGCAATGCGCCAGACCGACCGGATCTCGCTGCCTTGGGGCAACGACTGAATGCAGCACAACTACGCACAATGGCCCTGAACGCGACGGCGTCGATCACCGGCGCCGCCGCGGCCGAGTACGAGCACTACGTGAAAATCCGCGAGGAAACGCGCGCCTCCGCGGCCTCGGCGTTCGCCCGGGATTCCGCACAGACGCCGAACGGGCCGGCCGAGCGGGGAGCAGGACTCGCGGCGGTGATCGGCGCACTGGCCCCGGTACTCGCCGGCACGGCAGCAGTGATCTTCCTGCTGATCGGCTACGGCCTCAGAATGCTGGAGCCCGTTCCCACCATCGCCCGCTCGCTGGTGTCCGTCGGCTGGTTCTTCGGTGCGCTCGCGGCCGTCGCCACCCTCGCCGCCGGAATCGGACTGCTGGTGACCGCCCTGCGCAACGGGGCGACCCAAGTGCAGGCGGCAGAGGAGCCGGACGAGTTGCCCGACGAGGTGGCCCGCGCCAAGGACGCCTGGCGCCACGCCCTGCTGGAACGCGGCATCCTGCCCTTCCTCCAGGCGACCTTGAACGATCCGAGCGCCGACCCCGCCTCCACCGCACCGCCACGCCCCCTGGGCCGCATCCCCAAGGTGGGATACAGCGGACCGGACTACTCCAGTCCCAGCGAAGGCGCGACCAAGGGGCAGCGCCCCACCTTCACCAGTCCCGACTTCTCCAGCCCTGATTTCGGCGGTCCGGAGCACCAACCGGACTGACCGTCCGCTCCGATGGTCCGTGCGGGATGCGGACCATCGGACTCAGGGCCCGGCGTCTCCACGGGCCGGTGAAACGGCCGGTCCCGTGGAGACGCTCCGGGCAGGGGGCCCAGGATCGGTTCGGCAACGGGCGCCCCGGCCGGCACCGCCCACGAGCCCAGGAGCCACGAGCCCACGAGCCCACGAGCCCACGAGCCCACGAGCCCACGGGATGGTCCTCCCACGGACGAGCAGTGCCGTACGTGCCGGAGTCAGCCCGCGGTTCGATCAGTCGGCCATGGGCAGATACACCCGATTGCCACTGGCTGCGAACTCCTTCGACTTCTGGAGCATCCCCGCGGAGACCTCCTCGTCGGTCTTTTGTGCTTGATCGCCGCCGAACTGCTCATTGATGCTGCGGCTGATCTTCATCGAGCAGAACTTGGGGCCGCACATGGAGCAGAAATGGGCGGTCTTCGCCGGTTCGGCCGGCAGCGTCTCGTCGTGGAACTCCCTTGCGGTATCCGGATCGAGCGCCAAATTGAACTGGTCTTCCCAACGGAACTCAAAACGGGCATCGGATAGCGCGTCGTCCCATTCCTGGGCACCCGGATGTCCCTTGGCGAGATCGGCGGCATGTGCGGCGATCTTGTAGGTGATCACCCCGGTCTTCACATCGTCTCGATTCGGCAGACCGAGATGCTCCTTGGGCGTGACGTAACACAGCATCGCCGTGCCCCACCAAGCGATCATCGCCGCTCCGATTCCGGAGGTGATGTGGTCATAGGCAGGCGCCACATCGGTCGTGAGCGGACCTAGCGTGTAGAAGGGGGCCTCCTCGCAGACCTCCTGCTGCAGATCGATGTTCTCCTTGATCTTGTGCATGGGGACGTGACCCGGGCCTTCGATCATCGTCTGCACCTGGAACCGCTTGGCGATCCGGTTGAGCTCGCCCAGGGTCTGCAACTCCGCGAACTGTGCCTCGTCGTTGGCGTCGGCGATCGACCCGGGCCGCAGACCGTCGCCGAGCGAGTAGGTGACGTCGTAGGCGGCGAGGATCTCGCACAGTTCCTCGAAGTTCTCGTAGAGGAACGATTCCTTGTGGTGTGCCAGGCACCAGGCAGCCATGATCGATCCGCCGCGGGAGACGATGCCCGTCTTGCGCCGCGCGGTCAGGGGCACGTACCGCAACAGCACCCCGGCGTGGACGGTCATGTAGTCCACGCCCTGCTCAGCCTGCTCGATGACCGTGTCCTTGTAGATCTCCCAGTTCAGCTCCTCGGCCCGGCCGTCGACCTTCTCCAGGGCCTGGTAGAGCGGAACCGTCCCGATCGGTACCGGGGAGTTCCGGAGCACCCACTCCCGGGTGGTGTGGATGTTGCGTCCGGTGGACAGGTCCATGACCGTGTCGGCGCCCCAACGCGTCGCCCAGGTCATCTTGTCCACCTCCTCCTCGATGGAGGAGGTGACCGCGGAGTTGCCGATGTTAGCGTTGACCTTCACCAGGAACCGCTTGCCGATGATCATCGGCTCGATCTCCGGGTGGTTGACGTTGGCGGGCAGCACCGCCCGACCTGCGGCGATCTCCTCCCGTACGACCTCGGGGGAAACGTTCTCGCGGATGGCGACGTACTCCATCTCCGGAGTGATCTCCCCGCGGCGCGCGTACGCGAGTTGCGTCACCGGCTGCCCGTCGCGCCCCCGGCGGGGCTGACGCGGGCGACCGGGGAAGACCGCGTCGAGATTCCTCAGCCCACCGCGCGGCGAAGTGTGCTTGAGTCCGTCGTCCTCGGGGCGGGCCGGCCGGCCCGCGTACTCCTCCGTGTCCCCCCGGGCGATGATCCAGTTCTCCCGGAGCGGCGCCAGTCCTCGTCGTACGTCGGTGTCGACTACGGGATCGGTGTACGGGCCGGACGTGTCGTACAGCGTGACGTCCTTCCCGTTGGTGAGGTGCACCTGTCGAACGGGCACCCGGAGGTCGGGGCGCGAGCCCTCGACGTACCCCTTGTGCCAGCCCGGCTTCCGCCCGGCCGGCGCGGCGGATTCGATGGAGTCGCCCGGCTCGGTGGATCCGACCTGGTCGACGGCGCGCGTGCGTGCATCCTGAACGGTCATGAGACCTACTCCCTACGCCGGCATTACCCGGTAACAGGTTCGGCGGTCGACGCAGCGGTTTCCGTCACTGCCGTGCTGGCTGCGGCCAGTCGGCTCTACGGAGGTCAGCGCCCTCTCAGCCCGGTGCTCCGAGCTCCCGCGTGTGCAAAGGTGCCACCACGCTAGCGCCCTTTCTGGCGCGCTGAACAGAGGCCCCGTGCCGTTCTTGCGATGATCGGTCGGTGACCTCTTCGCCGTCCGACCCCCAGCAAGGGCCCGATCCCCAGTGGAGACCGCTCTCTCCGGAGTCCCACCGTCCGCCGCGGGAGTCGACGGAGCACTCGCAGGAGACCCCGGAATCCCCCCGGAATCCCGGCCCGCCGCGTCAGCGGCCGATGCCCGCATGGCCCGAACCGCAGGGCCAACCCCCGGGCCCCGCCGACAGCTCGGCGGACGTTTCCGAACGCCCGTCCGCCCAGGGCGGTTACGGCGCCTCCCGGGGCCCGTCGTACGTCCCTGATCCGCAGGGCCACCACCACAGGCAACCGGACGCGCCGCTCCCGGACTGGTCGGACTCCCACGAGCCCCACCAGACCACCGGGCGGACCTCCGCGCCCGTCCAGCCACCCTCGCCCGTCCAACCGTCCACGCCCGTCCAACCGTCCGCTCACGACCACGGTTCGGGGCACGACCACGGTTCAGGCCACGACCACCCCCGGAGCCGCTCCTCCCCCGCCCCTCCGTCCGGCCACTCCCACGGGCACTCACACAGCCACGGCCCCGCCATGCCCGTCTCGCGGCACCTCCGCAAGGTGATCGCCGCCGTGTTGATTCCCTTCGCCACGGCCGTCGTCGTGGGACTGGTCATGCTCTGGCCCGGCTCCGCACCCGGTCACGAACGCACCGGCGTCGGGTTCGACCGACAGACCGAGCAGGCGAGGGTGGCCAGCGTGCAGCGGGTCGACTGCAAGGACGTCAACGTCGCCGTGGTGCCTCCGACGGGAGACACCAGCACCCCCGAAGGACGGGAGGCGGTCAACTCCCAGCAGGGCCAGTGCAAGAAGGCGAAGATCGAGATCACCAGCGGCAAGGACATGGGGCGCGTCTTCACCGAGGTCATCCAGCCGGATGCCTCACGGCAGTTGGAGCAGGGTCAAGAAGTGGTGGTGGCGTACGCTCCGGACGCTCCGCGCGATCTCCAGTACGCGGTCATCGATGTGAACCGCAGCTTCCCGATGACCCTGCTCGCCGGCATCTTCGCCCTCGCGGTCGTGCTCGTGGGACGGATGCGCGGGGTGATGGCCCTGGTTGCGCTGGTCATCTCCTTCGCCGTCCTCACCCTGTTCATCCTCCCCGCCATCCTGGCCGGGTCCAATCCGCTGATCGTCGCAGTGGTAGGGGCGAGTGCGATCATGCTGGTCGCCCTCTATCTGTGCCACGGGTTGACCGCCCGCACGTCGGTCGCCGTCCTCGGCACCCTGATCTCGCTCCTGCTGATCGGTCTGCTCGGATCGCTCTACATCGGCTGGGCGCACCTCAGTGGCAACACGGACGACAACACCGGTCTGATCCACGGGCTGTACCCCCACATCGACATGAGCGGGCTCCTCCTGGCCGGTGTCATCATCGGCTCCCTCGGAGTGCTCGACGACGTCACGGTGACCCAGACGTCAGCGGTCTGGGAGTTGCACCAGGCGGATCCCAAAATGGGCCCCCGGGCGCTGTACCGCGCCGGGATCCGGATTGGGCGCGACCACATCGCCTCCGTGGTGAACACGCTGGTGCTGGCCTACGCGGGCGCGGCGCTGCCCCTCCTGCTGCTCTTCTCGATCGCCCAGAGCAGTGTGGGCACCGTCGCCAACAGCGAACTGGTGGCGGAGGAGATCGTCCGGACACTGATCGGATCGATCGGTCTGGTGGCCTCCGTTCCGGTAACCACGGCGCTCGCGGCCCTGGTGGTCTCATCCGACCGCCCGGCAGCGGGCGGAGACGGAGGTACGGAGAGGGGCGGCGGTGTTCCCGGCGGGCTGGGCGCTCCCCGCACGGCCGGGGACGGCACGGCCGAGGCCACAGGGCGGCGCAACGAGGGCGTAAGCGGGGCTTTGGGACGCGGGGGCAAGGGACGACGTCGCAAGAAGTAGTTCCGGAGCCGGGGCGGGCAACCCTTCGGGGTCGGGCACGCGCGGTCCCGAAGGGGAGGCGTCGGGGTTCCGCTGTGCCCCGCCGCCCTCCACAGGCCGTCAGCCGGCGTTCTCCTCGGCCAGGATCTCCTGGAGGGCCTTGTCCAGATTCCCTTCGAAGTCCCCGAAGGTTCGCTCCTGTCCCAGTGGCACCAACTTGTCGGTGCGGTCGAGGAAGGCCACCACCGGCGCCGTGCTCACGTGGAACAAGGCCCGGTCCGCGCCCACTTGGAGCCGAATGGCGATGTCGGCCAACTCCTCGGGGCCGGTGGGGCCGATGTGCACATCACCGTCACCGCTGGGACCCAGCACCCCGTCCAGTAGGAGATCCCTACTGAAGACCCAGGTCACAGGCGCGTCTCCAGGCAGATGAAAGGTCATCCGCAGAGCGTAGGGATCGTCCGTCGCATACCGGAGCTCCACCGGAATCCGGAACGACAGCTCCTCGGAGACAAGAAAACTCATCAAGACCTCGGCCTGGACCGACTCGCGCATCGTCTACCCCGCAGTGAATGAAACCCGCTGAAAGCCTGCCGAAAACGGCCAGGAATGATCCCCCTGGCGCTCTTGCCGTAATCGTGCTGCACACGCTAGAGGACTACAAGGAGTGATTTTTCAGATACTGATAGAGAAGGTCAGCGCGTCGCGCAGCTCACTGACTCCGCTGCGTAGCTGTTCGACCACGGGGAGCAGGCGTTCCTTTTGGTGGAGGGGTAGAGAAATGGCCATCGCGGCTGCACCGGACCCGACCGTCAGGGGGATGGCCGCGCACACCGTGCCCAGGGCGTACTCCTGACGCTCCACCACCGGTTGCGTACGGCCCGTCGCAGCGAGCCGCTCGACGAGTGCACGGCGATCGGGGACCGAGTACCGCGTGACGGGTTGCACGGGATGGCGGTCGAGGTGGTCGCCGAGTGCGGCGTCGTCGAGTTGGCTCAGGAGGCACTGCCCGACGGCGTGGGCGTGCCCGGTCTCCCGGAAGTTCGCCCACTCGGCGACGGCCGGCGCATGGGGACTGTCCGCGTACGCGACCAACTCGATCTCGCCCTCGCGGTACTGGGCGAAGTAGACGGGGACGCCCAGCACGTCACGCCAGTGGTTGAGGGACTCCTCAAGCTTGATGCGACGATTCTGCACGGCACCGCCGACCGCGAGGCGTTCCACCGCGTCACCGAGGACGAACACGCCCTTCTCCCTGAGCAGATATCCCTCGTGGGTCAGGGTGCGCAGCAGATGGTAGGCGGTGGGAAGGGGAATGCCCGCTTCCCTCGCCAGTTGTTTGGCGGGCGCACCGTCCCGATGGGAGGCGGCGGCCTCCAACAGCCGAAGGGCCCGCTGCACCGAAGTGATCAGCGTTGGGGCAGCGTGCGGAGCTGTGGCCATAGGTCAACCCCCAGGCATGGTGACGGGCGCCGTGCCCGCCCGCGGGGGCCGCCCCCGCGCGCCCGTCGCACGGCCGCCCCGGAACCTCCCTGGAGGGAGGCGATCCGGGTGCCGGGGGACGGCTTGCCACTGTAATGGCCGTCAGGCTGGAGGGACCTGGGCTTTGCGGGGTGTTCCCCCAGCCGGGTTAACAACGGGCGGAAGCGACTACCAGTCCCCGCGCGAACGGGAGGAGCCGGTGAACTTCCGTACGACGAAGACGAGTCCGGCGACGAGGGCGACGAAGAGCAGCACATTGAAGAGCAGACTGATCACGAATCCGAGGACGTTGGCGATCAGTCCCCCGAAGACGAACAGGACGACCACGGGAACGGCAACCCACTTCACCCACCAGGGCAGTCCAGCGATGATCTCCCGCACGGCCATCGTCTTACCTCTTTCTCCTCTGTGCATCGTCGGCCCGGCAGATGCCCCGGGTGTCCCACGGGGCGTCTCCTGAACCTTCTGACCTCTGCCTTCGATGCTAGGCGGACGAAAGGGTCGAGCGGGGCTCCCGCATCCCTTGCTCTCCCCTGACCGGACCCTTAAGGTCCGCGGCGGGAGCCGTGGGGGCGATCTCAGCTCTCGGGCGGAGAGAAGACCACCATCACCCGCAGGTCCTCGGTGATGTGGTGGAACTTGTGCGGCACCCCCGCCGGCACATAGACCACGCTGCCGCGACCGACCTGGGTCGTCTCCATGCCGACCGTGATCGCCGCACGTCCGCTGACGACGAAGTAGACCTCGTCCTCGCCGTGGGGAAGCTGTGGGTCGAGATCGCCGGCGTCGAGCGCATAGAGGCCGACGGACATGTTCCGCTCGCGCAGGAACTGGAGGTACGCGCCGTCGTTGGCGGCCCTCTCGACCTCCAGTTCGTCCAGTCGAAATGCCTTCATCGTCTATCCGCCCCTGCCATCGATCCGACCACGTCTGCCACGATCAGACGCATGATGAATCTTCTCGTCAAGACGATCGCCAATGCCGTGGCCCTGGCCATAGCCATCTGGTTGCTCTCGGACATCACACTCACCGGTGACAGCACCGGCAAGAAGGCAACGACCCTGATCGTGGTCGCCCTGATCTTCGGGCTGGTCAACGCCGTCGTCAAGCCGATCGTCCAACTGCTGACCCTGCCGCTGTTCGTCCTCACACTGGGACTGATCACGCTGGTCGTCAACGCATTGATGCTGCTGCTGACCTCCTGGTTCGCCGACAAGCTCGACCTGAGTTTCCACGTCGACGGATTCTGGACCGCCGTACTGGGCGGCCTGATCGTCTCGGTGGTCTCCTGGGCACTCAGCGTCGCCCTGCCCGACAAGGGCTGAACCGGCACCGAACGCAGTCTGCCGGCCGCACCACGACCGAACACGGACGAGGATCGAACGCACACGATGAACAGCGCACAGGGCCCGGGAGACGGGACGAGAGCGGTACGGGCCGGACTGCCCGAACCGGTGAAGTACGAGCCGACCCTGCCGGGCCCGGTCTTCGCCGCCCACTACCACCTGCCGGGTGAACCGACCGGACCGTACACCTACGGACGGGACTCCAATCCCACGTGGACCCTGCTGGAACGAGCGATCGGAGAACTGGAGGCTCCGGGTGTCCCGGTGGAGACCGTGGTCTTCGCATCGGGGATGGCGGCGATCTCGGCCGTTCTCTTCTCCCAGCTCAGCAGTGGGGACGCGGTCGTACTGCCCAGCGACGGCTACCAGGCGCTCCCCCTGGTCCGGGAACAACTGGAGGCGTACGGGATCGAGGTGCGAACGGCTCCCACCCGCGAGGACCGCCAGCTGTCGGTGCTGGACGGGGCGCGGCTCCTCTGGATCGAGAGCCCCTCCAATCCGGGGCTCGACGTGTGCGACATCCGCCGGATCGCACAGGCCGCGCACCGAGCGGGCGCGCTGGTCGCCGTCGACAACACCCTGGCGACCCCACTGGGGCAGCGACCGCTGGAACTGGGCGCCGACTTCTCGGTCGCCAGTGACACCAAGGGCCTGACCGGCCACGGCGATCTCCTCCTCGGCCATGTGAGCTGCCGTGATGCCGCCCTCATCGAGGGGGTACGACGTTGGCGCAAGGTGGTCGGCGCGATTCCCGGGCCGATGGAGGCATGGCTCGCACACCGTTCGCTCGCCACGCTCCAGCTGCGGATCGAGCGCAGTTGCGCCAACGCGCTGGCGCTGGCACGGGCGCTGAACGAGCGCGGCGAAGTGGTCGGACTGCGCCATCCCGGCCTTCCCACCGATCCCTCGTATCCAGTGGCTTCGCTCCAGATGAAGCGCTATGGCGGGATCGTCTCCTTCGTCCTGCCCGACCGGGACCACGCGGAACGGTTCCTGGCCTCGCTGCGCCTCGTGGACGATGCCACGAGCTTCGGCGGGGTGCGCTCGTCGGCGGAGCGCCGGGGGCGCTGGGGCGGGGACGCGGTACCCGAGGGCTTCGTGCGGCTCTCTGCGGGCGCGGAGGACACGGAGGACCTGGTGGCAGATGTGTTGCGGGCCCTGGATGAGGCGCTCGACGGGCGGGCAACGGCACCCCTGTCGTAACGGTCAGCGTTCTGACGCGCAGCGGTGCGCACTGACCGAACGGAAAGGCTGCATGGGATGGTCACACGCGGATGGGGTTCGGCGGTGAGAACGGGGGCACCCATGGGTACGGACGCAGTTCGCCGGACGGTTTCGGACGGGTCGAGGAGGGCACCCGCCCGTCAGCAACATGGGCCCGGGTCCGTGGTGGGCGGCCCGAACCTCCCCCCTCGTGGCTCGGACCGCCCCGGTTCATCCCCCCGAAGAACCTCGTGACCAAGGCTAGTTGACTCTGCGTCAGTGTCCAATCACGGTAACGACAGCGACCTATCGACTTATTTATAGTTGTCCGATCCGTGTGCATCGTCGGTCGAGAGGGGCGCTCGACATGGATCTGGCGTTGCTACGCACGTTCGTCACCGTCCATCGAGCGGGCTCCTTCACCCGCGCCGCCGCTTTGCTGGGGCTCTCCCAGCCGGCAGTGACCGGCCAGATCCGTACCCTGGAACGCCAACTCGGCCGTCCGCTCTTCCTCCGGCAGGCACGTGGTGTCACACCGACCGCCATCGGGGACGAACTCGCCCATCGGGCGGCTCCCCACCTGGACGCCCTGGTCGAGATCGCCGAGACCGGACTGGACGAGACGTCCGGCGTACGGACCCTGCACCTGGCGGGCCTCCCCGAGTTCACAGCACTGCGCGCGCTGCCCGCGCTCACTCCGTTGATCGCCCAGGGCCTGGCGCTGCGCGCCTCGTTCGGGAATGCGGAGGAGACCCTTGAAGGGCTGGCCGCCGGCCACCATGATCTGGCCATCACCACCGCCCGGCCCCGCGGTGGCCTCCTCACCGCGACTCCGCTCTGTGACGAGGAGCACGTCCTCGTGGCCTCTCCCCGGTGGGCGGCCCGCTTGGGCCCCGAGGTGTTACGCCGCGGTCATGTGGTGCTGGAGCAACTGCCGGTGGTGGAGGTCCATGAATCGCTCCCGCTGGTTTCCCGCTACTGGTCCGCGGTCTTCGACTCCCCTCCGGCCGCCGCGGGCGCCGTCATCGCGCCGGATCTCCGGGCCGTCCTGGAGAGCGCAGCGGCCGGCGCCGGCCTCGCCGTACTGCCGCGCTACCTCTGTGAGGACGCCTTGGAGCGGGGCCGCCTCGTGGCGTTGCTGGACCCTCCGGTACCCCCGCTACGGACGTACTTCCTCGTCGTGAGGACGGGGACGCTGGCGCTTCCTCCGGTCGCCCGGGCGCACGAGTGGTTGCTGCGGGCAGCGACCGACTGGTGAACGAGCGCGTCCCAGGAGTTTCAGAACCCCCATCGCGGGCCATTTTCTAGCCATGACCGAACGTCCCGTGGTCAAGCGCACCGCACGTGCCGTCCTGCTCGATGGCGACGATCTCGTTCTGATCAAGCGCACCAAGCCAGGAGTCGATCCGTACTGGCTGACGCCGGGCGGCGGGGTCGAGCCGACGGACACCACCGTGATCGCAGCCCTGCACCGCGAGCTGGACGAGGAGCTGGGTGCCAAGGTCACCGATGTGGTGCCCTGCTTCGTCGACACCGTGGAGCACATCGCGGGCGGCGGCATCACCGGGGTCAAGGTGCAGCACTTCTTCGTGTGCCGTCTGGAATCCATGGACCCGACCCTGCGGCACGGCCCCGAGGTCGACGAGCCCTGCGGGGAGTACGAGATCGTCCGGGTCCCCTTCAGCCGGGTGGGAATCGCCGCGGTCCATCTCGTACCGCTGTCACTGCGGCACTATCTGGATGGCAACATCGAGGGCGTGCGTGCCCTGCACGCCCATGACCTGGGTTGATGGCCTGAGCACAGGCAACCGGCCCACTCCTGGCCCACTCCGCCCCGCCCCGCCCCGAAGCTAGCTCCCGGCAGTGACCAGATCCTCGAAGGAGTCATGCCGGATGCGGCTGGGAGGAATGCCGATGCCGCGCAGGGCGTGCACTCCACTGCGAATCATCCCGGGCGGGCCGGAGAGGTATCCGTCGTACTCGTCCCAGGGGCCGAAGGCCCGCACCGCATCGGGGAAGTGCGCCCGGTCATCGACGACGGGACGCACCGACAGCCAGGGATGCGTCCTCTGGAGCCGCAGCATGGTGTCGATGTCATAGAGGTCGAAGTCCGTGCGAGCCCCGTAGAAGACCTCGACAGGGCGCCGGGTGCCGTGTTGGGCGACATCCTCGACCAGTGCCTTGATGGGTGCGATGCCCGTTCCTCCGCCGAGGCAGAGCAGACCGTTGTCGGTGGAGTGGTCGACCGTCATGGAACCGGCCGGTGGCCCCAACCTCAGGGTGTCGCCGGGGCGGGCGTGGCGGACCAGCGCGCCCGAGACCCAGCCGGCGGGCACTGCCTTCACATGGAATTCGAGGAGGCCGTCCGGGCGGGGCGCCCCGGCGAAGGAGTAGTGGCGCCAGACCCGCGGCCACCAAGGGGTCTCCAGACTGGTGTACTGCCCGGCGACAAAGGGATAGGGCTGATCGGGACGGACCGTGACGACGGCTATGTCAGGGGTTCGCAGATCGTGGGAGACCACCTCGGCATGCCACCAGGCGGGCGCCTGCATCTCGTTCTCCGCCGCCGCGTCGATCATGATCTGCGAAATCGTGGTGTACGTACGCACCCAGGCGGCCTCGGTCTCGGGGCCCCAGGTCTGCGTGGCGTATCGGCCCAAGGCACCGAGAAGGGCCTCGCCGACGGCGGGATAGTGGGCGGCCTGAGTCCCGTACTTGCGGTGCCCACGCCCCAGGTGCTGGAGGTACTCGGTGAGGACCGCCGGATTGTCCATGTGCTCGGCGGCCGTGAGCAGCGCTTTGAGCAACCGGTCGCGCTGGGTGTCCATGGCGACCGGAAAGAGGGCACGCAGTTCGGGGTGCCTCAGGAAGAGCAGGGCGTAGAAGTAGGAGGTGACCCGGTCCGCCGTCGGCTCGATCTCGGCCAGGGTGCGCCGGACGAGTTGGGCATCCAAGGAGACTTCGGGCGTTGGGGAAGGATTCGCGGTCGGCCTCGGAGGTTCGGTTGCTGGTCCCTGCTCGATGGCGAGGGCCTGATGCTGACCGGGAAGCCGCAGTCGGGTGGGAGTGCCCAGCGGGCTGACCGCCTCGCGGGGCCAGGGGAGCTCGCCTTGGGCCGGGGCCTCCGTGTGGTCCGGGCCGGGAGTAGCGGCAGCTGACGGTCGAGCGCCACGGTCTCCGCTCGGGTGGACGGGGTGAAAGCGGGGCGGCTCGTCCGTCGAGTGCCCTGGCCCCTCCTCCGTGATCCGTTCGCCGCCGGTGCTTCCCTGCCGCTGAGTGGTCGGTCGTCGGGTCTCGTCCGGTGTTGTCCGACGGTCGCCTTCGAAGGGCTCCCGGGATGCCCGGAAGTCACCCTGGGAGTGCTCCCGTCGGGTGGCTATGCCTTCACCTGGGCCGTCGTCACCTGATCTGCCGGCCGACACGGTGGTCGTCGGAGCGTCCATTGTCTGCCTCGCCTCGAACATTTCTCGTTCGGTCTCCGCACTTCCATCTGCTCGGAACGTGCCTCACTTCACTGCTCCTGCCCCAGGACTGCTGTCAGCCACAAAATCCGGCACGACTCGCCATCTCCGTAGTCGTATCATTACAGAGGGTGGGCCATGCTCGGCTCAAAGCAAGGAAACTCCTTCCATCTCAAGCCGCTTGCCTTACAGTGCCGCTCCGGCTGTCGAGCAACACGAATGGAACTCGTACGCCACGGCGCGTAGCAGCGGTTACTCCCACGGTCAGATGTGGCAGAGCAGTTCGTTCGGCACGGTGTTTCACGTGAAACCACTGAAGCGACCTGTCCGGCGAACCCTCCTTGTCGTCCATGTCTGCGCAGCAGCCGCCTGGTTGGGGGTGACGCTCGGGCTACTGGCGCTCGCCCTGAACGCCAGCACCTCAGAGTCTCCGGCCGCCACCCACTCCAGTGTCCAGTCGATGAAGGTCTTCACCGACTGGTTGGTCCTTCCATCCGCGCTGCTGACTTTCCTCACCGGTGTGGTCCTATCCCTGGGCACCGCCTGGGGTCTGATCCGACATCGGTGGGTCCTGACCAAGTTCCTTCTGACAGCAGCCACTACGGGGGCTTCGATCTTCGCTCTCCGTCCCGGGGTGAACGAAGCAGCGGAGATCACCTCTGCGGGAGGCTCCCTGAGCACACCTCTCGATCTGGTGATGGGGCCCGTTGTCTCCCTGTGCGCCTATCTGTTGATGATGGTTCTCTCTGTGCTGAAGCCCTGGGGCCTGACCCGCCGTGGGCGAAAACTGCGGGAGCGGGTCACTTCTCGGAAAGCACTAGACGAACGATCACTGCGTCAGACAGCCTGATCTCCATGCCGACCTCACTCCTGGACTCCCTGCACATTCGTCGTCTCACCAGGGAGGATCTGGTCTCCTGCGCCGATCTCTCAGAGAATCGCGGGTGGCCCAGGGAAGAGCACAAGTGGTCTCTACTCCTGACCGCGGGGACCGCGTACGGCATCGATGACCCCTTCGGCAAGGGCTTGGCCGCCAGTTGCACGGTGATGTCCTACGGCCCCGAGTTGGCAGCGATCGGCATGATGCTGGTGGCCGAGCGGTACGCGCGCCAAGGCATTGGCCGGCACTTGATGCGACATGTCCTCAAGGAATCCGGCGACACCCCGCTCACTCTGCACGCGACTTCCCAGGGCCAACCGCTCTATGAGGAGCTGGGCTTCACGACCGTGGGTCGGGCTGAGATGCTCCGCGGCTGCTTGCGCCCCCCGGCGAACGATGTCAGGTCGGCTTCCATCACCCGGCCGGCAACCGCCGAAGACCTGCCACGCATCGTTCGCCTCGACACAGAGGTATTCGGTCCGGACCGAACCCATATGATCACGCGCCTACCCGCCTTCGCCGATCATCTCAGGGTGGCGGAGGAAAACGGCGAGCTGACGGGATACGCCGCAGCCTGGCCCAATATGGAGACGCATGTCATCGGGCCTCTGATCGCCCGGGACACACGAACCGCCCAGGCATTGATCACTTCCCTCGCATCAGCCACGGACCGACCCCTCCGCACCGATGTCGATGTACGTCACCAAGAACTGCTGACCTGGCTGACGTCACACGGCTTGGACTCGGTCGCCTTCAACACCGTGATGACCCTCGGGATCGAAGCCCTGCCCGGCGATTGGTCCCGTCGATTCGCACCGCTCTCCGTGGCGGCCGGCTGATCCCAACTCCCGCTGTCCACAAGGTGTTTGTACCGGCCCCTCCGGGTTCCAGGGGAAGCGCCCCGAGCGAAACCGATGATTGCGGGCGCGGTATATTGCGGCCCCCCACCTTCCCTGGGATGCCCATGCTTGACCGTCACCACCAGGGAAAGGTCGCTGGGCACGAAGGAGGAAGACCGATGGCCGAGACCAATCCCTCGTACACCTGGCTCGCCCAGGGCTGGTCAGCCTTCTCCTTGCTCCACGGCAGAATCGAGGCCGACATCGAACGGGCCCTGGAGAGGGCCCATGGTCTGAGCGTGCGGGAGTTCTCCTTGCTAGGGGTGCTGAGCCGTCAGCACGGTGATGATCGTGGACATCTCCAGATGAAGCAGGTCGCCGAAGCAGTCATCCTCAGCCAGAGTGCCACCACTCGCCTGGTCAGCCGTCTTGAGGGCCGTGGGCTGCTACGACGCTATCTCTGCGACACCGATCGTCGCGGAATCTATACGGATGTGACGGACGCCGGGCTGGCCCTGCTGGCTGCGGCTCGTCCCACGCATGACACAGCACTGCGTGCGGCCCTCGACCTGGCAGCCGCAGACCCTACGCTGACGCCCCTGGTGCGTACTGTCGAGGAACTCCGGGTCCCTGCCTAGAGTACGGATCATGAGCGATCTTGAGATACGCCCCGCCGAAGCCACCGATCTGCCGGCGATCGTGGCCATGCTTGCTGACGACGTACTGGGAGCCACCCGGGAATCGCCCGATGACCTCACGCCCTACAGAGCAGTGTTCGAGCAACTGCTGGCCGACCCTCGTCAGCACCAGACCGTCGCGGTACGTGGTGGCACGGTGGTGGGCACGCTCCAGCTCACCATCCTTCCGGGGCTCTCACGCCGTGGCGCTACCCGAGGTCTGATCGAAGGCGTACGCGTTCACGCTGATGAGCGCGGCAGTGGTCTCGGCAGTCGCTTGATCGAGTGGGCCATTGAAGAATCCCGTCGCCAGAACTGCCAGTTGGTCCAGCTGACCTCGGATGCCTCCCGCACGGACGCCCATCGCTTCTATGAACGACTGGGCTTTGTCGCCTCTCACATCGGTTTCAAACTCGCACTCTGACCCGAGGGCTCCCGTACAGCACATCTGCAATGAGCGGCTACATACCCGGTGGGGACGACGACATCGGTTGCCCCCTCCGACTGAATCGACTGGCGTCCATCCCTGTGTTGCCATGGCCGTTTCACGTGAAACATGCGGAGCCGCTTCCTACTGGAGGCGCTCTGGAAGCGCTGTTTCACGTGAAACAGCCGCCCACCCTCGCTGCTAGCCCAGCAGCCCGCGCCACCCGTCCTTGTCCACACCACCCGGGATCTCGGCCTCCGGCTCATAGGGCGTGCGGGTGAAGACGAACGAGGCCAGGTCGAGATGGTCGATCGAGCCGTCCTCGTGACGCACCACCCGCAGGGTCTCTCCCGCGTAGTAGCCGTTCTCCCCGATCCAGGTTCCATCCTCCACAGCGGCAAACCGCGCCCTGCGGCCAGGACCGGTCAGGGGCTGAAGGGCCAGGGCACGGTCAGGGAGGAGTTGCAGACCAAAGGCATAGGTGCCCCAGTACCAAGGGCCGGTGAGCTCCAGTAGCTCTTGGTCCACTTCCTGAAGCGGACGCCATGGAAGCGGCATACGTGGCTCTGCATCAGCCACGATCCGAATGAGATCAGTGGCGATCAGACTGGGAAGAGGACCTGACGTCGCATTGGCAAGAACCGCCGCGGTCACACCGTCGTCGACACCCACCCAGAGGCCGGCGACAAATCCCGGTAGGGAGCCTCCGTGACCCACCAGCGTACGACCGTCTCGCCTGATGATCTGAAGTCCCAGGCCGTAGGTCGCATCCCACTCCTCGCTCTCGGCAGGTACGGAGGGCGTACGCATTTCCCGTACCGACGGAGCGCCCAGCACACGGTCATCCCCCTCGGCGAGAAATGCACCGAACCGACATAGGTCCGCGACGGTCGACCAGAGTTGGCCCGCAGGGGCCATCAGCCCGAGGTTCTCGGGGGGTTCGGGCAGAAGCACATCGGCCCAGGGGTGCACCGCCCACCCTTGGGCATAGGGAGCTTGAGGTTCCAGGCTGGTACGGCTCATGGCCAGGGGCTCCAAGACCTCCCGCTGGAGAACTTCCGCCCACGAGTCGCCTCTCACCTCCTCCACGAGAGAACCGAGGACCGTATAGCCAGGATTGGAGTAGTGGAAGCGACGGCCGACGGCGTGCTTGCGTGGATGTTCACCGAGGACCTCGGGGAGCCCCGGCCGTAGCGAGGCCGACGAGCGTTCCCACCAGGGGGAAGGGGTCTCCGCGCCCAAGCCGGCGCTATGGGCGAGGAGCTGGGCGATCGTCACTTCCCCGATGCCCGTGCCCGGGAGGTGCTTCTCCAATGGATCCTGTAGGTCAATCAGCCCTTCGTCCCGCAGTCTCATCACCAGAACGGCCGTAAAGGTCTTGGTGATCGAGCCGACCCGATACTGCGCATGGACCCCCGCTTCGTCCCCTTCTTGGGCAAAGGGGCGTACCCCGGTCCAAACGAGTTCGCCGTCACGGCCCACAGCACCGGTCAGCGAAGGGGCCCGCCCTTCTGCCTGGGCAACAGCGATGCGGTGGTGCAGTGCCCGTGCGGTGGTGGGCAGAAGTGTGGTGAGGGGTGCGGTCATGGAGCAGGTCTATCGGGTGTGATCGTGCAAAGTCGACTCCTCCCCTTGACCGGTGCGCCCAGGAGCCCCTGAGAGCTACTGCGACGACCGTACTGGTGAAGCCGACGCGGCCAGGACGGACATCAACCGGCCGATGGCGGCTTGCTCCTGAACGGGCAGCCACCGGGCTGCATGGACCATCTGCAAGGCCGTGGACAGGCGCATCCGGTCATCAGCCGTGCCGAGATCTCCCAGATAGGCCGGCAGGACCACGCCGAGGGCCTTGAGATCGCCGCGCGCGCAGAAGCGGGCGAGCACTTCCTCCCACAGGCTCTGACCCGCCCGGGGGCGATCGCACCGGTCGTACGGAGCCCGTCGACAATCGCGGCACGCAACCAATCGCCGTACTGTCCTGGTGGCACCTCATCCAGATGGTCTGCGGCGCGCTGGAAGTGAGCGCGTGCCTGATCGACTCGTCCGAGATCCCGGTGGGCGTGCGCGATGTTCAGGTGCAACGACGGATGGAAGCCGCTCACGCGGGCGTCGGCCACCCGCTCGGCCAGATGCAGACACTTCTGGTTCCAGTGGAGGGTATCTTCCGAAGTCGACTGGTGCCGGGCCACGTAATGTGCGGCAACACAGGCTTCGTAGTCGTCGGTGGCTGCCTCCCACGCCTGGTGGAAGAGGCGGGAGGCTTCGTCCGCCCTCCCCTCCCCCTCGGCTGCCATGCCTCGGACACAGAGTTGGACGACAGGGTTGTCAGGATCCATGTGTGTTCGCTTCCTCAAGGTCGGTGCCCTCGCAGGGCCGTGTCCTAGTCGTCCTCGACGGTGTCGTGGACCGGCATCACCAAGGTCGTGAAGGTGCCCTGGTCTGCCGATCGAACGACCACCGGCTGTGTCGGGGACGAGATCTCCATCAGCAGATCGGGCCCCACACTGGCGTCGAGTGCGGGGAGCAACACCTCCGGATCGAAGGCGATGCGCAGGGACGGCCCGGTGCAGATCGCACGGAGCTCCACCCACTGGGCGAGCGTCCGTCTGGACAGCACCAGTTGCTGCCCGTCCGTCTGCAAGACGACTGTTTCCCCGGGCGGGCCGGCAGCCAGGGTTCGGCGGAGGGCCTCCCGGTCGATGACCAGTCGATGGCGGACGGCTGCCAGACCGTCCAGGACCACGCGGTAGTCGGGGAACACCCCGTCGGCGGCGTGGAGCAAGCGGACCTCGCCGTCACCCCGCATACGGACCGCCGACCCATCCACCTCGACGGTGATGTTCGCCTGGGACAGCGCCCAGGACGCCGCGTCCTTCAGATCGCCGAGGTCGATCAGCAATTGGCGGGGCTCGCACTCCGCGGACTGGGGGTGCAGGACCCGCACAGCCATTCGATGACGATCGGTGGCCACCAGGCGAATCTCCTGGTTGCCGAGTTCGAGCAGTACGCAGCCGAGTTCCGGGAAGTCCTCCCGCGTCGCAGCGGTGGCGACGGCGAACGCCACCTGGCGCACGGCGCTCGACAGTTCCGCGCCGCCGACGAGTGCCTCGGCCCTGCGCTGCCGCCCCGGCGGAAAGTCTCTCAGGATGTCGTCGATCGCGGACTGCGCAGCTGCCGCTGTGGCGCGCGTTCGTCGTGCGTGCCTCTCCAGGACGTCACGCGCCTCCTCGGCAGTGCCGTCCAGGGCCACTGAAGCGTCCATCAGCGGTAGACCGGCCTCCCGCAGTCGCCGGACGAGAGTGGCACGCGGTTCCTGATCCGGGTCGTAGTAGCGGTACCCGGTCGTCCCATCCACCCGGGTGGGCCGCAGCACTCCACAGTCGTCATAGAACCTCAGGGCACTTGGCGCCAGACCTACCCGACGGGCGAATGCCCCGATACTCAACAGTCCTTCGGTGTCGTCCATGCACGCGATTGTCGACGTTCAACCAACCTGAAGGTCAAAGAGCGTCCTCCAGAATGCACGGCCGGGTACCAACCAGGAACGACGATTGCGTCCGCGCCCCTTGTTGCCGAACCGGCAACCACTTTTGACGGGCTCCCCGTACCCGGCAACCCTGAACCCAGGTGCCACCGGCACCGCGCAGTCGTCACGGAGGGACCTCGATGTCGATACCGCAGCCCGCTGGCCCGACGCAGTTCTGGGAGGAGCGCTACCGCTCCAGCGAACGTGTCTGGAGTGGCAACCCGAACCCGTTGCTCGTACGCGAGACCAGTGCCCTGGAGCCCGGCCGCGCCCTGGATCTGGGCTGTGGGGAGGGCGCCGACACCGTATGGCTGGCATCGCGCGGCTGGCAGGTCACAGGCGTGGATATTTCCACCACCGCACTGGAGCGGGCCGGCATCCATGCCGTAGAAGCCGGTCTCGCCGAGCGGGTGACGTTCGAGCAGCACGAGCTCGGAGTGACCTTCCCGGAGGGAAGTTTCGATCTGGTCAGCGCTCACTTCCTTCAGTCACCTGTCGCGCTGGACCAGGAGGGTGTGCTGAAGCAGGCCGCGGACGCGGTCGCACCAGGCGGGACCCTCCTCATCGCCATGCACGCCGGCTGGCCGACGTGGATGGAGGAGCACGAGTACCCGTTCGACGCCGACTTCCCCACGCTCCAGGGCCTGCTGGCGATGCTCGCGCTGTCGCCCGATTGGCGGGTGGAGACGCTGGAGTCCGTGGAACGGCCGGCTCCCTCGCCCGAGGGAAAGCCCGGCACCCGAGCGGACAACGTGTGGCGATTCACCCGCACCGTTTGATCGCCCTCTACGAGAACTCCGCCCCCGCCCGAGCCGCACCACCCGTTCGGCTCAGCGCGTGCCATCGAACGCCGAGCCCGCCGGGCTCAGGTCTGGGCCATGTCCACGAACCGCGAGTAGTGCCCCTGGAACGCGACCGTGATCGTCGCTGTCGGGCCGTTACGGTGCTTGGCGACGATCAGGTCGGCCTCGCCCGCCCGGGGGGACTCCTTCTCGTACGCGTCCTCGCGGTGCAGCAGGATCACCATGTCCGCGTCCTGCTCGATCGATCCCGATTCTCGCAGGTCAGAGACCATGGGCTTTTTGTCGGTGCGCTGTTCGGGGCCACGGTTCAGCTGGGACAGGGCGATGACCGGGACTTCCAACTCCTTTGCGAGGAGCTTGAGGTTACGGGACATGTCCGAGACCTCCTGCTGGCGGCTCTCGGCCCGCTTGGAACCGCCGGACTGCATCAGCTGGAGGTAGTCGATGACCACCAGCTTCAGATTGTTGCGCTGCTTCAGCCGTCGGCACTTGGCCCGGATCTCCATCATGGAGAGGTTGGGGGAGTCATCGATGTACAGGGGGGCCTGCGAGACGTCCGGCATCCGTCGAGCCAGGCGCGTCCAGTCGTCGTCGGTCATGGTGCCCGAACGCATGTGGTGGAGGGCCACCCGAGCCTCGGCGGACAGCAGTCGCATCGCGATCTCATTGCGCCCCATTTCCAGGGAGAAGATCACGCTGGGCAGATTGTTCTTGATGGAGCACGCCCTGGCGAAGTCGAGGGCCAGGGTCGACTTGCCCATCGCCGGGCGGGCCGCGATGACGATCATCTGGCCCGGGTGCAGTCCGTTCGTCAGCGAGTCGAAGTCGGTGAAGCCCGTGGGCACGCCGGTCATCTCGCCGCTTCGGGACCCGATCGCCTCGATCTCGTCGAGGGCGCCTTCCATGATCTCGCCGAGCGGAAGGTAGTCCTCGCTGGTGCGCTGCTCGGTGACGGCGTAGATCTCGGCCTGGGCGGAGTTGACGATCTCGTCGACGTCACCATCGGCCGCATATCCCATTTGCGTGATCTTGGTGCCCGCCTCGACCAACCGACGCAATACGGCTCGCTCGTGAACGATCTCCGCGTAGTAGGAGGCGTTCGCTGCGGTGGGCACCGACTGAACGAGGGTGTGGAGGTAGGGAGCGCCCCCGACTCGGGTGATCTCTCCCCGCTTGACCAACTCCGCCGCCACGGTGATCGGGTCAGCGGGCTCGCCCTTGGCATAAAGGTCGAGGATGGCCGTGTAAACGGTCTCGTGAGCGGGCCGATAGAAGTCATGGCCCTTGATGATCTCGACGACGTCGGCGATGGCGTCCTTGGAGAGAAGCATTCCGCCGAGAACGGACTGTTCCGCGTCGAGATCCTGAGGGGGGACACGCTCGAAGCCGGAGGAGCCTCCGTCCCAGCCGCCGTCGTCACGGCCGCGCTCGTGCTGGTCCTCGCGGCCCCCGCCGCGGTGGTCGTTACGGCGTTGACGGGAGACGGGCAGACGATCGCCGGGGCCGGTTTCGGCCGCCCACGGGTCGTCCAAGGGCTCGGAAATGCTCACCGGGCCACCTCCTCCCGTCCGCTCAGCGGACCTCGCCGTGCCCTCTCTTTCTACGGCACAGCACTGACAAATCGAGCGGCTCGGCCCCGCTTCCGGCGCGTCGAGCGACGGTCCACGGTAGGCCCCTCTCCACCGTCAGCCAATCTGGTTATCCACAGGCCATGTGGATGACTGACCAGATGCTGTGGAGAACTCGTCGTAACCTGTGCACGGACCGGGGGACAGTGCTGTGGACAACATTCAGTCCATCGCGACGCAACCACCCTGACCTGCTGTTTCTCCATCCACTGGCTGTGGGGGAGAAAAACTTTTCCAACCGGACCAAGATCAGAACAATCGGCGCACAGCCAAGTCGACTTCCCGACTCAAGGTAAGGATCAGTCGTATATTGCAGCTGTTACCTGTGGAAGATTACATTGGGCGCATGACACAGGCACCCGTAGCTCCGAGAGCGCTCCGGCGACGGCACGATCGAGAGATCATCGCCCTCGCCGTTCCTGCGTTTGGGGCCCTCGTTGCCGAGCCGCTTTTCGTGATCGTCGACAGCGCCATCGTGGGCCATCTGGGAACACACCAACTCGCCGGTCTTGCCATTGCCGCATCACTCCTTCTGACCGCCGTGAGCATCTTCGTCTTCCTCGCCTATGCGACGACCGCCGCCGTCGCCCGGCGGGTCGGCTCAGGCGATCTCGCCGCAGCCATTCGGCAAGGCATGGACGGCATCTGGCTCGCGGCCTTCCTCGGGGTGGCCGTGGTCGCCCTCACCTTCCCGTCCACTCCCTGGCTCATCGACGTCCTGGGCGCTTCCTACACGGCAACCCCCTACGCCATCACCTATCTACAGATCTCCAGCATCGGTATCCCCGCGATGCTGATCGTCTTCGCCGCCACAGGTGTTCTCCGCGGGCTTCAGGACACCAAGACCCCGCTCTATGTCGCCATCGGCGGCTTCACCGCCAACGCGATCCTCAATGTGGTGCTGGTCTACGGTGCCGGCTGGGGGATCGCAGGCTCTGCCTGGGGCACCGTTCTTGCGCAGTACGCCATGGCCATCGCCTATCTCGCCGTCGTGATACGCGGTGCGCGACGCCATCAGGCATCGCTCAAGCCCGATATCGCCGGGATACGCGCCAGCGCCCAAGCGGGTGCGCCGCTACTCGTCCGCACGCTCTCGCTGCGTGCCGTTCTGATGATCGCCACGGCCGTGGCCGCCCGACTAGGCGACAGCGAGGTCGCCGCCCATCAGATCGTGCTCTCCCTCTGGAGCTTGATGGCCTTCGCCCTCGACGCCATCGCCATCGCCGGACAAGCGATCGTCGGTCGGTATCTCGGGGCAGGAGACGCCGAGGGAGCACGTCAGGTCTGTCGTCGCATGGTGCAGTGGGGTATCGCCTCGGGTGTGGTCCTCGGTGTTCTTCTGGTGGCCTTGCGACCGCTGTTTGTCCCACTCTTCAGTGGTGATCAAGCAGTGCACGACACGCTTTTCCCCGCACTGCTCGTGATCGCCGTTTCCCAACCCATCGCCGGTGTGGTCTTCGTTCTGGATGGTGTGCTGATGGGTGCGGGAGACGGGCCGTATCTGGCCTGGGCCATGCTCGCGACACTGGCGGTGTTCGCGCCCGTGGCCCTGCTCGTCCCGTCCCTGGGCGGCGGGCTGACCGCGCTCTGGTGGGCGATGGCTCTGATGATGACCATGCGCCTGGTGACGCTCTGGCTGCGTATGCGGTCCGGACGCTGGATCGTGGTCGGAGCGACTCGCTGACCCTGGAACTGCGGTCGCCCTGGGCTTGGCCGAGTGGCTCCACGAGCTCGTGAGGTGCTGCGGTGTTTCACGTGAAACACCGCAGCACCTCACGAGCTCGTGGACGATAAGTGCAAAGACAAGAAAGCAAGGAAGAGGGCCGTACCCAGATGGATACGGCCCTCTTCTTGTTCAGTCTCTTACCGCATTCAGGCGGCGATGACCTCGACGCCGAGCTTCGCGGCGACCTCGGGGTGCAGACGCACGGACACCTGGTGCGAGCCCAGGGTCTTGATCGGCGCACCGAGCTCCACGCGACGCTTGTCGACCTCCGGGCCACCGGCGGACTTGATCGCCGTGGCGATGTCAGCCGGAGTCACGGAACCGAAGAGACGGCCGGCGTCGCCGGAGCGAACAGCCAGACGCACCTTGACGGCCTCAAGCTTGGCCTTGACCTCGTTGGCCTGCTCGATGGTCGCGATCTCGTGGATCTTGCGGGCGCGGCGGATCTGCGCCACGTCCTTCTCGCCACCCTTGGTCCAGCGGATCGCGAAACCGCGCGGGACCAGGTAGTTGCGAGCGTATCCGTCCTTGACGTCGACGACATCGCCGGCGGCACCGAGGCCAGTGACCTCGTGAGTGAGGATGATCTTCATGATTCGGTCACCCTCCCTTAGCGCGCGGTGGACGTGTAGGGCAGCAGCGCCATCTCACGGCTGTTCTTCACGGCCGTGGCGACGTCACGCTGATGCTGCGTGCAGTTGCCGGTAACGCGGCGGGCACGGATCTTGCCGCGGTCGGAAATGAACTTCCGCAGCATGTTCGTGTCCTTGTAGTCCACGTATACGGTCTTGTCCTTGCAGAATGCGCAGACCTTCTTCTTCGGCTTGCGCACAGGCGGCTTCGCCATGGTGTATCTCCTGTGTGATCAAGAAGTGGGGTACGAGCTCCCCAGGAGGAATCCCCTAGAAGGGGGGCTCGTCCGAGTAGCCGCCGCCAGAACCGCCGGAGCCGCCGGAGCTTCCGCCCCAACCGCCTCCGCCGCCCTGCTGCTGACCGCCGCTGGCCGGAGCGCTGGTGGCCCACGGGTCGTCGGCGGGTGCACCGCCGCCGCCCTGCTGGCCGCCTGAGTTACCGCCCCAGCTACCGCCGCCCTGCTGCTGACCGCCGCCGCCGTAGCCGCCCTGGCCACCTCGACCCGTGGTCTTGGTGACCTTGGCCGTAGCGTTCTTGAGGCTGGGGCCGACTTCCTCGACGTCCAGCTCGTAGACCGTGCGCTTGACGCCTTCGCGGTCGTCGTAGGACCGCTGCTTCAAACGGCCCTGCACGACAACGCGCATACCGCGTTGCAGCGACTCTGCGACATTCTCCGCCGCCTGACGCCAGACCGAGCAGGTCAGGAAGAGGCTGTCGCCGTCCTTCCACTCATTGGTCTGCTTGTCGAACATGCGGGGAGTGGACGCGATACGGAACTTCGCGACCGCCGCACCGGATGCGGTGAAGCGCAGCTCGGGGTCGTCGACGAGATTGCCGACGACCGTGATGACGGTCTCGCCTGCCATGGGTGAACCTCTCGGCGGGGATTGCTTCTGGCTGCTTGCTGCTACTCGAACCCGATGACCTCTGAGCTAGGTGCTCAGTGGGTCTCGGGACGAAGGACCTTGGTCCGGAGGACCGACTCGTTCAGGTTCATCTGGCGGTCGAGCTCCTTGACGACCGCAGGCTCGGCCTGCAGGTCGATGACCGAGTAGATGCCCTCGGGCTTCTTCTTGATCTCGTAAGCGAGACGACGACGGCCCCAGGTGTCGACCTTCTCCACCTTTCCATTGCCCTCACGGACAACGGAGAGGAAGTTCTCGATCAGGGGGGAGACAGAGCGCTCCTCCAGATCGGGGTCGAGGATGACCATCACCTCGTAGTGACGCATGTAGAACCCACCTCCTTTGGACTCAGCGGCCACGGTCGTTCCGTGGCAGGAGGGTCGTGATGCGTTGCAACAGTGACTGAGTCAACCAGCCGCCACTGACAATCGCGGGGCGATCGTCCTCCGGACTGGCCAGAGACTCGACAGACACTGGTGCAGACCGTACAGAGTACCCGTAGAGGTGCGTCCGGTTGAAATCCTGGGGGGAGGAGACGCAATCTGTACACATCGGGTGTGCGCGGGGCTACGATGCGCCGCGCTCCGGCTACGCCAGGAGGTGCTCCATGGCACAAGCAATGCGACGTCATCCGTCCACGAATTCCCTCTTCGCCACGGATGGCAAGCCCCACCCCCTTCAGGACACCCTGGTCGCGGTGACGCTGGTCCTCGGTGCCCTCGCCTTCATCACCTCGATGTTCCACAGCCTGCATCTGCTCAGTTCCTGGGCCGGGCTGATCGGGATCCTGACCGGCGGCTACGGACAGTTCATCTCCGTCACCACGCGCGAACGGACGGCGCTGATCATCGGACTCGGCGCATCCGCCATCGGCTTCTTCCTCGGAATGGCGCACGGCGGGCTCTTCGGCGGGCTGCTCGGGTGACGGGCGGCTGAGCGGAGGAGGCTCCACCGCCCGCACCGCCGCTGTGCCGCCCCCGGGTGGCGGCACACGGCCATTCGGGGCGCTCCCCCAGCGCAGTAGGCTTCGGCCCGAGAGCCGGAGCCCCTGACCCATGGGGACATACCTGCTGAGGAGCGCCCCACATGAGCCTGACCCTGAGGACCATCAGCCGAGAGCAGCATCTGGCGTACATCCAGTCCCTGCCGTCGGCCAGTCACTGCCAGGTCCCGGCATGGGCCGATGTGAAGACGGAATGGCGCTCGGAGAACCTCGGCTGGTTCGACAAGAACGGCCACCTCGTGGGTGCCGGTCTGGTGCTGTACCGCCAGCTTCCCAAGATCAAGCGGTATCTCGCGTATTTGCCCGAGGGCCCGGTCATCAACTGGTACGCGCCCAACTTGGACGACTGGCTCCAGCCGATGCTCGCCCACCTCAAGCAGCAGGGCGCCTTCTCCGTGAAGATGGGCCCGCCGGTCGTGATCCGACGCTGGGACGCGCCGGCGATCAAGGCGGGGATCCAGGACCCGGATGTGAAGCGACTGCGGGACGTGGACGCCACGCACATCGAACCGCGTGCCTTCGAGGTGGCCGACCGGCTGCGCAAGATGGGTTGGCAGCAGGGCGACGACGGCGGTGCCGGCTTCGGTGACGTCCAACCTCGGTACGTCTATCAGGTCCCGCTGGCGAACAGGTCCCTCGACGACGTGCTCAAGGGCTTCAACCAGCTGTGGCGACGCAACATCAAGAAGGCGGAGAAGGCCGGCGTCGAGGTCGTCCAGGGCGGCTACCAGGACCTTGAGGAATGGCAGCGGCTCTATGAGATCACGGCCATCCGCGACCGCTTCCGCCCCCGCCCGCTGTCGTACTTCCAGCGGATGTGGCAGGTCCTCAACACCGAGGACCCCAACCGCATGAGGCTGTACTTCGCTCGCCACAACGGAGTGAACCTGTCCGCGGCGACGATGCTCGTCGTCGGCGGGCACGTCTGGTACTCGTACGGCGCGTCGGACAACATCGGCCGGGAGGTCCGGCCCTCGAACGCGATGCAGTGGCGGATGTTGCGTGACGCCTATGCCATGGGCGCGACCGTCTACGACCTGCGTGGAATCAGCGATTCCCTCGATGAGACCGACCACCTCTTCGGTCTGATCCAGTTCAAGGTCGGAACCGGCGGCGAGGCAGTCGAGTACGTCGGCGAGTGGGACTTCCCGCTCAACAAGCTGCTGCACAAGGCCCTCGACATGTATATGTCGCGCCGCTGAGGCGTGCCGCGCCGCAGACGGCCCGCGCACCCACGCCGTAACCTCAGTAGTTCTCGGTAGTTCTCGTCCACACCTCTGAATACACCGCAGCCACCAGAAAGGTTCCGGGCCGGCCCATGGCGCTCTCCCTCTACGTCGACACCACGCGCTGGCGGGCGCACCAGAAGTCCGTGATCGACCAGTTCCCCGGTCTGGTGCCGGTCTGCAAAGGAAACGGCTACGGCTTCGGCCATGAGCGGCTCGCCGAAGAAGCATCCCGATTCGGCTCCGACATGCTGGCCGTCGGCACCACCTACGAGGCCGCCCGCATCAAGGACTGGTTCAGCGGCGACCTGCTGGTGCTGACGCCGTTCCGCCGTGGTGAGGAGCCCGTTCCGCTCCCCGACCGGGTCATCCGTTCGGTCTCGTCCGTCGACGGCGTGCACGCCCTTGTGGGAGCGCGCGTGGTCATCGAATGCATGAGTTCCATGAAGCGCCACGGCGTCTTGGAACAGGACCTGGGGCAGTTGGCCGCCGCCATAGAGGACGTCCGGCTGGAAGGCTTTGCGATCCATCTGCCCCTGGACCGGACGGACGGCTCCGACGCCGTCGAAGAGGTCATCGGCTGGATGGACCGGCTCCGGGCCGCACGACTGCCGCTGCACACGATGTTCGTCAGCCATCTGCGTGCGGAAGAGCTCGCGCGGCTGCGTCAGCAGTTCCCGCAGACCCGCTTCCGCGCCCGCATCGGAACCCGTCTGTGGCTCGGAGACCATGACTCGACCGAGTACCGCGGTTCCGTGCTCGACGTCACGCGGGTCGCCAAGGGCGACCGTTTCGGCTACCGGCAGCAGAAGGCAGCGTCCGACGGCTGGCTGGTCGTCGTCGCCGGCGGAACGTCCCACGGAGTGGGGCTGGAGGCCCCCAAGGCCCTGCACGGCGTGATGCCCCGCGCCAAGGGCGTCGCACGCGCCGGTCTGGCGACGGTCAACCGGAACCTGGCCCCCTTCGTCTGGGCGGGCAAGCAGCGCTGGTTCGCCGAACCTCCGCACATGCAGGTGTCGATCCTCTTCGTGCCCTCGGACGCCCAGGAGCCCCGTGTGGGCGACGAACTGGTGGCGCATCTGCGGCACACGACCACCCAGTTCGACCGGATCGTCGACCGTTGATCGCCTCGTACCGACCCTGACCCGCAGATGACATCGGCCTCGGGCCCTGGAACGCCAGGGCCCGAGGCCGATGTCGTGCAGGCGACCCCTGCATGACGCTTCTAGAGCAGTCGTGAGCCGCCCCCACCGCCGCCCCAGCCACTCGGCTCCTCGGGCGCCACGCCCCAGTCCACCTTGGCCCCGTCGGTGGGTTCCTCGACCGCCCCCGTGTCCCGTCCCAGGGCGAACACGTCGGGGGAACCGTCCAGGACTCCACCGGACGGGTCGTCCGACCCGTCCTGGCGCACCCCATCCCGCTCCGGGAGCAGGACGTCACGGACCACCAGCGCGCACAGATACAGCGTTCCCAGCAGATGCAGGGCGATGGCGACCTGATATCCCTCGGGCGGAAGTCCCTGGTGCTTGTCGCTCGTCGTGTACGCGAGGTACATCCAGATGCCCAGGAAGTACATGACCTCGCACGCCTGCCAGATCAGGAAGTCGCGCCAGCGCGGCCTGGCGAGCGCTGCCAGGGGGATCAGCCAGAGCACGTACTGCGGCGAGTACACCTTGTTGGTGAGGATGAACGCGGCCACCACCAGGAAGGCCAGTTGGGCGAAGCGGGGCCGGCGGGGAGCAGCGAGCGCGAGGGCGGCGATCCCCGCGCACGCGAGCAGCATCAGCAGCGTCGCGTACGTGTTGACCGTTTCGACCTCGATGGGCGTCTTGGTGCGTTCGGTGATGATCAGCCAGAACGAGCCGAAGTCGATCTGCCGCTCCTGACTGAACGTATAGAACTTCTTCCAGCCCTCGGGTGCCAGCACCATCACCGGTACGTTCACCACCAACCAGGCTCCCGCCGCCCCCAGTGCCGCGGTGGCGAATTCGCGCCACTTCGCCGCCCGCCAACACAGCAGGAGGAGGGGCCCGAGCAGCAGTGCGGGGTAGAGCTTGGCCGCGGTCGCCAGTCCGATGAGGATGCCGAAGGCCAGCGGCCTGCTCCGGGACCACATGAGCATCGCAGCGGCGGTGAGCGCCACGGCCAGCAGGTCCCAGTTGATGGTCGCGGTGAGCGCGAAGGCGGGCGCCAGCGCCACCAGCAGCGCGTCCCAGGGGCGTCGGCGGTGCGTGCGGGCGACGCAGACGGCGAGGACCGCGGTGCAGATCATCAACATGCCGGCGTTGATCATCCAATACACCTGCTCGCGGTGCTGGATGGAGCCCTCGGCGAGATTGAGCCAGGAAGCGACCTGCATGAAGAGCCCCGTCAGTACGGGGTACTCCAGGAACTCCATGTCACCGGGAAGCCGGTCGAAGTACGGAATGAGCCCTTCCGAGAAGCCGCGTCCCAGATAGAGGTGCGGAATGTCGGAGTAGCAGGCGCGCGTGTACTGCGAACTGGCGCCCCGGAACCAGGCCCAGTTGTAACAGGGCAGCTTCTGCACCATCCCCAGGGCGAACATCCCGAGGGCGACCAGCGCCACGACGCGTACGGGAGTGAACGGCCCGGTGCTGCGGCGCAGGGCCCAGCGACCGAGGGGACCACCGATCAGTTCGCTGCCTGCGGCTGCGATGGAGTCCCGCCGAGTGGGACGTACGTCCGGCCGCCGGTCCTGGTGCACGGTGGTCTTCTCTGTGCTGGGCATGGTGCTCATCCTGCCGTACGGCACCGACTGTGCCGTCACGGTCCGCCGAGACCCGTACCGGTAGCCGCGGCAGCACACAGAAGTGCCCCACACCGATCACTCCGGTGTGGGGCACTCCTCATGGGCCCGTGGATCAGCCGTCCGGCCCTCCGAGCCATCCGCCGCCCTTGCTGCCCGGGCCGGAGGAGCCCGAAGGCGAAGGACTGGTCGTGGGACCGGGTCCTCCGTTGTTGTCGCCGGAACCGCCGTTGCCGGAACCGCCCGGATCACCGCCGTCGGTGCTGCCCGTCTCACCGCAGTCCAGACCCCACGGATCACACGATTCGCTCGCCGTAGCGGACGGCGAAGGCGAAGGCTTGGGGGTCTTGGACGGGGACGGACTCTCGCTCGGCTTCTCGGACTCCGTCTCGCTCGGTTCCGGCGACGGGCTCGGCGCCGGGCTCTCGGCGCCACCGCCCCAGACGGCCTCACCGATCGGTTCGGGCTTCGGGAACGTCAGCTTCGGCGCGCCCTTCAGCGCCTTGGTCATGTAGCGCTTCCAGATCTCCGAGGGGAAGGACGATCCGTGGACCTTCTTCTTACCGCCGGTCCCGTACATCATCTCGAAGGACCGGTCTTTGTTCTTCTCGTCGGAGTCGAGGCGGAACATGTCGATCGCGGTCGACAACTGCGGGGTGTAGCCGACGAACCACGCGGACTTGTTGCCGTCGGTCGTACCGGTCTTGCCCGCGACCTGACGTCCGGGGAGGCGGGCGTTCCGTCCGGTGCCCTCTTCCTCGTCCACCACGTCACGCAGTACGTCGGTCACCGTGTGGGCGACGTTCGCGGGGAACGCCCCGGTCGGCTCGTCCCTGTGCTTGTAGATGGTGACGGACTCCTTCTTGACCTCCTGCACGGAGTACGGGTCGCGCTGCTGACCGTTCGCCGCGAAGGTCCCGTACGCACCGGCCATCCGGATGGCGCTCGGGGTGGAGATGCCGATGGAGAACGACGGCACGTTCGACTTGTCCAGCGAACTCTCCAGCAGGCCGGACTTGACCGCGGCGTCCCGCACCTGGGGGATGCCGATGTCCATGCCGAGCTGGACGAAGGGCGAGTTGGCGGAGACGACCATCGCCTCACGGAGATTGAGGTCCTCGTAGGACTTGTCGCGGTCGTTGACCTGCAACCACTCCTTGCCCTCCTCGTTCCGCCAGACCGATCCGTCGTAGCGCTTGATCTTCAGCTTGTTCTTGCCGTTGTAGACGCTCTTGTCGGGATCGACGATCTTGCGCTCTTCGAGGGACTGGTTCTCACCGAGCTTGGGATCGCGCACCCCGTCGGTCATCGCGGACGCGAGGACGAAGGGCTTGAACGTCGATCCGACCTGGGCACCGGTCTCGTTGGCGTTGTTGATGAAGTGCTCGGTGGCGTCATGGCCACCGTAGATCGCCACGATCTTCCCGGTGGAGGGCTCCACCGAAGCACCGCCGAACTGCACGAAGGTGTCCGTGTCAGGGCGCTTCTTGGGGTCGATGTTCTCCTTGTAGACGTCCTCGACCGTCTTGGCGAGCTTGGTGACCTTGTCCCTGTTGAAGGTCGTGTGGATCTCGTACCCGCCCTGGGCGAGCTTGTCAGCCGTGATGTTCCTGTCGTTCTTGCTGAGGAAGCTGGCCTTGGCGAGGTCGACCAGATAGCCGACCTGCCCGCTGAGATTGGCGCCCTTCTTGACCGACTTGGGCATGGGATAGCCCTTTTGAAGGTGCTTGTCGCGCTCGGCGGAGTCGAGGTGACCGTCCTTGACCATCTCGCCAAGGATCCACTTCCACCGCTTGGTCGCCCGCTTCAGGTTCTTCTCCCGGGTGGCAGCGGGGTCGATGTCGGTGGCTCCGGCCGGGTCGTAGTACGTCGGACCCTTGAGCAGCGCCGTGAGCACGGCGCTCTCGCTGGCGTCGAGGTTCTTGGCGTCCTTCTCGTAGTACGTACGGGCTGCGGCTTGGATGCCGTACGCGCCGCGTCCGTAGTACGAGGTGTTCAGGTAGCCCGCCATGATGTCCTGCTTGTCCACCTCGTTGTCGATCTTCATCGAGATGAACAGTTCCTTGAACTTCCGACTGAGGGTCTGGGACTGGTCCCGGAGCCGGTTGTTCTTCACATACTGCTGGGTGATGGTCGAGCCGCCCTGGGTCTGGCCACCCTTGGCCATGTTCACCAGTGCCCGGCCGATGCCCATCGGATCGATGCCCTGGTCCTTCCAGAACGTCTTGTTCTCCGCGGAGATCACGGCGTTCTGCATGTCCAGGGGAATCTGCTCGAAGGCGATGTTCTGCCGGTTGATCTCACCACCGGTGGCGGCCATCTGGGAACCGTCGTCCCAGAGGTAGACGTTGTTCTGGGCGGTCGCGCCCTTATCCGGGTCGGGAATGCCCACCAGGGCGTACGCGACTCCACCCGCGACCATCATGGCGCCCAGGAAACTCAGCGTGACGCCGGTGGCGAGCTTCCAGGAGGGCATCCAACGGCGCCAACCGTCCATGCCGCGCCGTGGGTAGTCGATGAGCCGCCGCTTTCCCGAGTCGTCACCGTGGCCTCCACCACCGCCGCCGCCTCCACCGCGTCGCCCACCACGGCCGCCCGCACCCGCACCTGCACCGCTGTCGACTCGCCGACGGCTGGAGCCACGCTGCGCGGCGCGCCGGGCTTCGGCACGACTCGTGTAGGTGCGGTCATCCCCCTGAGAAGGGGAATCCGCCGGGGAACCAGGGGGCGTTTCCTGCCCATAAGGGGCGGAAGGCGACTCCGTGGTGGGACGCCGTGGCGGTGCTGCGCGACGGCCGGTTGGCTGCTGGGCGGCGCGCCTGGCAGCCGCCCGCCCGCCACCCTGCGGTTGTGGCGGTTTGCGACGGTGCTCGCTCATCGAACGACTACTCCTCGGGCAGGCGAGACGCCTGGAAGCGGCAGTTGTGTTCCGGGCCCCCGGAATGGATACGGACCAGACCAGACAAAGGTCTCATCCTCTGAGCACCCACGGCATTGACGTCTGCAGGCATCCCATGGTTCCCGGTGGTCGGCATCCGCACAGACTACGCACGGTCAAAGCTCCTCTAGCACTGAAGTTCATCCCAAAACAGGCAAGTTGCTCAACATCATTTAGCGATGTGACGCCGTTCACCATGAGCCCCCTTGTCGCACGCCAGACCTCGTCATATCGTGCTGATGTATCGACTCGATACATCAGCACGACATAAGCAGCCGGGCGAACGAAGGAGAGGATGTTGAGCAGACGCTCCGGCATCCTTGAGTTCGCTGTGCTCGGCTTGCTCCGCGAGGCCCCGATGCACGGGTACGAGCTGCGCAAACGGCTCAACACCTCGCTGGGAATCTTCCGGGCCTTCAGTTACGGGACCCTTTACCCCTGCCTCAAGACGCTGGTCGCCAGCGGCTGGTTGATCGAGGAACCGGGAAGCGCTCCCGAGGACGCCCTGGCCGCTTCACTCTCAGGGCGCCGCGCCAAGATCGTCTACCGGTTGACGGCGGAAGGTAAAGAACACTTCGAGGAACTGCTCTCCCACACCGGCCCGGACAGCTGGGAGGACGAGCACTTCGCGGCTCGATTCGCCTTCTTCGGGCAGACGGAGCGCGAGGTGCGGATGCGCGTGCTGGAAGGCAGGCGCAGCCGGCTGGAGGAACGGCTGGAGAAGATGCGCGCCTCCCTGGCACGAACCCGCGAGCGTCTCGACGACTACACCCTTGAGCTACAGCGGCACGGCATGGAGTCCGTGGAACGCGAAGTGCGCTGGCTGAACGAGCTCATCGAGAGCGAGCGGGCGGGACGGGACCAACGACGGCCCTCCTCCGACAGCTCGCCTCAACACGACAACACACCTGGGTCGGCGGACGGCCTGCCTCGGCTCGGGAGCTCCGAGTCCACCGGGGGCACGCCCTCAGGACCGGACACTCCTCCGAATCCGTCCAACGACACCGTCAACTGAGACCCCGCGGTCCGCAGGGTCTCATCCAGAATATCGAGATCAAACAGGGAGCAACCGGAATGGGTTCGGTTCGCGTAGCCATCGTCGGCGTGGGCAACTGCGCCGCCTCACTGGTGCAGGGCGTCGAGTACTACAAGGACGCCGACCCGGCCGGCAAGGTGCCGGGTCTGATGCACGTCCAGTTCGGCGACTACCACGTCAAGGACGTCGAGTTCGTCGCCGCCTTCGACGTGGACGCCAAGAAGGTCGGCCTCGACCTGGCGGACGCCATCGGCGCCAGCGAGAACAACACCATCAAGATCTGCGATGTGCCGAACAGCGGCGTCACCGTGCAGCGGGGTCACACCCTGGACGGTCTGGGCAAGTACTACCGCCAGACCATCGAGGAGTCCGACGCGGCCCCGGTTGACGTTGTCCAGGTCCTCAAGGACAAGCAGGTCGACGTTCTGGTCTGTTACCTGCCCGTCGGTTCCGAGGCTGCGGCGAAGTTCTACGCCCAGTGCGCCATCGACGCCAAGGTCGGCTTCGTCAACGCTCTCCCGGTCTTCATCGCCGGCACCAAGGAGTGGGCGGACAAGTTCACCGAGGCGGGCGTCCCGATCGTCGGTGACGACATCAAGTCCCAGGTCGGCGCCACCATCACCCACCGGGTGATGGCGAAGCTCTTCGAGGACCGGGGTGTCATCCTGGACCGCACGATGCAGCTGAACGTCGGCGGCAACATGGACTTCAAGAACATGTTGGAGCGGGAGCGTCTGGAGTCGAAGAAGATCTCCAAGACGCAGGCCGTCACCTCGCAGATCCGTGACCGCGAGCTGGGCGAGGACAATGTCCACATCGGCCCGTCGGACTACGTGGCCTGGCTGGACGACCGCAAGTGGGCGTACGTCCGCCTTGAGGGCCGTGCCTTCGGTGATGTTCCGCTGAACCTTGAGTACAAGCTTGAGGTCTGGGACTCCCCGAACTCCGCCGGTGTCATCATCGACGCCGTGCGTGCTGCGAAGATTGCCAAGGACCGCGGCATCGGCGGCCCGATCCTCTCCGCTTCCTCGTACTTCATGAAGTCGCCGCCCGTGCAGTACTTCGATGACGAGGCCCGTGAGAACGTCGAGAAGTTCATCGCGGGCGAGGTCGAGCGCTGAGCGCTCCTCCTCGTTCGTCATCGCTCAGACCACCGGCGCTCGATGACACCGGGTTCCGGTGTCGCCGATCAGTCGGCCCCTGTTGAGAACGCGGAAGTCCGCTGAGCGTTCTCGACCGGGCTGAACGACCGTGAAGGGTCCCCGGGTCATCCACTCGGGGACCCTTCGCATGTGTGACCCTTGATCGCATGTCTGTCGTACGTGATCTGCGCGTACTCCTCCGCCTGACCAACTTTCGTCGTCTGCTGACCGTGCGACTGCTCTCGCAGTCGGCCGACGGCGTCTATCAGGTCGCCCTCGCCACCTATGTGGTCTTCTCTCCGGAGAAGCAGACCTCACCGGCGGCCATTGCCTCGGCGATGGCCGTCCTCCTGCTGCCCTACTCCCTCGTCGGGCCCTTCGCCGGAGTGCTCCTCGACCGCTGGCAGCGACGACAGATCTTTCTGTACGGCAACCTCCTGCGAGCGTTCCTCGCCGGGGTGACCGCGGTGCTGATCCTCGCCTCGGTACCCGACTGGATCTTCTTCGCCTCCGCCTTGTCCGTCACGGCGGTCAACCGCTTCGTCCTGGCCGGGCTCTCCGCCGCGCTGCCAAGGGTGGTCGACCAGGAGCGCCTGGTGATGGCCAACGCCCTCTCACCGACCGCAGGCACTCTGGCGGCCACGGCGGGCGGCGGGTTGGCCTTTGCCGTTCGACTGGTCTCGGAAGACTCCGATGCCGCCGTGGTGACGCTGGGGGCAGCGCTCTACCTCTGCTCCGCGCTGGCCTCGCTCCGTATGGACAGACAACTCCTGGGGCCCGACCCGGAACAGATTCAGCCCCGCCTGGCCGCCGCGCTCGCCTCCACCGCACGCGGACTCAGCGCAGGGCTGCGCCATCTTGCGGAACGTCCGGCAGCAGCCCGGGTACTGACGGCCATGACTCTGATGCGTTTCAACTACGGAGCGCTGACCGTCATGGTCCTAATGCTCTGCCGCTATGCGTGGTACGACAATGAACAGGACGGCCTTGCGCTCCTCGGGGTCGCCGTAGCCGTCTCCGGAGCCGGATTCTTCACCGCAGCAGTCCTGACGCCCTGGGCCGCCCGTCGACTCGGTCGAGTGGGCTGGATGACCATCTGTTCGGGGGCTGCGGCCCTACTGGTCCCCGCGCTCGGGATCTCCTTCACCCCTGGCCCCATACTCGCTGCCGCGTTCATCCTGGGGTTCATCACTCAGGGATCGAAGATCACTACCGATACCGTCGTTCAGACCTCGGTCGATGACGCCTATCGGGGGCGGATCTTCTCCCTCTATGACGTGCTGTTCAATGTCGCCTTCGTGGGTGCGGCCGGCGTGGCCGCTCTGATACTGCCCCCTGACGGACGATCGCTACAGCTCCTCGTTCTGGTCTCGCTGATCTATGCGGCAACCGCCATCGCTCTGGGCCGCTGGAGTCGGGCAGGCAGACCATCCATCTGACGCGGAACATCGAGCCCCATGCAAGCGGGGCGATGTTTCACGTGAAACATCGCCCCGTTGAGGACCATCACAGAGATTGGGCTCCATGTTTCACGTGAAACATGGAGCCCAATCTTCGAACTAGCCCTGAGTCGCCCACCACTCCTTCAGTGCAGCGACTGCGGCATCCTGGTTCATCGGACCGTTCTCCAAGCGCAGCTCCAGCAAGAAGCTGTACGCGCGCCCGATGACCGGGCCGGGCCCTACGCCGAGGACTTCTTGGATCTGGTTGCCGTTGAGGTCGGGCCTGATGGCGTCGAGCTCTTCTTGCTCCTGGAGCTGAGCGATCCGCTCTTCAAGTCCGTCGTATGTGCGCGACAAGGCACTTGCCTTGCGCTTGTTGCGGGTGGTGCAGTCCGAGCGGGTGAGTTTGTGCAGCCGGGTGAGGAGCGGCCCAGCATCACGGACATAGCGTCGCACTGCGGAATCCGTCCACTCCCCAGCGCCGTACCCATGGAAGCGCAGATGCAGTTCAACCAACCGTGAGACGTCCCTGACCATCTCATTGGAGTACTTCAGAGCGGTCATCCGCTTCTTGGTCATCTTGGCTCCCACCACCTCGTGGTGGTGGAAGGAGACCCGCCCGTCCTCTTCGAAGCGCCGAGTCCGCGGCTTGCCGATGTCATGGAGGAGGGCAGCCAGTCTGAGCACTAGATCAGGGCCGTCTTCTTCGAGGTCGATAGCCTGCTCCAGCACGGTCAAGGAGTGCTCGTACACATCCTTGTGCCGATGGTGCTCGTCGCTCTCCAAACGAAGCGCCGGCAACTCGGGCAGCACACGGTCAGCCATGCCGGAATCCACGAGAAGGGCGAGCCCCTTCCGGGGATGCGCCGAGAGAACCAACTTGTTCAGCTCATCCCGAACTCGCTCTGCGGAGACGATCTCCAGACGGTCGGACATGTCCTTCATCGCGGAGATGACATCCGGGGCCACCTCGAAGTCCAGCTGGGCTGCAAACCGTGCCGCCCTCATCATCCGCAGCGGATCGTCGGAGAAGGAGTCCTCCGGGGTACCCGGAGTCCTCAGCACACGGGCCGCGAGATCTTCCAAGCCGCCGTGGGGATCGATGAACTCCTTCGCCGGCAGGGCGACAGCCATCGCGTTCACCGTGAAATCACGTCGGATGAGGTCGTCCGCGATGGACTCACCGTAGGAGACCTCGGGCTTGCGCGAGGTCCGGTCATAGGCCTCGGATCGATAGGTCGTGACCTCGATCTGATAGCCGTCCTTCTGTGCACCGACGGTTCCGAAGGCGATACCCACGTCCCATACCGAATCAGCCCATGGGCGGATGATCTTCAGTACGTCTTCGGGGCGGGCATCCGTCGTAAAGTCAAGATCGTTACCGAGCCTACCGAGCAGCGCGTCCCGGACCGAGCCTCCCACGAGGGCAAGACTGAATCCCGCGTCCTGGAAATGGCGGGCAAGATCGTCAGCAACGGGGGCTACACGCAGTAGCTGCGTCACCGCGCGGTGTTGCACCTGATTCAGCGCGGTGGAGATGTCTTCGTTGGCGTTCGGCACAACAGAAGAGGGTACGTGGCCACGGCGACTGAAGCGCCCGTCTTTACTACCGCCCCACCTTGCCCGCCCGACCCCAGGAACAACAGGAGAAAGACGCGAACGCAAGGACAAGGGCCATCCGGCCAACCGTTGCGATCTTGTAAAACACTCCGCGGCACTTCAGCACAGCGTGCCTCGTTACCATGCGTGGACGCGATATGCGACAGCGACCAATAGCGACAGACAACCGACAGACAACAGGGACGGACGTGGGCGTGGCCGAGGCGGCAGACTTCCAAGGGGCGCTCCCTTCCCCTGCCCGCCGGAGGCTGGGTCGTGCAGCCTCCGTGGTGGCCGGCCTCCCGTTGCTGGCCGGCCTCCTCGGCGGGCCTGGAGCGTCCCTTGCCCATGCCGACGAAGCACCCTCCGGCTCACGTACGGTCGCGGTGTCCCTCTCCTCCTTCACTCCGGCCGCGCCGGTCGAGGACGACACCCTGACGATCTCGGGCACGGTGCTGAACCAGGGCAAGCAGACGGTGACCGATGCCGAGCTTGAGCTGTACGTCGGGCCCCAGCTGCAAGGCAGGACGGCCATTGACCGGGCGGCCAAGCGAACCGGTTTCACACCGGGCGCCGAGGGGCGACCCGTCGACGACACGTACACCCTGAAGCTCCCGGAACTCGTCTCCGGCATCAGCAGGGACTTCTCCCTGTCCGTGCCTGTGGAGGAACTGAACCTGGGAGACGACGGGGTCTATGCGCTCAGCGTCGCGCTCCAGGGCAGGACTCCGGCCGAGCCGATCGACCAGGTGCTGGGCATCGAGCGGACGTTTCTACCGTGGCAGCCCGACAGTCTGGACAAGCGGACGCAGCTGACCTACCTCTGGCCGCTGATCTCCTCGACCCATCTCACCTCGGAGACGGAGACCGGATCCGACGAGCGCCAGACACCGGTCTTCGCCGATGAGTCCCTGGCCAAGGAACTGGCCCCGGAAGGCCGGCTGGGACAGATGGTCGCCCTCGGCAAGGGGCTCCCGGTCACCTGGGTGGTGGACCCCGACCTCTTGGCCACCGTGGACGCGATGACGGGAAACTACCGGGTCAAGAGCGGGGACCGCACGGTCGCAGGACGCAACCAGGCAGTCGCCAACCAGTGGCTGAGCTCCGTCGAAGCAGCCGTCGAGGGCCGCAAGGTGGTCGCACTACCGTTCGCCGATCCCGATCTGGCCTCCCTGGCGCACCGCGGCAAGCACGTGTCCGGTTCGCTCAGTCATCTCCAGCAGGCCACGGACGTCGCCGCCAAGACGGTGGAAACGATCATTCACGAGAAGCCGTCCACTGACTTCGCCTGGCCAGTGGACGGTGCGGTCGACTCGTCGATCGTGGACGTGGCGACCTCGGCGGGGGCCAGCAAGGTGATCGCGCGCAGCGACAGTCTGCGCGACAACCTGGAGTACACCGCGACGGCTGCCCGCCCGATCGGTGGTGGGACGACCGCCGTGGTCAGCGATGTTCGACTGTCGAAGGCGTTCCAGGGCGACATGCTGAACAGCGGGAACTCAACCCTCGCCGTTCAGGAGTTCCTCGCCCAGACCCTTGCGGTGACCCATCAGGACCTGGACAACCGTCGCAGCATCGTCGTGGCCCCGCAGCGGATGCCGAGCGCCTCGCAGGCCCAGTCCATGGCCCGCGCGCTGACCGCCCTGGACGCCCGGCGCTGGACCGATCCGCTGGACCTGGTGGCTGCCGCGGCGGTCAAGCCCGACGACCAGGCGACGACCAGGGTCGCGCCTTCGTCCCGGTACCCCAAGAGCCTGCGGAAGCAGGAATTGCCCGTACGCGCGTTCCAGGACATCCGGACCACCCAGAACTCCCTCGACAAGTTCACGGTCATCCTGACGCAGATGGACCGGGTGGAGACGCCGTTCGGACGGGCCATCGACCGTGAGATGTCCACGTCGTGGCGCGGGAACCCCGTCGCAGCGCAGTCGTACCGGGATGGCGTTCAGAAGAACCTCCAGTCCCTCACCGAGGAAGTGGAGCTGATCGACAAGTCACAGATCACCCTTTCCGGACGGAGCGCCACCATCCCGGTCACGGTGCAGAACCGGCTGGTGCAGGGCGTCGACAACCTGGTCCTCAGACTCAGCTCGGACAACGCAGCCCGGCTGAGCCTGAGCGACGACAAGGGCACCGCTGAACAGCCGGTCACCGTGCAGGGCGGACACAGCCAATCGGTGAAGTTCGACGCGCTGGCGAACGCCAACGGCCAGGTCCGCATGACCGCGCAGCTCTATACGCAGGACAACAAGCCCTACGGCGAGAAGATGCAGTTCACGGTGAAGGTCTCGGAGATCACGCCCACCGTGATGCTCGTCATCGCGGGTGGGGTGCTGCTGCTGGTCCTCGCCGGCGTACGGATGTACACGCAGCGCAAGCGGGCGGCCCTCCAGGACCCCGCCATCACCGAGGCGCCGTCCGACGAGGACGACGCCGAGTCCCCGCAGGACGAAAACGGGGCCGGGGCCGTCGAGCGCCCTGAGGACGACATCCGCGAGCCCGATCCCGGGCAGGCGAGTGACCCGACACCGGACACCGAACCGGAAAGCGGCAACGCATCGGGCCCGGGTGAGAAAGTGGACCGTTGAGCGATGTCGTGGCCGGCCGGCCGGGGACGATGAGGTGGGGTAGCAATGAACGCGCCGTACGACGGTGACCGCGGTCAGGGCGCGGGCGTGGGCCCGGACGGTCAGGTCCCGCCGCAGCCTGAACCTGATCCCGGCGCACAGCACCCGTACGCCCCCCAGGGATACGGGCAAGAGCACTCCCCCCCGGAGGGGTACGGACAAGAGGGGTACGGGCAGGAGCACTATGCCCAGGACCCCTACACGCAGGACGCCTATGCCCAGGATCCCTATCGGACCCATGACCTCTCGGCCCAGGATCCGGTCGCCGAAGCGCTCTACGACCGCGCGGCCCATCCGCCGCCGCCTCCCGGCACCTATCAGGAGCCGCAGCCGCTCTACCAGCAGCCGCCGGTTGCGCAGTACGCACCCGATCCCCGGGTCTGGGCCCACACCCCGCCACCCGAACCCGACGGTCCGTCGCGGCATCTGCCCTACGGTGACGACGCAAGGACCACCCAGTTCACCGGGGTGGACGAGTTGGTCACCCGGGCCGGCGAACAGGAACCGGAGCCGGACGCCTTCGCCCATCTCTTCCGGGATCAGCAGGCTTCTGCACAACAGATTCCGGCGCCCACGGCAGAGCCACTGCCCGCGCCTCCGCCCCAGAAGCCGGCCAACAAGGCCTCCGGCCTGCTGAAGTCCAGCGCCGTCATGGCCGCGGGCACCATCGTCTCGCGGCTGACCGGCTTCCTCCGGACCCTGGTCATGGCCGCGGCCATCGGCGTGGGCACGCTCAACGACTCCTACCAGGTCGCCAACGTCCTTCCGACCATGATCTACGTCCTGGTCGGCGGGGGCGCCCTCAACGCCGTCTTCATCCCGCAGCTCGTACGGGCGATGAAGAACGACGACGACGGCGGCGAGGCGTACGCCAACCGACTGCTGACGCTGGTCATCGTCCTGCTCGCGGGCGTCACCACGCTCGGCGTGCTCGCTGCGCCACTACTGATCCAGATCATGTCGGACGAGATCGCGTCGAACCCCCAGCAGATGGAGGTGGCGGTCACCTTCGCCCGCTACTGCCTGCCCACGCTGTTCTTCATGGGCGTCCACGTCGTGCTCGGACAGATCCTCAATGCGCGCGGTCGATTCGGCGCCATGATGTGGACCCCGGTCCTGAACAACATCGTGATCATCGCGACCTTCGGTGCCTTCATCTGGGCGTTCGGCAGCTTCACCGAGACCGGAGTGGACAGCTCGACCATCACTCCCGAAGGTGTCCGACTGCTCGGCATCGGCACCCTCCTCGGGCTGGCCGTCCAGGCCCTGGCGATGGTGCCGTATCTGCGCGAAGCCGGTTTCAAGATGCGGCTGCGCTTTGACTGGAAGGGCCAGGGCCTCGGCAAGGCCGCGGGCCTCGCCAAGTGGACCTTCTTCTTCGTACTGGCGAACCAGCTCGGCATGATCGTCGTGACCCAGCTCGCCACCTGGGCCGGTGCGACGGCCGAGAAGGAAGAGGGCATCACCGGTGCCGGCATCACGGCGTACAACTACGCGCTGCTCCTGTGGCAGATGCCGCAGGCCATCATCACCGTCTCCGTGATGACAGCCGTGCTGCCGAGGATCTCCCGCTCCGCCAGCGACGGCGACTCGGCGGCGGTCCGCGACGACATCTCCCACGGCCTGCGAACCTCTGCCGTCGCCATCGTGCCCTGCGCCTTCGCCTTCCTCGCACTGGGCGTACCGATGACGAGCCTCCTGTACGCCGGATCGGGTGAGGAGGGGGCACGGAACATCGGGTTCATCCTCATGGCGTTCGGTCTGGGGCTGATCCCGTACTCCGTCCAGTACGTGGTCCTCCGTGGCTTCTACGCCTACGAGGACACCAGGACGCCCTTCTACAACACCGTGATCGTGGCTTTCGTCAACGCACTGGCCTCAGCGATCAGCTTCGTCGTCCTGCCCGCCCGCTGGGCCGTCGTGGGCATGGCCGCCTCGTACGGCCTCGCCTACATGGTCGGCGTCGGGGTCGCCTGGGCCCGGTTGAACAAGCGTCTGGGCGGAGACCTCGACGGTCCGCACGTGCTGAGGACCTACGCGCGGCTCTGCATGGCCTCCCTTCCGGCGGCAGCCCTCGGCGGGGCAGCCGCCTACGCCATCCTCAAGGCCCTCGGCGGTGGGGCCGTGGGTTCCCTCGCCGCGCTGGTGGCGGGGGGAATCGTGCTCCTGGCCGTGTTCTTCCTGGCGGCGAAGCGGATGCGTATCGAGGAGCTGAACTCCATGGTCGGAATGGTCCGCGGACGTCTCGGTCGCTAGGACCTTTCTTGAGGCGACAGCAGTACCGCACAACCATCGCTGTCCGCCGTGTGTCGTGCATAGCGGCGGACTGTGGGCACAATTGGCATGGCTGTTGGTTCATGCGCAACGGATGGGGAGGCAGGAACGACGGTGGCGGAACGTAGCACGGCTGCCGTCGACGTGGCCGACAACAGCGGAGACGAACCGCTGACCGCGCAGGCGGACAAGGCCACGACCGACGGGGCGGCCCAGAAGGAGAACACGGCGGAAAGAGAAACGCCAGATACGGGCAGTGAGCGACAGAGGGCCGAGCCTTCCCTCGCCCCGCCCGAGCTGCACAGCGGTCACAAGCTCGCCAGACGCTATCGCCTGGAGGAGTGCGTCACCCGTCTGGACGGTTTCAGCAGCTGGCGTGCCGTGGACGAGAAGCTACGTCGTGCCGTCGGGGTTCACCTGCTCCCCGCCGACCATCCGCGAGCCCGTTCAGTGCTGGCTGCGGCACGCTCCGCGGCCCTCCTCGGAGATCCACGTTTCGTCCAGGTGCTGGACGCCGTCGAGGAGAACGATCTCGTCTATGTGGTGCACGAGTGGCTGCCGGACGCCACAGAGCTGACAGCGCTCTTGGCACTGGGCCCAATGGAACCGCACGACGCCTACCACCTCGTGGACCAGCTGTCCCAGGCCATGACAGCTGCGCACCGGGAGGGGCTGGCACACCTCAGGCTCACGCCCGGGGCCGTCCTGCGGACGTCCACCGGCCAGTACCGCATCCGCGGGCTCGCGGTGAATGCGGCGCTGCGCGGCATCACCACCGACCGTCCCCAGCGGGCCGACACCGAGGCGATCGGAGCGCTTCTCTACGCCGCCCTGACCCACCGCTGGCCCTACCAGAACAACGCGTACGGCCTCTCCGGGCTACCGAAGGGCATCGGGCTCCTCCCTCCCGATCAGGTCAGGGCAGGCGTCCATCGGGGGCTCTCCGAGCTCGCCATGCGGGCGCTGGTGAACGACGGAGCCACCGCATCCCGACAGGAACCGCCCTGCACCACTCCGGAGGAGCTCTCCAAGGCGGTCGCGGCGATGCCTCGCATTCGTCCGCCAGAGCCCACCTTCGCTTCCCCACCCGACTACCAGCGGACCACCTACCAGCAGGGCACCTACGGACGTCCCCCTCACCCTGGCGCCATGACGACCCAGGCGATTCCCACTCCGCCTGCACCGCTCGAGAGCCGGACCGGCAGGGTGCTGAAGTGGGGGGTGGCCGCCCTTCTGATCGCCGCGCTGGGGCTCGGCAGCTGGCAGATCGCGGAGAAGTTGATCGGTCAGGGCGAAGAGCGGGTTGATCCCGGCACCACCCAGTCGGAAACCGGAAACAAGAACGAGGGTGTCAGCCCCGTTCCTGAAACCGGGAAGCCGATCAGCATCGAGTCCGCGCGAGACTTCGACCCCTTCGGCCAGGACCGTTCAGAGAAGCCTGCAGGGATAAAGAAGAGCTACGACGGAAACCCCAACAGTTACTGGAACACGGACGGCTACCGGGGCAAGTCGAACTTCGGCGGGCTGAAAGCAGGGGTCGGTCTCATCCTGGATCTCGGCAAGGTTCAGTCCGTCGGAACGGTCGACGTGTCCTTCCTCGGAGGCCACACTTCTGTGGAACTGCGGGCCGCGTCCGAGAACGCAGGATCGGAGCCCGGCAGTTTCGAGGCTTACTCCAAGGTCGCCGAGGGTTCCGGAACCAATGTCTCCCTTAAGCCCAGCAAGCCATTGAAGTCGCGGTACGTTCTGGTCTGGCTGACCAATCTTCCGCCAAGCGGTGAGGGTGACTTCCGGGGCAAGGTCTCGGAAATCAAAATCACCACCTGACGGCACCAGGGGAGGGGCTGCACCGTTGGACGACGCGATACCTCGCGACACCAGCGACCAAGACCTGTTGTCCAGCCATGTCGCGGGGGACCCACACGCCTTTGGTGAGCTGGTGCGCCGGCATCGCGACAGACTCTGGGCCGTCGCTCTGCGAACCCTGGGGGATCGTGAAGAGGCAGCCGACGCCGTGCAGGACGCCCTTGTCTCAGCCTTCCGGGCAGCGCACACCTTTCGTGGTCAGTCCGCCGTGACCACATGGCTTCATCGGATCACGGTCAACGCGTGTCTGGACCGGGCTCGCAAAGCAGCGACCCGCAAAACGTCTCCCGTCGATGACACCCAGCGCCTGGAGCAACTGCTGGAACCGCATGAATCGGCAGAGGCACCGGCGGAGCGACAAGACCTCAACCGAGAGCTACTGGCAGCCCTGGCCAAACTTCCTCCAGATCAGCGAGCAGCGCTGATCCTCGTCGATATGCAGGGCTATCCGGTGGCGGAGGCCGCACTCGTCCTCGATGTGCCCGTAGGAACGGTCAAAAGCAGATGTGCTCGAGGCCGAGCCAGACTGCTTCCCATGCTCACCCATCTGCGCGCTGACGCTGGGGATAGCCGTGGACCCAGTGGGGGAAGGAACCGGACGCCGGGGGATTCCGTCACATCGGCACCGGGACCACGGGACACAGGGCCACAGGGCTCAGCTGCTGCGAAGGGCGGAGGTGGACACACATGACATCCACGGCCGATATGACTCAGCACCCGGACGTCTCGGAGATCTCCGATCTCACCGAAGGGTTGCTTTCGCCTGCCCAGAGCGTCGATCTCCGGCAGCACCTCGACGACTGCGCGTTGTGTGCAGATGTCCATGCCTCCCTGGAGGAGATCCGAGGAATGCTCGGCACGCTTCCCGGAACGCCCCGTATGCCTGTGGACATCGCCGAGCGCATTGATGCAGCCCTAGCTGCCGAAGCCCTACTGGACGCCACGGCCCATGAGCCGACAGCGCATGTTTCACGTGAAACGGTGCCCGTCGCATCACCACAGGAATCTCGCCCCTCGGTGGAGCGCCCTTCAGGGCATGCGCGCGGCACCACAGGTCCTGGCCGTGCTCGGACGAAGCGTCGACGGCGCACAGCCACTCTGGGTGCCGTCTTCGCGATCGCTGCCCTCAGCATGAGCGTGCTGCTTCTCCAGATGGTGCGATCCACCGACGATGCCGCCTCGGAGAAACGCTCCACCAGCGCTGGCGTGGCCGATCGCGGTTCAGCCGATGACTTCGCCGGTCCCTCGCTGGAAAGCACCGTGCAGTCGCTCGTCGGGGGCAACGCCTCTGTCAGGCGTTCCGCTCCCGAGAACAGCAAGGGCTTCCGCACCCACGAGACCCCCTCCTCACCGCAGGCCCTGAAAAACACCGCGGCCCCGACTTGTATCCAGCAGGGAACGGGACGGCTGGACTCTCCGATTGCGGTGGAGCAGGGCACCTACCAGGGCGCTCAGGCCTATCTGGTCGTGTTCCCCCACTCCACTGATACGGGGCTCGTTCAGGCGTACGTCGTCGATGCGGTCTGTGTGAATAGCTCACCGTCGGCCGCTGGGAAGCTGCTCCTCGAAGAGACCTACTCTCGTCGCTGACGCATTGGTTCGCGCTGTATGCCGTCCCGGGAATGCAAGCCCCTTAGTATCCGTTGGGTGGGGTGAGGAGTCATTGACCCGGACCCCGGCAGCAGCGCAGCCTTCAGAGACGAGGAAGTACCCGTGAGCGACGTCCGTAACGTGATCATCATTGGCTCCGGGCCAGCCGGGTACACGGCGGCGCTCTACACCGCGCGGGCCTCGCTGAACCCGCTGGTGTTCGAAGGTGCCGTCACGGCTGGCGGCGCCCTGATGAACACGACCGATGTGGAGAACTTCCCCGGTTTCCGCGACGGCATCATGGGTCCGGACCTGATGGACAACATGCGCGCCCAGGCCGAGCGCTTCGGCGCCGAGCTCGTTCCGGACGATGTGGTCGCCGTTGAACTCACCGGTGACATCAAGACCGTCACTGACACGGCGGGTACTGTGCACCGGGCCAAGGCCGTGATCGTCACCACCGGCTCCCAGCACCGCAAGCTCGGTCTGCCTAATGAAGATGCCCTCTCCGGGCGAGGCGTCTCCTGGTGTGCCACGTGCGACGGGTTCTTCTTCAAGGACCAGAACATCGCGGTGATCGGTGGCGGCGACACTGCCATGGAGGAAGCGACCTTCCTCTCCCGCTTCGCCAAGTCGGTGACGATCGTCCACCGTCGTGACACGCTGCGGGCTTCGAAGGCCATGCAGGACCGGGCCTTCGCCGACCCGAAGATCTCCTTCGCCTGGGACAGCGAGGTTGCTGAAATCCATGGCGACCAGAAGCTCACAGGGCTGACCCTACGCAACACCAAGTCGGGCGAGACATCCGAGCTGCCGGCTACCGGTCTCTTCATTGCCGTTGGCCATGACCCGCGGACGGAACTCTTCAAGGGGCAGCTTGACCTCGACGACGAGGGCTATCTGAAGGTGGCTGCGCCGTCGACCCGAACCAACCTCACCGGCGTCTTCGCCGCGGGCGATGTGGTCGACCACACCTACCGCCAGGCCATCACGGCCGCCGGCACCGGCTGCTCCGCGGCTCTGGACGCCGAGCGTTTCCTCGCCGCTCTTGCCGATGGCGAGAAGGTCGCAGAGCCCGAGAAGACCCCCGCGGTCTGACTCCTCGCCCGTCCTTTCCCACCCCCAGAAGAAGCTAAGGAGGCCGCCGTGGCCGGCGCCCTGAAGACCGTTACGGACGACACCTTCGAAGAGGTTGTCCTCAAGAGCGACAAGCCTGTACTCGTGGACTTTTGGGCCGAGTGGTGCGGTCCGTGCCGTCAAATCGCGCCGTCGCTGGAGGCCATCGCCGCCGAGCATGGCGACAAGATTGAGATCGTCAAGCTCAACATCGATCAGAACCCCACCATCACGGCGAAGTACGGCGTCATGTCCATCCCGACGCTGAACGTCTACCAGAACGGCGAGGTAGCGCAGACGATCGTCGGCGCCAAGCCCAAGGCTGCCATCCTCCGTGAACTGGAGCCGTTCCTCGGCCACAAGTGACATGGGCCCGATGTTTCACGTGAAACATCGGATGTGAAGCTGCGAAGGGGCTCATCCCGGACGGGATGAGCCCCTTCGTCTTGCCCAGAGCAGTACTCCCAGAGCAGTGCTCACCGTCAGAGCGGTCTGAGCACCGGATCCTTCTGAACCGCACCCAGCAACCGGTCGAGCGCAAGTTCCATGTCTTCCTTCCAGGAGAGCGCAGTCCGCAGCTCCAGCCTCAACCGCGGATAGGAAGGGTGCGGACGTACGGTCTTGAAGCCGACCGCGAGGAGGTGTTCAGCCGGCAGAAGGCACGCGGGCTCCTTCCAGCGAGCGTTACCGAATGCCTCTATCCCCCGGAACCCCCTGCGCAGCAGATCCTTCGCCACCGTCTGCACCATGACCCGACCCAAGCCCTGGCCTTGGTAAACCGGGTCAATCCACGCGGTCATCAACTGCACGGCGTCCGCGGCGACCGGGCTCGTCGGAAAGGCCTGGGACCGCGGGACATAGGCCGGGGGTGCATAGAGAACAAAGCCAGCAGGAACGTCGTCCACATAGACCACTCTGCCGCAGGAGCCCCAGTCCAAAAGGACAGCCGAGATCCAGGACTCCTTCTCCAGCTCCGACCGCCCCGCCCGAAGCGCAGCCTCTCCTCGGACAGGATCGAGTTCCCAGAAGACACATGCCCGGCAACGCTGGGGGAGGTCCGACAGATTGTCCAAGGTGAGGGGTACAAGCCGACGCCCCATGAAGGCTGTTCCTCGCTTCCTGCCGGGCTCACAAGAGGCACGGCATCCGGACTTCGCCGGACCTACAGACGTGGCTTCCCTTAGCCGCTGCCATCTGTCGACTCCAGCCAGAACGCCGAAGCCGCGGTCGTACATCAAGGCTCGGTGACCCATCCATCGGCATCGTATCGAGCGCTTCCCCACCGAAGGAGGCAGAAAGCACACAGGCGGACCGTGTCCGGTCGTTCACCCGAACATGGCCCGCCCTCAGTCACCAACCGAGAGACCTACTCAACTCTCGTCGTCGTGAGTGTCCTTGTCATCAAGGCTCTTCTCCATAACCCTGCCCTCCCCCGGCGCCAGGGTGCCCAAGATGCGTTCCAGATCCTCCATCGAGGCGAACTCGACGACGATCTTGCCCTTTTTCTGACCGAGGTCGACCCTCACCCGAGTCTCGAAGCGGTCTGAAAGACGAGTGGCGAGATCACCGAGTGCAGGCGAAACACGCGTACCGGCCCTGGGGCTCTTGGGCTTGGTCGTCGCTGCCGAGCTGGAGTTGAGGAGAGTCACGATTTCTTCAACAGCCCGGACTGACAGGCCCTCGGCCACGATCCGATGCGCCAGGCGATCCTGCTCAGCGGAATCATCCACGGAGAGCAGCGCCCTGGCATGGCCGGCGGAGAGAACGCCAGCGGCGACCCTGCGCTGAACGGGCGCCGACAACCTCAGCAACCGAAGCGTGTTGGAGACTTGCGGCCGGGAGCGTCCGATGCGGTCTGCCAACTGGTCATGGGTGCAGTTGAAGTCCTTGAGCAACTGGTCATAGGCAGCTGCCTCTTCCAGCGGATTCAACTGGGCGCGGTGCAGGTTCTCCAGCAAGGCGTCCAGCAGAAGCTTCTCATCGTCCGTGTGGCGAACGATGGTGGGGATCCGCTCCAGCCCCGCCTCACGGCAGGCCCGCCAACGGCGCTCACCCATGATCAGTTCAAAGCGCTCCGGACCCAGCTGCCGGACGACAACCGGCTGAAGGAGTCCGACTTCTTTGATGGAGGTCACGAGCTCGGCAAGTGCGTCCTCGTCAAAGACTTCACGAGGCTGCCGCGGGTTGGGAGTAATGGCATCGATCGGCACTTCCGCGAAGTACGCACCCGATGGCTCAACCTGCTCGGACGAACGGTCCGAAGACTGCGCTGGCAGCGTCACCTCGGAGGAGGTTGCCGCAGCAGCCAACGCCGTCACCTTTGCGGCTGCCACCCCACGATCAGTTGTGGGCACCTGTGGCGCTCCCCCGGGGCCCATGGCGCCGCTGGGAGACACCTGCTGCTTCTCCTGGGGAGCGGCAGGGATCAAGGCACCGAGCCCACGCCCCAACCCTCTACGTCGCTCGCTCACTGAATCCCCTCCGAGACGTTCTGCTGGCTTTTCTGGCCGCCCACATGGGCGTGCTGCGGGTCGTAGTGAACCCCGACACCGCGTAGTGCAATCTCGCGTGCTGCTTCAAGGTAGGACAGAGATCCACTGGAACCGGGATCGTAAGTCAAAACCGTCTGTCCATAGCTCGGAGCCTCCGAGATGCGGACCGAACGCGGAATGCTCGTCCGCAGCACTTCCTCACCGAAGTGGGTACGGACCTCCTCTGCGACCTGCGAGGCAAGGCGGGTACGCCCGTCGTACATGGTGAGGAGAATCGTGGATACATGGAGAGTGGGGTTGAGATGACCACGCACCAGATCCACATTCCTGAGCAGCTGTCCCAGCCCTTCCAGCGCGTAGTACTCGCACTGGATGGGGATCAGGACCTCTGCACCCGCCACCATCGCATTGACGGTCAACAGACCCAGCGATGGAGGGCAGTCAATCAGGATGTAGTCCAGAGGCTGCTCATACGCCTGAATCGCTCGCTGTAGCCGACTCTCCCGCGCCACCAAGGACACCAACTCGATCTCCGCACCGGCGAGATCGATGGTGGCAGGTGCACAGAAAAGACCTTCCACATCGGGGACCGGCTGAACAACCTCGGAGAGGGGTCTGCTGTCCACCAGGACGTCATAGATCGACGGTACTTCGGCGTGATGATCGATCCCCAAGGCCGTTGAGGCATTGCCCTGAGGGTCCAGGTCGACCACGAGAACCCGCGCACCGTGCAGGGCGAGCGAGGCTGCGAGGTTGACGGTGGTGGTGGTCTTCCCAACGCCACCTTTCTGGTTGGCGACAACCATGACGCGGGTCTGCTCAGGTCGGGGCAGGCCCGCGCCGGCACGCCCCAGCGCCTCCACGGCCAACTGGGCAGCTCGGCCAATGGGGGTGTCGTCCATCGGGGGTGGTGTTTCACGTGAAACATCGTCTCCCCCCGATTCGGTACGGGGACCGGGGACCGGATCGGTCATCGGTCCCGCGATGTTGGCGTCGGACCGCAAGGATTCACTCTCCTCGACTTCAGGCTCGCGATGAACAGAGCCTGCCATGCTTTCGGGGTCAGGAACCAGCGAGGCCCGTGCTTCTGTGGATGAATCCACCTCTGTGGACAACGCCCTGACCCCAACGAGGGGCTTACGGCTACGAATCGGGGCGGCAGCCCGCCCGCGGCTGATGATTCCCTGCAGCAGTGAGCGACGTTTCACGTGAAACACGATGCATCGGGTATCGCGAGACCTCAGGGCGACACTCCGAAATGTGTACGTATGGCAGCTTGTATGGAGCATCTGGCCCAGGAATCCGGGGATGGCTCAACCGAACCAGGACACTCTCACTGCCATGTAGAGCGGCACTCACTCGATCCCAGAAGAGGAAGAGGGGCAGGGTGTCGAGCCATGGAAGACCTAGCCCATCGCCCCCGACCGAGTCCAGCTGAACAACTCCGCTCGCTGGCTTCACCGCGGAGTCAGGGGATATCGCTCCAGGAGACATCCATCACAGCGGGGCACGGCCGTGCAACGACTGGAACGAAGCGACCGGCTGTGTTCGGCCGCTTCACGGCCGGGGAGACCCCGTCATCGTCTCCGGCGCGACCGGCTGACCCGTGCAGCCTTGGCCCGCTTCGCCGCGAAGCGCACCCCACCCGGACTCTCGCCCACTTCAACGCGCACCACGGTGGCCAGCGGCTCGACGAGCCCCTCCCCGACGTGCAACACCGAACTGCTCACCACACCCAGCTTGCTCAGTGCCGCCCGAGCCCCTTGAAGCTCCTCCTCGGCCGTGTCGCCCTTGAGTGCGAGCATCTCTCCATAGGGACGGAGAAGCGGCACACCCCAGCCGGCGAGCCGGTCCAGTGGTGCCACCGCACGCGCCGTCACCACATGAACGGGCGTAAGCGTCCCGAGTACCTCCTCGGCCCGTCCACGCACCACCGTCACATGATCCAGCCCGAGCAGCTCGACCACTTCCTGAAGGAAATTGGTGCGCCGCAACAGAGGCTCTAGCAGCGTGATCTTCAGATCCGGTCGGACCAGGGCCAGCGGAATACCGGGCAGTCCCGCTCCCGAGCCCACATCACAGACCGTGACGCCTTCGGGAACCACCTCGGAGAGCACAGCGCAGTTCAGAAGATGGCGCTCCCAGAGTCGTGGCACCTCACGAGGGCCGATCAGGCCACGCTTGACTCCAGCATCAGCGAGCAGTTCCGCATACCGCACGGCTTCCGGATAGAACTCTCCGAAAACCCTCCGGGCCGCTTCGGGCGCCAGGGGAAGCTCTGCTGCCTCCGTCACGGGGACCGTCCTTCCGTACCGCTGGGTCGCAACATGGACCGTGGTGGCTGACTATCAGGCTGACAAAGATCGGCCCCGCCTGCGAAACAGACGGGGCCGACAGAACAACAGAGGTCAAGCAGGGAGCACGACGACGAAGCGCTGCGGCTCCTCGCCCTCGGACTCGCTGCGCAGCCCCGCGGCGGCAACCGCGTCGTGGACGACCTTGCGCTCGAAGGGTGTCATGGGCTTGAGCTTGACGGGCTCTCCCGAGCCCTTGACCTCAGCGGCGGCCTTGGCGCCCAGCTCGGCGAGCTCCGTACGCTTGTTGGCCCGGAATCCCGCGATGTCCAACATGAGCCGGCTGCGGTCACCGGTCTCCCGGTGCACGGCCAGGCGAGTCAGTTCCTGAAGTGCCTCCAGGACCTCCCCGTCTCGGCCGACCAGCTTCTGAAGATCCTTACCGCCCGAATCGCTGATGATCGAAACCGCAGCCCGGTCGGCCTCGACGTCCATGTCGATGTCACCGTCCAGATCGGCGATGTCGAGCAGACCTTCGAGGTAGTCGGCGGCGATCTCCCCTTCCTGCTCAAGGCGGGTCAGGGTGTCGCCTTCCTCGGCGGCGGCGGGGATGGTGCCTTCCGTCACGGATGGACTCCTTCTTACTTCTTGGACGACGGGTGCTTGGGCCGCTGCTGGCCCTTGCGCTGTCCCGCCTTGGGCTGCTGGCGTGCGGCAGGCTTGCCGGCTGTCTTCGGCTTGGAATCCTGCGGCGTGTCCTTGCGGAGCGAAGGCTTCGCGTCGGGCTCAGCGGCGTCGCTGGTCTTGCCACCGGTCTGGGTGGTCGCGGTCTGCCGCTTGGACTTGGTCTGCCGCTTGGGCTGCTGGCGCTTGTGAGCCGTCCCACCGCTCTCGACATCAGCGACTGCGGTGTCACTCTTCGCCACATTGCCGTCGGTCTGGGCAGCGAAGCCCGCCTTGGCGAGACCCGAGATGAACCGGCGCTCGTTGTCGTTGCGATCCGGACCCTTGGCCACGATGGCCGCCACCACATTGCGCTTGCGCCGGGACCGGACGTCTCCACGGGCGGTGGCGCTCTTCAGCAGACGGTTCAGGTACTGGTCCTGGGCCTTGCTGCCGGGGGTGGGGTTCTGGTTGATCACGTACATCTGCTGGCCCATGGTCCACACGTTGGTGGTCAGCCAGTAGACGAGGACACCGACCGGGAAGTTGATGCCCATCACGGCGAAGATGACCGGGAAGATGTACATCAGCATCTTCTGCTGCTGCATGTACGGCGTCTTGACCGTCAGGTCGACGTTCTTCGCCATCAGCTGACGCTGGGTGTAGAACTGCGACGCGGACATCAGGATGATCATGATCGCGGTGACGATCCGCACATCCAGCAGGGTGGCGTTGAGGGCCTCGACCTTGCCGGGGCTGTCCGTGAACTTGGACGCCAGCGGAGCACCGAAGATGTGCGCCTCACGGGCGCTGTTGAGCAGCGACTCGTTGATGACGCCGACGGTCTTGCCCGATGCGATGTTCGAGAGCACGTAGTACAGGGCGAAGAAGAACGGCGACTGCGCGAGGATCGGAAGGCACGAGGAGAGCGGGTTGGTGCCCGTCTCCTTGTACAGCTTCATCATCTCTTCGGACTGACGCTGCTTGTCGCTCTTGTAGCGCTCCTGGATCGCCTTCATCTTCGGCTGGAGCGCCTGCATGTTCCGCATCGACTTGATCTGCTTCACGAAGAGCGGGATCAGACAGATGCGGATCAGGACCACCAGCGACACGATGGACAGTCCCCAGGCCCAGCCCGTGTCAGGACCGAAGGCAGCCCCGTAGAGCTTGTGGAACTGGACGATGATCCACGAAACAGGTGTGGTGATAAAACTGAAGAGACTGGCAATCGTGTCCACTAATCAGGCTCCTTGAGCTTTGGGCGAGGTCTCTGCGGCCGGTTCCAGGGGCTCGGGTGTCGACCCCCGGGAAGGCACTTCGGCGGCGGAGTGCCCGCCCTTGTTGCCACGTACGGCATCGCGCAGCATTTCGTGCCACCGCGGACGCTTACGGGGCGGCACGTGGTCCACACCGCCCGGCGACCACGGATTGCACCGCAGGATCCGCCAGGCGGTGAGAGCCGTGCCCTTCACCGCACCGTGTCGGTCGATGGCCGTGTATCCGTAGTGGGAACACGACGGGTAGTACCGGCAGACGGGCCCCAGGAGGGGACTGATCGTCCACTGGTACAGCTTGATCAGAGCCAGCAGCGGGTACTTCATCGCGCGCCCCCTCCCAGCAGCCGCTGAAAGGCGGCATCCAGGTCTCGGGCCAGCTGTTCATAAGCGGCGTCACCCGCACCGGGCAGCGCCCGTACGACCACCAGGCTACCGGGGGGCAGCTGAGCGAGCCGTTCGCGTATGAGGTGCCGCAGTCTGCGCTTGACCTTGTTGCGCACGACCGCTCCGCCTACAGCCTTGCTTACGACGAAACCCGCACACGTCGGGGGAGCGCTCTCCCCAGGCGCGTGCGGGTCCGTTGAACCGCTGCGTAGATGGACGACGAGTAGCGGGCGGCCTGCCCGACGACCTCGTCGTACCGCGGTCGCGAAGTCCTCGCGCCGCCTCAGCCGATTCTCGGTAGGCAGCACGTCATGACCTGTACGCGATTAGGCGGACAGGCTTGCGCGACCCTTGCCACGGCGAGACGCGAGAATCGCGCGGCCGGCACGGGTGCGCATACGAAGACGGAAACCGTGGGTCTTCGCACGACGACGGTTGTTCGGCTGGAAGGTGCGCTTGCTCACTCGGGGGCTCCAGAAATGATTCGTAGATGGCGGGACATCGCCTGGCTGTCACCGTGCGCCCACGAGTAGCTCTCGTTTCGCCCGAGTGCACCGCTTGACCGTCACAGAGTGTGAGGTTTGCCCATCGGAGGCAGGCGGCAGCAGCCATCGACAACTCGACCTGTTTACGGTACGCGCGGCTACGCCATCCGGTCAAACCAGGGTCACACCCGCAGCCACTATGCACAGGCTGTGGACAACAACTTGAACCGCGCGGGTCGCCCTGACTACCTTGGCTGAACTCCGAACCCTTTTCCTTTCTGTCCTTGCCTGTCCTTCCCATCCCCGTCCCGAGAACCACACCTTCGTGGGACCTGTGAGAGAGCGTGCCTTGTGGCTGACGTACCTGCCGATCTTGCCGCAGTGTGGCCACGCGTGCTGGAACAACTCCTCGCCGATGGCCAGCCAGGCATCGAGCCCAAGGACAAGCAGTGGGTCGAACGCTGCCAGCCGCTGGCGCTGGTCTCCGACACCGCGCTCTTGGCCGCCCCCAATGAGTGGAGCAAGCGCGTTCTGGAAGGCAGGCTCGCTTCGCTGATCAGCGAGACGCTGAGCCGTGAGTGCGGGCGTCCCATTCGCATCGCCATCACGGTCGACGATTCGGCGGGGGAACCGCCGGCGGCACGGCCTGCCACGCAGCAGTCCCCAGGTCCGCGCTATCAGGGACCGCAGCGCGACGACTACCAGGGGCAGAGGGACGAGTACGCGGGACCGCAGCGCGACGACGCCCCGGGCGACCGCTACCAACAGAACGACCGCTACCGCGGATACGGCCACCGCCCCGGCGAGGACGGGCTGCCGGAGATCCGCCCCGCCTACCCGGAGTACCAGCAGCAGCGCCCCGAGCCGGGGGCCTGGCCGCGCTCCCAGGAGGACCTGTCCTGGCAGCAACCGCGACTCGGCGGCTTCCAGGACCGCGACCCCTACGCGTCGCCCCGATCGCACCAGTCGTCGCACGACTACCGCTCGCCGCAACCGTCGGAGCGGCAGTCCTATGAGTCCGGTCGACCGGAGCGTCACGAGCGGAACGAGTCCCCCTCGTCCCACCGCGGCCCGACGGGGGCGCCCGGTCCGCTGGGAGCGCAGCCGTCGCCGGCTCCGGGGCCCGGCGAGCCGCACGCCCGGCTGAATCCGAAGTACCTCTTCGACACCTTCGTCATCGGTGCGTCCAACCGGTTCGCCCACGCCGCCGCCGTCGCGGTCGCCGAGGCTCCTGCGAAGGCGTACAACCCCCTCTTCATCTACGGCGAGTCGGGACTGGGCAAGACCCATCTGCTCCATGCCATCGGGCACTACGCGCGGAGTCTGTACCCGGGCACCCGCGTGCGGTACGTCAGCTCGGAGGAGTTCACCAACGAGTTCATCAACTCAATCCGGGACGGCAAGGGCGACACCTTCCGCAAGCGCTACCGCGATGTCGACATCCTGTTGGTCGACGACATCCAGTTCCTGGCGAGCAAGGAGTCGACGCAGGAGGAGTTCTTCCACACCTTCAACACGCTCCACAACGCCAACAAGCAGATCGTGCTCTCCTCGGACCGGCCGCCCAAGCAGTTGATGACCCTGGAGGACCGGCTCCGGAACCGCTTCGAGTGGGGCCTCACCACGGATGTGCAGCCCCCCGAGCTGGAAACACGGATCGCCATCCTCCGCAAGAAGGCGGTCCAGGAACAGCTGAACGCGCCGCCGGAGGTACTGGAGTTCATCGCGTCCCGCATCTCGCGCAATATCCGCGAGTTGGAGGGTGCGCTGATCCGAGTGACGGCCTTCGCCTCGCTCAACAGGCAGCCGGTCGATCTGGGGCTGACCGAGATCGTGCTGAAGGACCTGATCCCCGGTGGCGAGGACTCGTCCCCCGAGATCACGGCAGGCGCGATCATGGCGGCGACGGCCGACTACTTCGGATTGACCGTGGAGGACCTGTGCGGGTCCTCCAGGAGCCGGGTCCTGGTGACCGCTCGACAGATCGCCATGTATCTGTGCCGCGAGCTGACCGACCTCTCGCTGCCGAAGATCGGCGCGCAGTTCGGCGGCCGGGACCATACGACCGTGATGCACGCGGACCGAAAGATCCGGGCATTGATGGCGGAGCGACGGTCCATCTACAACCAGGTCACGGAACTGACCAACCGCATCAAGAACGGATAGGGCCTGCTCGTAGCTGAGACCCAGCCCTGGCTGCCCCGCTTGAGACAGGCCGGACATCGGGTCCGGCTCTGCATGGGCCGTTGGCTGTGCCCCCACGCGTGAGGCGGGCCGTCTCTGCCCTCCCCGCGTTCCCTTCTGAAACAGCCGCGCAAGCGAGGCAGAAGCGCCCCAGAGGATCCTCTGGGGCGCTTCTGCGTGCCCAGACCGGTGGAAGCACGCCCTGCCGACCGGCGGCTCGGAATCTTGCCCCTGCGCGGTTCTCCGGGCCGGGGTGCTGGTGGCATTCCGGCCCTCGTGGAGCGCTCCGGGGCGCCTTCACCGCGGTGATGTACGGGCCGAGGGGGCTCCGAAGTGTTCGAATACCGCCTCTCCGCAGGGAGTTGTCCACAGATCGGGGGAGAATTCATCGTCCACAGCCTGGGGACTACCAAGTTGTCCAGATTGCATCCACAGGCTGGAGCCTCGCGAGACGATCATCCCAGGTCACCCTGTTGTGGAATTGTGGTCAACCGTTATCCACAGGCTGTGGAAGAAAAAGTCATCCACAGGCTGTGATCAAACTTGTCCACCGGCACCCCACAGGCAACGGCCGGTTGCCCACAGCTTCTCCACACCGCTGTCCACTGTTCGGCAACAGAACGCCCGCTCTCACCGTGTCGAGTGAAAGCCGTCACACCAAGGAGGCGGATTGGGCTGTGGGGAACCTGGGTAAAGCTGGGGACGACCCTGGGGAGAAGTGACCCCAACCTGTGCATCGGGTGTGCAGAACTTTTCGGCGTCCACAGGAACACAGGGTTTTCCACTGGTTCCACCCACAGGCTCGGTGGACAAAAAACTGGTGTTGACCTGCGATAACGACGTTATCCACCGTTTCCACAGGCCCTACTACTACTGCCACCCATAGTTAGCGGGGAATTGGTTTCGAAGTCTGCCCTGTGCACAACTCGGCTCGGCAGCCCGCGACACCCGTGGTCACGACTTGACCCCGAGCCGCACCGACTGTCGGTGGCGTGCGTCAGACTGGTCCTCGGCAACACAGCCGACGACAGAGGCCAGCAACGGCGAGCCAGCAACAGCAGGAGGCGGTTCCGGTGAAGATCCGGGTTGAGCGCGATGTACTCGCGGAGGCGGTGGCCTGGGTGGCCAGAAGCCTCCCGGCCCGTCCGCCGGCGCCCGTGCTCGCTGGCCTTCTGCTGAAGGCCGAGGACGGAGCGCTCAGCTTTTCCAGCTTCGACTACGAGGTCTCCGCAAAGGTCTCGGTCGAGGCCGAGGTCGAGGAGGATGGCACCGTCCTCGTCTCCGGCCGGCTGCTCGCCGACATCTGCCGCGCCCTCCCCAACCGCCCGGTGGAGATTTCCACAGACGGTGTACGGGCGACGGTGGTCTGCGGCTCCTCCCGCTTCACCCTCCACACCCTGCCGGTGGAGGAGTACCCGGCCCTGCCGCAGATGCCGACCGCGACCGGCACCGTCCCCGGTGAGGTCTTCGCCTCCGCCGCGGCCCAGGTGGCCATCGCAGCCGGCCGTGACGACACACTGCCCGTCCTCACCGGCGTACGGATCGAGATCGAGGGCGACACCGTCACCCTCGCCTCGACCGACCGCTACCGCTTCGCGGTCCGCGAGTTCCTGTGGAAGCCGGAGAACGCGGACACCTCCGCGGTCGCGCTCGTCCCCGCCAAGACGCTCCTCGACACCGCAAAGGCCCTGACCAGCGGTGACACCGTCACGCTCGCGCTCGCCGGCTCCGGCAAGGGCGAGGGCCTCATCGGCTTCGAAGGCGCAGGTCGGCTGACCACGACCCGGTTGCTCGAAGGCGATCTGCCGAAGTACCGGACGCTGTTCCCCACCGAGTTCAACTCGGTCGCAGTGATCGAGACCGCGCCCTTCGTCGAAGCCGTCAAGCGCGTGGCCCTCGTCGCCGAGCGGAACACCCCGGTCCGACTCAGCTTCGAGCAGGGCGTGCTCATCCTGGAAGCCGGATCGAGCGACGATGCACAGGCTGTGGAGCGCGTCGACGCCCAGTTGGAGGGTGACGACATCTCGATCGCCTTCAACCCCAACTTCCTCTTGGACGGTCTGAGCGCGATCGACTCCCCGGTCGCCCAGCTGTCGTTCACGACCTCCACCAAGCCCGCCCTGCTGAGCGGCAAGCCCGCCGTGGATGCCGAAGCGGACGAGGCGTACAAGTACCTGATCATGCCTGTACGGCTCTCCGGCTGACTTTCACGCCCTTGCAGCCAGGCACCCCCGGTGTCCTCCCACGGGCCTGCTCACACCCCGAGCAGGCCCGTCAGGCTGCCTACGTCACTCCGGCGTAGGCTCGGAACCGGTTACGCATCGGCATTCGACGCTTAAGGACAGTCAAGATGGAGCTCGGCCTCATCGGCCTCGGCAAAATGGGTGGCAACATGCGCGAGCGCATCCGCCGCGCAGGCCACACCGTCATCGGCTACGACCGCAACCCCGACCTCGCCGATGTCCACAGCCTCCAGGAGCTTGTGGACAAGCTGAAGGGCCCCCGGGTGGTGTGGGTGATGGTCCCGGCCGGAGCCGCGACCCAGTCCACCATCGATGAGCTCGCCGAGCTGCTCTCCCCCGGCGACATCGTTGTGGACGGCGGGAACTCCCGCTGGACCGACGACGAGAAGCACGCCGTCGAACTGGGCATCAAGGGCATCGGCTTCGTCGACTGCGGAGTCTCCGGCGGCGTGTGGGGCCTGGAGAACGGCTATGCGCTGATGTACGGCGGGGACACCGACCACGTCGCCCGCGTACAGCCCGTCTTCGACGCCCTCAAGCCCGAGGGCGACTTCGGCGCCGTCCACGCCGGCAAGGTCGGCGCAGGTCACTTCGCCAAGATGGTCCACAACGGCATCGAGTACGCCATGATGCAGGCGTACGCCGAGGGCTGGGAGCTGCTGGAGAAGGTCGACTCCGTCACCGACGTGCGCGAGGTCTTCCGCTCCTGGCAGGAAGGCACGGTCATCCGTTCCTGGCTGCTCGACCTCGCGGTGAACGCGCTGGACGAGGACGAGCACCTCGACAAGCTCCGCGGATTTGCCCAGGACAGCGGTGAAGGCCGCTGGACGGTGGAAGCCGCCATCGACAACGCCGTACCGTTGCCCGCCATCACCGCATCTCTCTTTGCCCGGTTCGCCTCCCGCCAGGACGACTCCCCGCAGATGAAGATGATCGCCGCACTGCGCAACCAGTTCGGCGGCCACGCGGTGGAGAGCAAGAAGTAAAGCCCTGAGCCGGGGGAGGTCGGCCTACATCCATGCACGTCACGCATCTGTCACTGGCCGACTTCCGCTCGTACGCCCGGGTCGAGGTCCCGCTCGATCCGGGCGTCACCGCGTTCGTGGGCGCCAACGGCCAGGGGAAGACCAACCTCGTCGAGGCCATCGGCTATCTGGCCACGCTGTCGAGCCACCGGGTCTCATCCGACGCCCCACTGGTGCGCGCCGGCGCCGAACGCGCCGTGATCCGGGGCGCCGTCACCCAGGGCGAACGCTCGCAACTCGTGGAGCTCGAACTCAACCCGGGCCGCGCCAACCGGGCCCGGATCAATCGGTCATCGCAGGTCAGGCCCCGAGATGTGCTGGGGATCGTCCGTACGGTCCTGTTCGCCCCCGAGGACCTGGCCCTGGTGAAGGGCGACCCCGGCGATCGACGCCGCTTCCTCGACGAACTGGTCACGGCTCGCTCTCCGCGCATGGCGGGGGTGCGGTCCGACTACGAGCGCGTGCTCAAACAGCGCAACTCCCTGCTCAAATCGGCGGCGATCGCCCGTCGCTACGGGGTGACCAAGCCGGGCCGGACATCGAGCCGCGCCGTCGCGGACCCATCGGTCGAGCCGGATGATTCGGGCACGCGCGGCGGCTCCGGTGGTGCGGACCTCTCCACCCTGGACGTGTGGGACCAGCACCTGGCCCACACCGGCGCTGAACTGCTCGCCCAGCGGTTCGAACTGATCCGGGTGCTCCAGCCGCTCACCGAGAAGTCGTACGACGCCCTCGCCCCCGGTGGTGGTCCGATCACCCTGGAGTACCGTTCCTCCGCCGGGCTGACCATGACGAACCAGGACGAGTCCCCCGACCGGTCCGAGATTTACGAACAGTTGCTCACTGCACTCGGTGAGACCCGCAAGCAGGAGATAGAGCGGGGGGTCACCCTCGTCGGACCGCACCGCGACGACCTGGTGCTCGGGCTCGGTCAGTTGCCCGCTAAGGGCTACGCCAGCCACGGCGAATGCTGGTCCTACGCCCTGGCCCTACGGCTGGCCTCCTACGATCTGCTGCGCACCGAAGGAAACGAACCTGTGCTCGTCCTGGACGACGTATTCGCCGAGCTCGACGCCCGGAGGCGGGAACGGCTCGCCGAACTCGTGGCTCCTGCCGAGCAGGTCCTCGTGACCGCGGCCGTCGTCGACGACGTCCCCGGGGTGCTGTCGGGGACGAGGTACGAGGTCGCCGGTGGAGAGGTGGAGCGGGCATGAACGCGGACTCCCCCCTTCCGCTGGCGTCCGGGGCGCCCTCGCTCCCAGCGGCCGATGTCTCCGGTGTCGACCTGGCGCGCGTCGCCCTGCGGGCCGCCAAGGAGCAAGCCCGGGCCCGTGGCGCAGCCGCCCAGGAGAAGAAGCAGGCCAGAAGGGGTGGAGGGCTTCGTTCCGGGGCTCATGCGGATGGTCGTGACCCGCTGCCCTTGGGCGCCGCGATCAATCGTCTGATCACCGAGCGCGGCTGGGAGACGCCGGCCGCGGTGGGTGGAGTGATGGGGCGCTGGCCGCAGATCGTGGGCGAGCACCTGGCCAACCACTGCGTGCCGCTGCGCTACGACGAGGCCCCCGATGCACGGGTGCTCACGGTGCAGTGCGACTCCACGGCCTGGGCGACCCAGCTGAGGCTGCTCGCGCCGCGGCTGGTGGCGAGGCTCAACGAGGACCTCGGGCAGGGCACCGTGAGAATGATCAAGGTGCTGGGTCCGGGAGGACCTTGGAAGGGGTACGGGCCGCTCCGCGCGCCCGGGAGCACGGGACCGGGCGACACCTACGGCTAGGGCCCGGCCGGCAACCCGTCGAGGGCTCGCCGGTGCCACGCCCACCGGGGTGCGCGCTGCACCTTCCCCAGCCTGTGAATTTTTCGTGCAGAAGCGCTGTGAGCGACCTCGCACGCTTTCACCGCACCCAGCCCGGATTCCTTGATCGACTCGGCTCCGCGCAGGCCCTTGTTCCGGCTCTCCGGGCGGTGCTCGGGCCCTGAGCAACCGTCGGATGCCCGGATCCCGTAACTGGTCGCACCCGCGTGGGGCCGGGGTGTGCGGGATGGGGACGCGCCCGGCCTCCGTGCGCCCGCGCACCGTCTTCCCGGGCCCCTCCGCCGCCGCTTCCCGGCCCTGCTCGCAGGGCTGTTCCGGTGCCCGGAAAGGGGCCTTCCATGATCCGTCCCTCACCGTAGCCGTTCGCTGACAGTCCAAAGCGCTCAATGCCGGTGTCAGCCCCCTGGAGCCCCTTCCCGTATATGGGGAGTCGGACCGGGCGGGTTCAGGGCGGCACATGCGGACTCAAGCGCCGGCAAACCCCCATGAGTGTCGGCGGTACCGGTAGACTGATGGACAATCCCGCCACCTTGCGGAACATGTCGAACGACGCAGCCGTCCCCGCCTGTCCGGAGAACGGCTTGTGCTGTGCCAGAAAGGGCGCTTCGTGGCCGATTCCGGCAACCCCAACGAGATCACCCCGTCCACTCTCAATGGCGGCGTCGAGGTCACCGCCTCGTACGACGCCAGTGCGATCACCGTCCTGGAGGGGCTGGACGCGGTTCGCAAGCGCCCCGGCATGTACATCGGCTCGACCGGTGAGCGTGGGCTTCATCACCTGGTGTACGAGGTCGTCGACAACTCGGTCGACGAGGCCCTGGCCGGGCACGCGGACACGATCGACGTCACGATCCTCGCCGACGGCGGCGTTCGCGTCATCGACAACGGCCGAGGCATTCCGGTGGGCATCGTCCCCTCGGAGAACAAGCCCGCGGTCGAGGTAGTCCTCACCGTCCTGCACGCCGGTGGAAAGTTCGGCGGCGGCGGCTACGCGGTCTCCGGCGGTCTGCACGGCGTGGGTGTCTCCGTCGTCAACGCCCTCTCCTCCAAGGTCGCGGTCGAGGTCAAGCGCGACGGCTTCCGGTGGACGCAGGACTACAAGCTCGGCGTTCCGACCGCACCCCTCGCACAGAACGAGGCCACGGACGCGAGCGGCACCTCGGTGACGTTCTGGGCCGACGGCGACATCTTCGAGACGACCGAGTACTCCTTCGAGACGCTCTCCCGTCGTTTCCAGGAGATGGCCTTCCTCAACAAGGGCCTGACCCTGACGCTGACCGACGAGCGGGATTCCGCCAAGGCCACCGTCGGTGCCGACACGGCCGAGGAGGCGGAGCAGGAGCAGGTCCGCACAGTCACGTACTTCTACGAGGGCGGCATCGTCGACTTCGTGAAGTACCTCAACTCCCGCAAGGGCGAGTTGATCCACCCGACCGTGATCGACATCGAGGCCGAAGACCGTGAGCGGATGCTCTCGGTCGAGATCGCGATGCAGTGGAACTCCCAGTACACCGAGGGCGTTTACTCCTTTGCGAACACCATCCACACGCATGAGGGGGGCACGCATGAGGAAGGCTTCCGCGCCGCGCTCACGGGCCTGGTCAACCGCTATGCGCGGGACAAGAAGCTGCTGCGCGAGAAGGACGACAACCTCTCCGGCGAGGATATCCGCGAGGGTCTGACGGCGATCATCTCGGTCAAGCTGGGCGAGCCCCAGTTCGAGGGCCAGACCAAGACCAAGCTGGGCAACACCGAGGCGAAGACGTTCGTGCAGAAGGTGGTGCACGAGCACCTCACCGACTGGTTCGACCGCAACCCGAACGAGGCCGCGGACATCATCCGCAAGGCGATCCAGGCGCAGACCGCCCGGGTGGCCGCCCGCAAGGCGCGCGATCTGACCCGGCGCAAGGGCCTGCTGGAGTCGGCCTCACTGCCCGGCAAGCTCAGCGACTGCCAGTCGAACGACCCGACCAAGTGCGAGATCTTCATCGTCGAGGGTGACTCCGCCGGTGGTTCGGCGAAGTCCGGGCGCAACCCGATGTACCAGGCGATCCTGCCCATCCGCGGCAAGATCCTGAACGTCGAGAAGGCCCGGATCGACAAGATCCTCCAGAACACCGAGGTGCAGGCGCTGATCTCGGCCTTCGGCACGGGCGTGCACGAGGACTTCGACATCGAGAAGCTCCGCTATCACAAGATCATTCTGATGGCGGACGCCGATGTCGACGGTCAGCACATCAACACACTGCTGCTGACGTTCCTCTTCCGCTTCATGCGGCCCCTGGTCGAAGCCGGGCACGTGTTCCTCTCGCGTCCGCCGCTGTACAAGATCAAGTGGGGTCGGGACGACTTCGAGTACGCGTACTCGGACCGCGAGCGCGACGCCCTGGTCGAACTGGGCAAGCAGCAGGGCAAGCGGATCCGGGAGGACTCGATCCAGCGCTTCAAGGGTCTGGGCGAGATGAACGCAGAGGAACTGCGCATCACCACCATGGACGTGGAGCACCGCGTCCTGGGCCAGGTCACCCTGGACGACGCGGCCCAGGCCGACGACCTGTTCTCCGTGCTGATGGGTGAGGACGTCGAGGCACGTCGCTCCTTCATCCAGCGCAACGCCAAGGACGTCCGCTTCCTCGACATCTGAGTCGGTCTCAGCTGACCGTACGAAAGGACCGAAGACCAGCAATGGCCGACGAGACACCCACCCCTGCCACCACCGAAGAAGTGCCGGCGATGCGGATCGAGCCCGTCGGGCTCGAAACGGAGATGCAGCGCTCCTACCTCGACTACGCGATGTCCGTCATCGTCTCCCGCGCGCTGCCGGACGTACGGGACGGGCTGAAGCCGGTCCACCGCCGTGTGCTGTACGCGATGTACGACGGCGGATACCGGCCCGAGAAGGGCTTCTACAAGTGCGCCCGCGTCGTCGGCGACGTCATGGGCACCTACCACCCGCACGGCGACTCCTCGATCTACGACGCCCTGGTCCGCCTTGCGCAGCCGTGGTCGATGCGTCTGCCGCTGGTGGACTCCAACGGAAACTTCGGCTCTCCGGGCAACGACCCGGCCGCCGCCATGCGGTACACCGAGTGCAAGCTCAAGCCGCTGTCGATGGAGATGCTCCGGGACATCGACGAGGAGACCGTCGACTTCCAGGACAACTACGACGGCCGCAACCAGGAGCCGACCGTCCTGCCGGCCCGCATCCCCAACCTCCTGGTCAACGGGTCGGCGGGCATCGCGGTCGGCATGGCGACCAACATCCCCCCGCACAACCTGCGCGAGGTGGCCGCGGGAGCGCAGTGGGCGCTGGAGCACCCGGACGCCACGCACGAGGAGCTGCTGGACGCCCTCATCGAGCGGATCAAGGGCCCGGACTTCCCGACCGGGGCCCTGGTCGTGGGGCGCAAGGGCATCGAGGAGGCGTACCGCACCGGTCGCGGCTCCATCACGATGCGCGCGGTCGTCGAGGTCGAAGAGATCCAGAACCGTCAGTGCCTGGTCGTCACGGAGCTTCCGTACCAGGTCAACCCGGACAACCTCGCGCAGAAGATCGCCGACCTGGTGAAGGACGCCAAGATCGGCGGCATCGCCGACGTGCGGGACGAGACCTCGTCCCGCACCGGTCAGCGCCTGGTGATCGTGCTCAAGCGCGACGCCGTCGCCAAGGTCGTCCTGAACAACCTGTACAAGCACACGGACCTCCAGACGAACTTCGGCGCGAACATGCTGGCGCTGGTCGACGGCGTGCCCCGGACGCTGTCGATCGACGCCTTCATCCGCCACTGGGTGCACCACCAGATCGAGGTCATCGTCCGGCGCACCCGCTTCCGGTTGCGCAAGGCGGAGGAGCGGGCGCACATCCTGCGCGGTCTGCTCAAGGCGCTCGACGCCATCGACGAGGTCATCGCGCTGATCCGGCGCAGCGACACCGTCGACATCGCCCGCGCGGGCCTGATGGAACTGCTGACCATCGACGAGGTCCAGGCGAACGCCATCCTGGAGATGCAGCTCCGCCGGCTGGCCGCCCTCGAACGTCAGAAGATCGTCGCCGAGCACGACGAGCTGCAAGCGAAGATCAACGAGTACAACGCCATCCTCGCCTCTCCCGCTCAGCAGCGGCAGATCGTCAGCGAGGAGCTCGCGGTCATCGTCGAGAAGTTCGGCGACGACCGGCGTTCGATGCTGGTGCCCTTCGACGGCGACATGTCCATCGAGGACCTGATCGCCGAGGAAGACATCGTCGTCACGATCAGTCGCGGCGGCTATGTGAAGCGCACGAAGACCGACGACTACCGGTCGCAGAAGCGGGGCGGCAAGGGCGTTCGGGGCACGAAGCTCAAGGAAGACGACATCGTCGACCACTTCTTCGTCTCCACGACCCACCACTGGCTGCTCTTCTTCACCAACAAGGGCAGGGTCTACCGAGCCAAGGCGTACGAGCTGCCCGACGCCGGTCGCGATGCGCGCGGCCAGCACGTGGCGAACCTGCTCGCCTTCCAGCCGGACGAGCAGATCGCGGAGATCCTGGCGATCCGCGACTACGACGCCGTGCCGTACCTGGTGCTCGCCACCAAGGGCGGTCTGGTCAAGAAGACCCCGCTCAAGGACTACGACTCGCCTCGGTCCGGCGGTGTCATCGCGATCAACCTCCGGGAGACGGAGGCGGGAACCGATGACGAGCTGATCGGCGCCGAACTGGTGTCGGCCGAGGATGATCTGCTACTTATCAGCAAGAAGGCGCAATCGATCCGATTCACTGCGACGGACGATGCGCTGCGCCCGATGGGGCGTGCCACATCGGGTGTCAAGGGGATGAGTTTCCGCGAAGGAGACGAGCTTCTGTCGATGAATGTGGTGCGGCCCGGTACGTTCGTGTTCACTGCTACCGATGGCGGTTACGCGAAGCGGACCGCTGTCGACGAGTACCGCGTCCAGGGTCGTGGCGGCCTCGGCATCAAGGCTGCCAAGATCGTGGAGGACCGCGGATCGCTCGTGGGCGCTCTGGTGGTCGAGGAGACGGACGAGATTCTGGCCATCACCCTCGGCGGCGGTGTGATTCGTACGCGAGTCAATGAAGTCAGGGAGACCGGCCGTGACACCATGGGCGTCCAACTGATCAACCTGGGCAAGCGCGATGCCGTGGTCGGCATCGCTCGTAACGCCGAGGCCGGTCGGGAGGCTGAAGAGGTCGAAGGGGCCGAAGAGGCCGCGGCGACCGACGAGACCTTCGCCGCTTCGGCCGAAGCGGTGGCCGAGGGCACCGAGCCTTCGGCCGGGGAGCACGAGGAGTAGAGCGTGAGTGGAGCCACGGGCGCCGGTTCGGCCGCTGCCGGAGCTTCTGGAGCGAACGGTGCCCGTGGCTCAGCCACGGACTCCCAGGGGGTTACGGTGACAGACACCCGGGGGAAGCAGCCCCCGTACGAGACGTTGGGCGGCGGCCAGCCGGCGCCCCAGCAGGCCGGGCAGCCCTATCGCCCGCCCCAGGCGTACCCGTCGCCCCAGGGCGACGAGGGGACGCAGGCCGGCGTGCGGCTGCCCCGTACGGGTGCGCGGACCACACCGCGCACCCGCAAGGCGCGGCTGCGGGTGGCCAAGGCCGATCCGTGGTCCGTGATGAAGGTCAGCTTCCTGCTCTCGATCGCGCTCGGCATCTGTACGGTCATCGCCGCCGCGGTGCTGTGGATGGTGATGGACGCCATGGGCGTCTTCTCCACCGTCGGCGGCACGATCAGCGAAGCCACGGGCTCGACCGACAGCAACGGGTTCGACTTGCAGTCCTTCCTTTCGCTGCCGCGGGTGCTCATCTTCACCTCGATCATCGCGGTGATCGATGTCGTCCTCGCCACCGCGTTGGCGACCCTCGGAGCGTTCATCTACAACCTCTCCGCGGGCTTCGTCGGCGGGGTGGAATTGACGCTCGCAGAGGACGAGTAGTCCCAGGTCCGGGGCCTTTGGCCCCGGGATTTGGGAGCTGCGCCCGACGTGCGCTAATCTTCAGAGGTCAGCGCGCAGCGCGGCGGGGCTATAGCTCAGTTGGTTAGAGCGCATCCCTGATAAGGATGAGGCCACAGGTTCAAATCCTGTTAGCCCCACAGTGTTGAATCAGCCCGTACGGAGTGACTTCGTACGGGCTGAACGCATTATTGACTGCGGTAGTTGAGCTGAGGGCGAGCGTCCACGTAGGTCACCGATCGGTATCGGTCGGTGTGTATAGTCGGGCGGCAGAAGTCCTCATACGTCAAGGAAAGACGAGGTCGCGCGGTGAAGAAGCTTCTCCTGGTCGCACTGGCCGCCATCGGCGGGCTCCTCGTGTACCGCCAGATCCAGGCGGATCGCGCCGAGCAGGATCTGTGGACGGAGGCGACCGACTCCGTGCCCGCAGGTTCGGGTGTGTGAGACGCAGCAGTCTTGGTTGAAGCCCCGGTCGCACGAAGCGACCGGGGCTTTCTGCTGCCCGCCTCCCGTGTATTCGCTTGAGCGAATAATTGAATTGCTCAAGCAAAAATCTGGTGAGGGGGTTCGTTTCCGAGCCGTTCAGAGCTGGAGCAGCGCCCAGACGCCCACGGCGTAGCAGACCAGGGCCAGGAAGAGCACCGGAGCGGCCACCTTCAGGGGCGGTCCGGGGCGTTTGGCCGCGCGGCGGGCTTCGGCCCGGGTGAGGGGAACCCGAGGGCTCTGAGCGGTGTATGTACGAGTGAGGGGCGGCTGGTAGTGCACCGGTGAGGTCGGCGCGGTCTGCGTGGTGTGGGACTGCGACAGCTGCTCGGGAGCGTGGGCGTAGAAGGGGGTGACGTGGTGATCCGTCAGCAGGTCCGACACGGGCGTCGGGGTGGGTTCGGCAGCGGTCAGGTGTGGGGACGCCTGCTGCTGGATCGGTTGTGGCGGGGGAGTGGGCGGCTGGGTGGGCGGCGGAGGCAGCGCCGGCCCGTTCGTGGGCACCGGGGGAAGCTGTGGCGGTGCGAGGGGGTGTGGCGCCGGATGCGTGCCCGGGGTGGGGTCGGAGCCCCGGGAGATCTCCGGCTGCTGGGCCGACTGCTGCTGGGCCGGCCGTGGTGGTGCACCGGGCGGGTGTGGGGGCAGGGGCAGCAGTTCGGCCCCACCCGGGGTGGGCGGTCCTGCGGGCGGCGGGGTCGTGCCGGTCTGGTTGACGGCCTCACTCGGGGTGGGGGGTCCCGAGGCGGGTCCGGAAGCCGGGATGCCGGAGGGCGATGCCCCGGTGGCATGGGGAGCCCCGGGCTCGGTTCCGCTCGTGGGAGGAGGGCCTTGGTCGGTCGCCGGGAGTGCGGTCCCTCCCGAGCCGGTGGTGCGACGGACCGGGCCGCCCAGAGCCTTTGGCTTCTCCGGCCCGTCAGGGCCGAATCCCATCGGCAGGGGACCCAGTTGGTCGAAGATCTCGACCGGTTCGTCGTCGGGGCCGAGATCCGGAAGCATCTCCCCGGCCGTCGCGAGAGCCTTGCGTGCTCCCGTGGCGCTACGGAAGCGGTCCTCGGGATCCGGCTGGAGAAGCCCGGCCAGCACCTGCCAGAGCGGCTCGGGAATGCTCTGGGGCGCACCCGGGGTCCCATGGGCGACGAAGTGGTCGACGAGCGCCTTGGAGTCGGGTTTCTGGCCTTCGAGGAGATATATGGCGACCAGGCCGACCGCGAACAAGTCCGCGGTGAAATCCGGCTCCGCGCCGGTCATCTGTTCGGGAGCGAAGTACCCGGGCGTACCGACCACGTAGTTGGTCTCGGTGAGCCTCGGTTCGCCCTTGCGCATCGAGATGCCGAAGTCGGACAGCCGCAGATGCGGGCGTCCGGTGCCGGTGGCCTCCATCAGGACGTTGGCGGGCTTGATGTCGCGGTGCACGACCCCCTCGGCGTGCACCGCGGCCAGGCCGGACAGCAGTTGGTCGAGTAGACCGCAGACGTAGTGGGGAGGCAGCGGGCCGTAGTCGCCGATCACGTGCGCCAGCGACCCACCGCTCACCAGATCCATGGTGAACAGCACCTTGTCGTCGTCCGCGGCCCAACTGGCCGGAGCCAGGACATGGGGGTGATCGATGCGGACGGCTTGTTCTCGGACGAAGCGCAACAGGGTGTGCGCATCGCTCTGCTGGAGCACCTTGGCCGCCACATAGCGGCGGCGCCGATGGTCCCAAGCGCGCCATACGGCGCCGACGCCACCGCGTCCGATCGGGTCGACCAGCTCATACCGGCCGGCGAAGACCTCACCCATGGCGCTGCGCCCGCTCCCCGTCCTCGTGAGGCCTTAGGTGGTGCTCTGGTTCAGCCTCGGTGATCAGCTCTGGTGCGACTCGTAGTGTGCGACGGCATCCGCCGTGCGCCCTGCTCCGTAGACCCGGAGGAACTCTGCCAGTTCCGGATGGGTCGGGGCGAGTGAGTCCGCGGCGTCGATGATGTCGCCCGCGGCGGAAACGGACCGCAACAGGGACTGGATCTCCCGCACCACCCGGCGCACGGTGGGGGCGCCGGAGCTGCTGGTGGTCTGGCTGGTACCGGTCAACACGGAGCCTCCCTGCGACTTCTTGACCTCTTCCATGCGGTCGGTGGCCTCGACGGCGCTGACACTTCCGTCGGCGACCAGGCTCGCCAACTCCTGGAGCGCTTGGACCCGCTGGACCACCGCAGGATTGCCGATCTTGGCCCGCTGGCCGCTCATGAGCTGGGAGAGCATGGGAGCGGACAGACCGAGAACGGCCGCGAGCCGGGCTTGGTTCAGCCCCAGGTCGTCGATCAGCCGCCGAAACAGCGCCCCCAGCGGCTCCCCGTACCAGCTTCGCTGGAGCTCCCTGGCTCTTGCGGTCGTTTCCTGCTGCACGGCGTCCATGTGCGTCTCCCCATCGCTTCCCCAAAGCGGGCTTCGCTGCTGCGAACCTCGTCGTGCATCTTACGGAGAGTGGTCGCCCACGGGGAGTCCTAATCGTTTTGCAGGATCACCCGAAACACCCGGTACTCTGGGTCTGCGGATGTGGCCGGGACCCGTGGTCCAATCGGCTTCGTCCTCGCATGAGGGGCCTTAGCTCAGTTGGTAGAGCGCTGTCTTTGCATGGCAGATGTCAGGGGTTCGACTCCCCTAGGCTCCACTCGATGAATGCCCTCCGACCTGCGAAAAGCTGGTCGGAGGGCATTTCTTTGTCGTACGGGCCGGGGAGATGAGCGCCCTGGGCGCGAACCGGCTGGTTGGTGGCACCGGCCTGCTGGTGGAACGGCTCGGCCGGTGGTTTACGGGGTCGTGGGACGGCCCTCTTCACCGGGAACGCCCGTACGAGGTTCCGGACGGCGGGCGATCGCTCTGGGTTCCGGCTTCCGGAGCGCCCCTCGGTTTCGGGCTCAGGGACCGCTCGGTTTTCGGAGCAGGGCTTTCGGTTCTCGGGTCCGGTGGTGGGGCGGCGGCGGCCGAATCGTCGATGCGTCGGCGAATAGTCGATGTTGGTGGGTGGTCGATGTGGTGGGTGGGCGGTCGAGCCGGTGTGCGGTTTCCGGGGTTTCAGCGGAGACTGCCGGAGAAAGTGGTTGAGCGGAGAGAGCGTTCATAGCAGTCTGGCGTCGAGAACGGGCCCTGCGGAGACCGGGGACCCCGACACGGTGTCCTGGCTGAAGATCGCTGCACCCGAGTGCGGATGGTCCCGGCTACTCGGCCGGTGGTGGAGCAGGGCGGCTGGGCCCGTGGTTCAGCCGAGGTGCATCCGCTCGATCGCTTCCGTGCCTCCCAGGGGGTCACTACGCTCGATGGGCGACGCACAGGGCGAGGGGTGGCGCGAGCAATGAGCCTGGTCGGGCGAGGACGGCCGTTTCTCCACGGGCTGGGGAAGCAGGCCAGGGAAGAGCTGCTGGGCCTCGGCGCGGAACGCAAGTTCGCTGCTCAGGAACACCTGTTGCGGGAGAACGACGAGGGCAGCCATGTGCTGGTGATCCTCACGGGCTGGGCCGTCGTCTCCACGGCGACCGAGCGGGCGTCGTCCCGGCTGATTCTGGCCCTTCGTGGCCCAGGCGAACTGGTGGGCGAAATGGCGATGCTGGACGGTTCGCCGCGCAGTGCCACGGTCACCGCCCTTGGTCCCGTATCCGCCAGGGTGATCATCAGCGAGCGGTTCCGACGGTTTGTCGCGGGCACCCCGCAGGCGAACGGTCTGCTGATGGCCCAGCTCGCGGCCCGGTTGCGCAGCGCCGACGAGGAGCGTCGGTCACTGGCCTCCTTGACCGTGCTCCAGCGTTTGGCGGAAAGGCTGTTGGAGCTCCCCGCGGTCGGTCCGGCCACGGTCCAGCGCGGGGCTGAGACCGCTGCGGAGGTGGTGTTGGTCGATCTGGCACAGCACGATCTCGCCGATGCGGTCGGCGCCACCCGTGAGGCGGTGGCCAAGGCGCTGCGGTTGCTGCGCGACGCCGACGTGGTGCGGACCGGGCAGCGAAGGATCGAGTTGGTCGATCCGACGGTGCTGCGTCTGCTCGCCTCGGGCGGCAGTTTCGACTTTCGCAGCCGAACGTCCTGAGGATTTCTCCGTATCGGTGTGGGCCGATGGGGCGTAGCTGCGGATCGCCCGTGTGTGGCGCTGAGACGGATTTCCGTCACGGCCGTATCAAGGAGTGGCTCACCCCGTTCAGCGGTGTCTTCTTCCCCCTGAGCTCCGTGTTCGTCGGTTCCGACGCTGGGCAGCGGGTGGCGATCGGGGTAGGGGGGCGCGGGGGCGTGCACTTGGTGGTGGGGTAGTGCGCAGGGGGCGTGCACACCTTCCAGAAGATCCCAATGCTTCAGAACGATGTGTAAACGACCACATGCCAATGCCCTGGGGACGGGGATGCTGACCTGCATCCGTGAACACCAGGGGAGGCGCAATGGGTGCCGGGGCTGTCTACAAGTTCCTGATGAGTGTGGATGCCCGTGGGTCAGGTCGCTATCTGGACAACGCCAAGCTGCGGATGCGTCGGCGCATCTACGCATTCGCCGATGACGCCTTCGACTCCAGCGGGGTGGGCCGGTCGTTGATCCATCGGGAGGACCGGGGCGACGGCTTTCTCGCCGCCGTGGACGCCCGAGTGCCACCCGCGCAGTTGATCGGCCCTTGGCTGGCCGAGTTGTACCAGGTGTTGCGCGATGGCAACGAGGAACTCTCCGTACCGCTCGGGTTGCGGGTGAGCATGCATGTGGGGCCCGTTCAGCACGACGACGACGGAATGGCGGGCGAGGCCGTCGACCAGGTCTGCCGGTTGGCCGAATCCGATGTGACCCGCGATGTGCTGGCCCACTCCGGCCGTGACCTCGTCTGCGTGGTGTCCGACTCGCTCTATCAGGCGGTCGTCAAGCACGGTGGCCGGTTCATGGAGCCGTCGACCTACCGGCCGGCGCGGCTGATGTTGAAGGAGGGCCCCCTCACGGCCTGGTACCACATCCCCGGTGAGACACGGCCCGCCGTTCCGGGAGACGTCGAGTTCGGGGCGTATCGGGGGGCGGGTGCCACGCCCGAGGCCGGAGGCACCGCCCGGAACGGGTCACAGGGCCCGTCCGCCGCCGCCGCTGCTCAGGCTGCCGAGCCGGACGGACAGCAAGGGCAACAAGGGCAACAGGGAGCAGAGGGACGGGCCCAGAGGTACGTCGCATCGGCGGACCCTTGGCTGCCGGGAAACCTCACTGACCAGGAGGAGTCGGACCGGGACCGAGAAGGCGCCCACTTCGAGGTGCAGGCCGACGGGGACAGCATCTTCGTGGACCGCGGTGACTTCCGCTACGGCACGACCCACTTCGGTGGACGTCACTCCACTCCGCCCAGGGGTGAGCGGTGAACGCGGATGCCCCCGGCGCGGGGGCCGCACCCGCCCGCCCGCCCGCGCAGGACGCCGGACAGGCCGACCGGGGCCGGGAGCGTGGGCCGGACCGTCAGGACCGGGACCGTGGACAGCGGGACCGGGACCGGGAGCCGGACCGTGACCGCGGGCAGCGTGACCGCGACAGGGACGGGGATCGCGACCGCGGCCGGGACCGTGATCGGGACCGTGATCGGGACAGGGACAGGGATCGGGACGAGGACCATCGGGGGCGGGATGAGCGCGGGGACCGTGGTGACTCCCCCGGCTCGGGCGGGCAGGACGACGATTCCGACGACGCGCGCAACGAGCGCGCCGAGCGGGAGCAGCGGCAGGGTGAGCGTTTTCGGGAGGCCATGGGCGACCCCTTGGCCGACACCGGCGCGTCCGGTGGCACCCGGGCCTCCACCCGGGCCCGCCGTGAGGCCCAGGTCCGATTCGAGGTCCGGGGCAACAGCGGGGTCTTCGACCGCAGCCGGTTCGGCCACGCCCACTTCGGCGATGTGTACGTCGGTGGGGGCGGCACGGCCGGGGCACCCGTCTTCGGCATGGTTCCCGATGAGGAGCTGGCCCGGCTGCGGCAGGTCTACCGGGCTCCGAACGGCTACCAGTTGCTCAAGGACGTCCTGCGCAACCGACGCGTCCTGCTGCTGGGGGGACCGCCCGGGACCGGACGGTCGACCACGGCGCTGTGTCTGCTCGACGAACTGACCACGGCCAGCAGGACCCGCGGTGCGGAGGGGGCCGACGGCACGCAGAACGACGGGCGGGTAACCCGGCTCGATCCGTCCGCCGCGGCCCATCTCGTACGAGATCTGCCGGCCATCGTCGCCGGTGTGCCGCAGGGGGGCGGCATGATCCTCCAACTGCCGGAAGAGGCGGGGGACTGGCCCGTTCCGCAGGAACTGCATCTGGACGCCCTGTCGTCGGCGTTGGCCGAACGGTCCGCCTACGCGGTGCTGGTGGCGTCCCCGTCCTCACCCGGCGGCGGGCTGCTCACCGGACGGTACGGGCGCCAGTGCCCGCCGGCGCCGGCGCGCGAACTGCTCTCCTGGCACCTCGTCAGGGGGCTTTCCCACCAGGCAGAGACGACCGAATCCGGCGTGCTCGACGCGGGAAACCAGATCCTCGATCACGCCCTGTTCCAGCAGGCGTTGGGGATCCGGCTGGATTCGCTGCGGCCCGGGGAGACGGAGTACGTCGCACGTCTGGTCGTCCGGCACGTCAGCGGCGGGCTCAGTCGTCCACAGCTGCTGGACTCGTGCGGGGAGGTGGCCCGACGGCAGGCGAGGGAGTGGTTCACCGGGCGCGGTGCGGTGCGCGTACCCGCTCTGGGCGATGACTCCGGGCGGGGCGCTGAGCAGTCGGCGGACAACCTGGACGGCTGGCTGCGCGAGATGGCCTTCCGGGTGGCGCTCGCAGTGCTGGACGGTGAGGCGTTCAGCGCGGTCGCCGATGCGGCCGACCTGTTGGCGTGGGAGCTCCTCCAGGCGCGCGATCCAGCTCGGGCACCGGGTCGGCCCGTGTTCACCGAGAACCTGGAAGGGCTGTTGGCCGCCTGCCGGGCGGACCTTTCGGTGAAGGACGACGACACGTTCGGCGGGGTGCCGCTGCCGGTGCGCGCGGTCGCCTACCGGGGCGAGGCCCTGGCCGGTGCCGTACTGGCGGAGGTCTGGGAGCGCCACCACTCGGCGCGGGCCCCCATGGTCCGGTGGTTGCGGTCCCTCGCCGACGATCCCCGTCCCCAGGTGTGGACGCGGGCCGCCGTGGTAGCGGGCGAGCTGTGCGCGGCCGACGTCGGATACGGGTTCACCGAACTGATCCGTCCGCTGGCTGCGGCCGACGCCCCGCGGCGCCGGTTCTTCGCGGCCACGGCCCTGGACCAGATGGGCGGCCGTGAGCCCCACCGGGCGGCCGTGCGCGCCGTCGTGCGGGACTGGGCGGACGCCACGGACTCGGAGCTGTGCTGGACGGCCGCGATCGTCCTCGGCTACGGGCGTACCGAACAGGACACCCGGTACGCGGTCGAGTTGCTCGGTGACATCGGCAGCCGACAGGAGGGCAAGTACCTCCAGGTGGCGTCGTTCTCGCTGGCCAGGCTCGCATCGGGCAGCAGGGCCACGGAGGTGCTCACCGTCCTGAACGAGTGGGCTGCGGAGCTCACCGGTGAGTACCGCAACCTCGCCCTGTTGAGCGCCCTGCGCATCGCCTGGGCGCGGACCGATGAGCTGTGGGAGCCCGAGACCGGAGCGTCGGGGACCGCTGAGGACGAGGACCGCGGTCCCCAGGGCGGGGATTCCTCGTCATCGGGGCTGCCCGTGCACCGGCTGCCGCCCGCGGTCCGTCCGAACCGGCGTTCTCCCTCCGTGCGTTGGCGCTCGACGACCCTCTCGTCGGCCCCTCGTGCGGTCACCGAGGAGACCGACCGAGAGTTGGAACTGCGCGCGCACTGGCCGTTGGCGCTCGCGGTCGCGGTGGCGGTTCCGGGAGCTGCGCCTCCGTTGGCCGATCTGCTGTGGCGGGCCGCCGACACCCATCTGTCGAGCGAGGGGACGGCGGACGCGCTCCGGGACTGGTTGCGGGTGGCCGAGGAGGACGCCGTGGTTCCGGGGCTCGATCGACGGCAGCGGATCTATGCCTTCGAGGATCACGAGCCCGTGGCGGGGGCGGAGCTCGATCCGGTGCCGGGGGAGATCCTGCGCGCCCTGCTGTGGTTCCTGCCGCAGTTGATGCGTCAGAGGCGGGACTGGGAGCGGCTGCTGTGGCTGCTGCGAACCATGGCGGACGCCCCTGATGAACCTTTGAACGAAGCCTTCGCGAGTCATGTGCGGGACGTAGTGGGGGCCGGGCTGCCCGGCCGGAGAGAGGAGCGGAGTTGACCGGCTACCGGGACGAGAACGGGCAGCAGCAAGAAGCGGAATCGCCTGAAGAAGGTGGCGAGCAGGGCCGGGAGAACGGATCGGAGTCGCCCGGCCATCCGGGGGACAACGGCCGAAGGCTCCCGGAGAGCATTCCGGGACCCTTTCTGAGCGAGAGGCCCTTTCCCGGGCGGGGGTTTCGCCACGACGGCGGAGCCCAGGCGGCGTCGGTGGTCTTCTACGAGGGCGGCGGCTGCACCGTCTTCACGGTGAACGGACCTCACGAGGTCCGGGAACGTCGTTTCTGGGCCCGTCCGCTGAGCGTCTGCTATGTGGCGTGCGGGCGCCACATCACCTCCTTCGATGTGCGACTTCCAGCTGCCGGCGCGGCCACCTTCTTCGTCACCAAGATCACTCTGCGGTGGAAGGTGACGGACTACGAGCGGGTGGCCGTGAATCAACTCTCCAGCGTGGAGAGGGACCTCGGCGAGGAGATCGTGGACCGGCTGCGCGAGGTGTCCGAGCGCTATCCGGTACGGGAGGCACAGCAGGCCAACACCGCGATCCGGGCGGACATCAGGGCAGGTCGCTGGCGTGATCTCGGCGCCGAAGTGGGGCTCAGCGCCGAACTGTTCGTGGACGTGGGCACCGATGAGGTGATCATCGGTCAGGTCCACGAGGCCCGTACGGACGAGGGCGAGGAGCAGCGCGTGGGGCGGCGCTTCGCCGCCTACTCAAAGCTGGCCGCCGGGTCGGCGTCCGATCGGCTCGCCTATCTGATGGCGTCCGGTACGAAACAGGACGTCAAGGGCGTCATCACCATGATGCAGGAGGACGACGCCCAGGGGCGCAGCGATACCCGGGACTTCTTCCTGCGGATGCTGGAGCAGGACCGGATCACCAGCCCCGAACTGGAGGCTCATCTGCGTTCGTTGATCCTCCCGGGTCAGCGCTCGCCCGACCCCCAGTACGAGGCACTTGCCGAGCGGGCACTGCCACCCTCTCCGCCGCCCCGGCTCTCCCTGCCGCCGGGTTCGTCCGGCGGCGGTGGCGCACAGCCGCCTCGGGGCGGTTCGCGCGAGGAGCCGCCGTGGCCCGGCGCGGACACGGGACCGAGGAGCGGACAGCCGCGGGAGGGGCGGGTCTGGAACGACGGCTCCTGGGTGGACGAGGACCGGGCCGCGGGCGCAGGCGGCCGTGGCGGATCGAGCCGCCGCCCGGAGCGGGACCTCTGGGACGACGACGATGCGCCGCGAGCCCAGCTGTACGCGGACGAACCGCGGGCCGGCCGTTCCTCGGCGGGGGGACGGTCTGGGGAGGACGACTCTTCCCGTCGTCGGCCGCACGGTGGGCGGAGCGATGACGAGCGGGCGTCCGACCGGCCGGGTCCGGACCGGGGCTCCCGCCGGAGGTCTGCTGACGCCCGTGACTCCGATTCGGGCAGTGCGGACCGGTGGTCCTCATCGGGTTCCTCGCGCTCCGCTCGGTCGGAGCGCGGGCGCTCGGACGATCAGGGGTGGCAGGACCCCCCGCGGGGAGACCGCGATCGGGCCGGGGGCCGTGACCGGGACCGTGACCGGGAGAGTGGCCGCGATCGCGATCGTGACAGGGACGACAGCGGTTGGGACCGGGGCGATCGCCCCGGGGGCGGTCGAGACACCCGGGACGGGTCACGTCGGCAGGGGGAGCCACGGCCCGCGGATGCCCGTCGTGAGGGCAGTGACGGCAGTGAGGGCGGTCGGGGTGGTCGTAGCGACGGCGGAGGGCCCGACCGGGGTCGTACACGGCATGGCTCTTCGTGGGACGACGAGGAGCGGGACCGTTCCGGCGCGGCCGGGTCGGCTGGTGGCCGGGGCCGGGAGGACCGTACGCGCGACGGTGTGGGGCGGGACGCCGGACGGCGGGACGACCGGTCGTGGGACGCGCCCGAGGGTCGATCGGGTACGAGGCGTTCGACGGTCGACGGCCACGGGGACGGCCGCACCGGCCTCGACCGCCGTGGTGACGGACCGTCCCGTGACGACCGGCGCTGGAACGACGGTGACGCCACGAGGGACGGCCACACCGAGGACCGTCGCACCGAGGACCGTCACGCTGGGGACAGCCGTGCCGGGGACGAGCGGTACGGCGACGACCAGCGGCGGGACGACCGCTACGGCGGCGACCGGTACCGAAGCGACCGCCCGCGGGACGACCGCTACCGGGACGACCGCTACCGGGACGAGCCGCCCCGCCGGGGCGAAGACCGGCGTGAGCGCCGGGGCGACGACTACTGGTCCGTCTCCGACGACGAAGGGGGCCGGGGATGAGCAGCCCCGTGCTCGTCGACAGCGCCGAGGGCGCCGGCGCCGGCTATGCCGCCAGCCGCCTGCTGACCTTCATAAGGGAGGACCTGGCACGCGCCGACACCAAGGCGTCGGTGCTGCTCTCCTTCGTCCTCGCCCTGCCCGCGCTCGTGGCGAGCAATGCGAGGTTTCCTGACCGACCGTCCACCGTGGGCATGGGGCTGCTCGCGGTGGGCGGTCTCGTATGGGTGTTCGGAGCCGTGTCACTCGTTCGGGCGATACTCCCCCGCTTTCGAACTGAACGGGACGGGCCCGGCATCACCTTCTACGCGGATGTGCTGGCGATCCACCGGGAGTCGGGTCAGGCGGGAGTCCTGGCGGCAGTGACGGCCGCGGGTGGGGAGCCGGCCGCCTGGCTGGTCACCCAGACCGTCGACCTGAGCAGCATCCTCGCGCGGAAGTACCGCTGCATCCGCTGGGGCGTGTGCTGGTTGCTCGTGGGGGTGGTGGGGGTGACGGCCGGATTGCTGACGGTCTGACGAGGACAGGGACGGCCCGGGCAGGGGCCGGGGACGAGAGCAATGCCGTTGACGGGGCCGAGCAGGAGCAGCGGGAACGACGCCGCGGCGGACACGAGCACGAGCGGTTGGCAGGAAGAAAGACGGGGTGGAGAGACGTGAGCACAGATCCGAGCGGCGACCGGAGCCGCACAGCCCGCGGCGCGCCGGCGCCGATGGGAGGCGGTCCGCAGCGGCACGCGGACCATGAGCCGGGGGGCCGGGCGGGCACGCCCAGCGGGATCGATACGGGGGATTCCGCTGGGTGGCCCGCCTCGGGTGGATGCGGCGTGCGCGCTTCGTCGCGTCGTACCGGGGGCCGTCGTCGGATGCTCGGCGGCGGTGCGGCCCTGGGCGCCTTGGTGCTGGCCGCCTTGACGCTGTCCCCGCAGCCCGGCCAGGGCCTGGACGGCGGCTTCGATTCGGCCGCGCTCGCCCGTGAGGAGACGCAGGACCCGGTCAACGCCGCGATCGTGGTGGACGTGTCCGGGTCCCTGGCCGCGAAGGACGTGGAGCGCGAACGGGACGCAGCCGAGCGCATCGTGGTAGGCGAGATGTCGAACCTCTCCCGGATGACGGTGCTGGGGTTCGCCAGTGCGGACAACGACCGGCAGTCGCCGGTGGACGAGGTCTGCCCGGCCACCACCCTCAGCGGGGTCGCCCGCGAGAAGCTCAGCGACTGCATCGGCAAGCTCAAGAGCCGCGAGCAGGACGAGGGCAACGGCACCGACTTCCCTTCGGCCATCCGCCAGGCCGTGGACCGGCTGGGCGAGGGCGAAGCGAACGTGCCCAGGGTCCTCTTCCTGCTCACCGACGGCCTCCTCGACGTCGAGGACAGCCCGATATACGGGGATCCCAAGGACCGCGAGGCGAACGGCAAGCGCGAGTTGGCGGAGGCGCTCGCCGAGGCCAAGGCCGCCAAGGTGCAGATCTGGCCGCTCGGCTTCGGCAAGGCGGACGGCGCCAAGCTCAAGGAGATGGCGGCCGGTGCGTTCCAGGGCTCGTGCGCCAATCTGCCGCAGGCCAAGCCGCAGGCCCGTACGGTGCCGGACGCCGAAGCCGTGGGCGACGCCCTCCAGGCCGCCTTCGCCGGGGCGCGCTGCCTGGTCTCGGACAAGCCCGTCAAGGGCACCCCGCCGACCGATGTCCAACTGAGGATCTCCCCGCTCGCCACGCTGGCCAGCATCGTGGTGTCCAAGGGGGACCCCAAGGTCACCGTCACGTACATCGATCCGTTGGGCAAGAAGATCGAGCCGGGCAAGCACCGGGACGGATCGACCTTCACCCTCGCCGGTGAGGGCAAGAACGTGGAGGCGCTGCGGGTCACCGACCCCCGGCCGGGGAAGTGGACGGTGCACCTCGACGCACCGGAGGGCCACCGGGACAAGCTCGCCAGCGTCGGCGTGCAGTGGCGCGGCTCGCTGCGGTCCTCGATCAGCATGAAGCCCACCGCTCCGCGGCCCGGTGAGAGCCCGGTCGTGGAACTCCAACTCCAGACCCGTGACCACCAGTCCATCACCAACCGTGAGGACCTCGACCGGCTGCGGGTGTCGGCCACCCTCAGCGGTGACGGCTTCAACCCGGTCCCGATCTCCCTCGCCGACGACGGCGACGGCGAGGACCGGAAGGCGCGGGACGGCATCTTCTCCGGCACGGTCAAGGTGCCCGGGACGGCGAACGGTGCCCTGAAGGCCGTGGGCGTGCTCGGTGCGGTCGGCCTCACCGCGGACCACCGGCCCTTCCCCACCCGCATCGGCGGCGTCAACGAACCGGTGCGGGCCGACATCAAGGTCTCCGACACCACCGTCCACCCGGGCGAGGGCGCCCGGTTCACCCTCAAGGCGGAGAACCACACCACCACCCGACGGACGCTGAGCCTCAACGTCGTGGACACCGCACCCGGTGATCTGACCCTGTCGCGACGGGACTTCGCGCTGGACCCCGGGGAGTCCATCACAGAGTACGGCACCCTCCGCGTGGGGAAGAAGACCGAGGGCCGCACCCTGGCGGGGAAGATCCGCGTCGTCGACAGTGCCGCGGACGCAGAGGTGTTGGAAGAGACCCTGGTCACCATCAAGGTGGTTCCGCTGCCCTCGGTGTCCGAGCGCCTGTGGCGGGACTACTGGTGGGCCATCGTGCCGGGGGCGATCCTCCTGGCCTGTCTGATCGCCTATCTGATCTGGTCCTGGCGCGCCCGCAAGATGCGCGCCGACCCCTCGGGGCTGGTGCTGAGGCTGCTGGTGCCGCACGGCGGCGGGCACCGCGAGGGGAGCTCACTGATCGTCAGCACGGGCGGGGTGGTCCCGTACCGCTTCGAAGTGGTCGATGAGGAGAGCGACGATCCGCGGCTGGAGCCGCGTCCGAGCAGCGGTGGCTACTACCTGCGGCGCGGTCCGCGGGGCGGGCTGTTGCGGATGCCGGGGCGGGCCGAGGAGACCGTGCGGATCGGTGGCTCGGTGATGCTGCCCGGCAGCACGGTCCAGTTGCGCATCGAGCCCGGTGCCCGGCGGGGTGCGGTGGGCGGCGGTGCGCTGCGGCGCCTGGTCCGGCTGCTGGATGGCAGCGGACGCCGTGGTCAGGGCGGTGCGAGCGGTCAGCAGCAGCGCCCGGGCGCCACCTCGGGTTCCGCCTATCCGTCCTCGTCGGGCGGTGTGGGGGCGTCCTCCGGGAGTTCGTCGCACCCGGACCTGTAGGGCCCTCGTCCGGATCCGGCTGCATGGCCGGATCCGGACGGAACCCCCGGCCGGGTGGCCCGGGCCGCACCGGCCGCCAACCGTCGGGCCATCCGACGACCACACCCCCCACGCGAGCACGGCACCAACCACAGCACTGCACATCCCTCACCCACAACCGGCCGGGTGCTCCGGCCTTCGCGGAGAGAAGAAATCATGAGGATCTTCCAGCCGATGCTGTTCGTCGGCCTGGGTGGTACCGGCGGTCTGGTCGGCGCCGAACTGGAACGGCGGTTGCGCGCCGAACTGTGCGGTCCCGACGGAAACGCGCTCACTGCGGGAAGCTTGCGCAAACGTCACCAGCTGCCCGACTGCCTCCAGTTCGTGTACGCCGACTACAGCGAGTCCGAACTCGCCAGGCTTCCCCACATGAACGCCGACCGCACCCTGCGCGACGCGTACGCACGTACCGCACGCGCCACCCACGACCTGTTGCCCGCCAGCTACCTCAGCTCTCCGGACGTGACCCGGATGCTGCGCGCCGTGCTCCGCGACGAGGTGTCCGACTGGCTGCCGCCGCGCGAGGGCGAACCGAAGGTCGTGCCCCTGCGCAACGGTGCAGGCCAGTGGCCGACCGTGGGCCGGGCGGCGCTGTTCGGCACCCTCCGCAACGGCACTGCCCCGGTCGTGGAGCCGCTGCGCGACGCCATCGACATCATCAGCCGTTCGGGCAGTGAGCTGGAGGAGTTGGAGGGCGGCCCGATCAGCGGCTGCGACGTGTTCGTCGCCTTCTCCGTCGCAGGTGGCACCGGTACCGGCATCTTCCTGGACTACCTGCACCTGATCGGCCAGACGTTCAAGGACAAGAACTTCACCGGCGCCCGGATCTACCCGCTGGTGGTGATGCCCTCGGCCTTCCCCGAAGGCAACGGCGGCGGGCGCGCGGCCAAACTGAACGCGGCCCGTGCCGTGGTGGACCTGTTCCGGCTCGTCGACCGGCAGAACGTACCGGACGCCGAATCCGATCTGGGGGCGACGGAGCAGCTCAACGCCCTGCGCATCCGGTACCCGGAGATGCATCCGATCCGGCTGGACAACGGAACCGTACCGACCGGGTTCCTCTTCAGCCTGACCGCCGGCATCCGGCCGGACGACCTGCGTCGCTCCATGGTCTCGCTGGTGTTGTCCCTGATCGGTACGGAGCTGCGCGAGGGGCCGGCCCACGCGGACGACGACTATCAGACCTTCGCGGCCAACTTCATCAACCGGGGCGTCACCCGGCGCACCAGGGCCGCCAGCGGGATCGGCCACCGGGGCGTCTCCACCAGCCTGGTCGCCTCCATGACCGCGCCCCTCGACGAACTGGCCGAGTTGGTGTCCGCGAGGATGTTGGCGAGGGCGGTGCCCCGGCTGCTGGACCGCCGGGTTCCCAGGACCACGGAGAACGCCCCGCTGGTGCGTCAGATGTTCGAGGCCGCGGGGCTGGGCGACCTCTGGCGGCGGGAGGCCATTCCCGTACCGGAGCCCACGGTGGTGCCCAAGGGCAGCAGCGACATCGAGCAGGCGCTGCGCGACCGGTTGGAGGCCATGCGGCGCCAACTCGACGATCTGGAGCGCCGCGTGGGGCGCAAGGTCATCACGCTCGCCGAGTCCTTCGAACCGCGTGCCGCGGCCGAGCGGATGCTGCGTGACATCGATCTCTTCCAGCTGGAAGGGGTCATCCGCGGCATCCCGGACGACTCGGACCCGGTGGCGGGCCTCGGCTTCTTCGGCGTGCTGGAGAACCGCAGGCAGGCGCCCGCCGGGCTGGAGAGCGGAGCGTTGCCGCCGCCGATCGTGCCGCGCATTCGGGGCCGGATCGGCGGTCTGTCCCGGCCGCGCTGGGCCGACGACGAGGTGGCCACGGTCATCCAGGAGCAGAACGACTGGTACCAGTTGAGCGCGCGGGCCGTCTGGCACCGCGCCTGGAACGAACAGGAACCGCGCTGGCGGCCGGCGGCCAACGACCTCCAGCACGACCTCGGCCAACTCGTCGACGCCTTCCGCGACGCCGTCGAGGAGGAGCGCAGCACGGACGCGGCGAAGGTCAAGGAGCTCTACGACGACCGCACCGGCGTCTCGTACTTCCTGCCGCCGCAGGCCAGCCTGGGCGAGTTCTACGAGGACCTGATGGAGCGGCTGATCGAGAGCGAGTCGTTGCGCGGGAGCGACGACGAGACGACGTTGCTGCTCACCCTCGTCAGCTCGGACCACTGGCAGAGCACGTTCACGGACGGTCGGCGCAATCCGGCCGGTGCGGTCGCCGGGGTCAAGGGCGTGTTGAAGGAGCGCGTGCAGAAGCTGTTCGCGGAGAGCGGGCGCCAGCAGCGCTCCCGCCCCCTGATGCCGAGGCTGGGCACCCTGCTGTCCGCGGCTGCGGGTGACTCCAAGGCCGCCGAGCAGGTCAGTTCCGGTGCCCTGCGCCAGTTCGGCTTCAAGCTGGCCGGGCTGCTGCCCGCGGGATTCACCCCGGAGGGCAGCGGACCGCTCAAGATCCTCATCACCTATCCGCAGGCGCACAGCAAGGACGCGGCGGAGACCTTCCTCAAGCGCGCCCTGCACCTGCCGCGCGACAGCCAGCGCACCATCGAGTGCCGCAGCGTGGACTCGGACACGATCACGGTGGTCCTGTTCCGCAGCGAGATGAGCGTCACCGAAGTGCCGGAGGCGCGTGCGGTGCTGCGCCAGTGGGCCCGCGCCCAGGACGACCAGCGCGACGACGACCTGTTGCGCTGGCGGCAGCGCCTGGGCTACCAGGACGACTGGCTCGCCAGTACGGAGGAGGACCGCGAGCACATCCTGCACCGGCTCCTGTGCGCCATGTGGAACGGGCAGGTCGACTGCCTCGGGGACCCGGCGTCACCGCGCAAGGTCCGCATCCGGCTGCATGACCGCGTCGGCAACGACGTGCCCGCGATGACGCTCCAACTCGACGAGCACCACGACGAGATCTCCAGTTGGGCGAGCCTGCTGCGGGCCTACGAGCACTGGGCGCTGCTGAGCGAGGGCGACGGCGACGGTGACGGCTCCATCGTGGAGGACTACTGCCGTGAGCTGATGCGGGTCCTGCCGCAGGACCTGACCACCTCGGGCAGCAAGCCTTCGGAGCTGTACCGACGTTTCGTCAATGAGATCGCCCCACGCCAACTGCGGGTCCTGGACGAGCGGGAGCACCAGTACGGCGATCGGGTCGCCGAATGGGTGCGCCCCCTGCGCCAGTTCTGGGAGGAGACCCTCGTCGGCGCGCTCGAAGTCCCCTTCCCCGAGGGCAAGCGCCCGGTGCAGCCGAACCTGCGGCTGTTGGAGGAGTGGGTGCGCGATCACCACACCCCGGTCCGGCGCGGGGACGCGGGGCGGAGCAGTCGCGGCCGGGACGAGGACTGGGACCAGGGATGGTCCGAGCCCGACGCCACGACCCACGAGCGCCGGTACGAGGAGCGCTCGCAGGACGGGCAGTACGCCGGCGACAGGGCCGGAGGGCAGCGGCACGACGGGCCGGCCGGCCGAGGACACGGGGACCGCACCGACCGCACCGACCGGTACGAAGACGTCGACGGTGAGGCACGGTACGCATCGGGCCGGCCGCACAGGGACCGGTACGACGAGCCGTCGCAGGACGGTCGGTACGGCGGGGACATGCCGCGCCAGGGCCAGGACCGGAGCGGTTCGCGTCCCGCCGGGAACGCCCGGGCCCAAGCACCTTCCGGACCGCCGACCGGACGCGCCGGTGGTCGGCAGGACGACCGTACGGAAGGGGCCGACACCCGTAGGCGAGGCGAGCCGGCCCGGGCGGAACGAGCCGCCCGGGAGGAGGACTACGACGACGGACCGGGCCGGGATCACGGCCCACGCTCCGACGGCGGAGATCCGGACTGGCCCGTACCGCCCCGGGCGGGGCACGGCCAGCCGCCCACCGACCCCGCCGGAGCCACCCGCCGCCCCCGGCAGGCCGGGGCCGACCACTCCAACGGACGGCTGACCGATCCGGCCGACGCCGCCGATGCGGCCGGGTCGATCCGTACGCCACGGGGCGATGTGCCCGTGACCGCGCCCACCGCGGGACGGGTCGCCTCCGCCGCGCCGTTCATCCCCGACCAGGCGTCCGCCGAGCCGTCCTACGCGCCCTACCCGGACGAACCGCGCCAGGAACAGGGCTGGCCCGGTGGTGAGTCGCCCGTTCCCTGGGGGCTCGCCGACAGCGACGGCGAGGCCGAGTGGGACGGCGAGCGGGACTCCGACGGCAAGGGCCGCGGCGTCTGGGACGGAGACCCCGAGTGAGCGGCTCCGTCGTCGTCGTACTCGACTTCCGCTCCGAGCACGAACGTCCCGTGGACCAGGCGCGGTTGCGGGACCTGGTGCTCCACCAATGGCGGCAGGAGGGGGAGGCGGCACCGGAGCGGGACCTGCGCTTCCTCCTCGTGGACACCCCGCAGGGGCTGACCACCCACGCCGACGCCTATGAACTCGTCATGGGCTACCCCACCCTCGGCACGGTCGAGGTGGTGTGCCTGGCCGTCGGCGAGCTGGACGCGTCCGCGAAGGTCTCCGAATGGGACGACGAGACCTCGTGGGACACCGAGCACGAGGACCGTTCGCCCAGCAGGCTCCGACTGGTGTCCGCACTGAACTCCGAGGGTGTGGGGGTGCTCTGGACCGCGGACCCCCTCGCCGGCGGCTCAGCCGATGACGGCCAGGGCGGCCCGGACACCGCCCGGGCCGCAGCCCTCGGCATCCTCGTCGACCTGCTGCGGAAGGGAGAACTCTTCGATCGGGTGCTCACTGCCCTGCGGCACTGCCCGTCCGCGACCGCGGCGCCCGCACTGCGCGCCCTGGAGCACGATCTGGCCGCACCCGCCCTGGAGCGGGCGTGGCTCGGTGCGCTCACCCGGTTCACCGGGCAGCCCGGCACGACCGGGCCACGGCTCACCGCACAGAACCTGCCCGCCCGGCTGGCAGAACTCGCGGGTGAGGGGCCGCCGCCCGCACCGGCCCGCATCCATGTCCCCGGGGGCCCGGCCGAACGGGCGCACCGGGCCTGCTCGGAGGCCCTGTTGCGGGCCAGGCGGTTCCGTTCCGAGGTGGCCCGCCCGGTGGGCATCATCGTGGGCCGGCGGCCCGCACAGGGGATGAGCTGGGCGATCGAGGAGTCCGCCACGGAGCTCCGCCGCTACCGCACCCTGGCGGCGCGGACGCTGCGCGATAGCGCATCGCCCCATCTGGCGCCTGGCGACGCCCAAGGACTGCTGGCGGAAATGGGCATCGCACTCCCGTCCTCGGACGACGGCCGCGGACGCGCCGGCGACGGGCAGCGGTACGGAGGTCAGGGCCCGGTGCCCAAGCGTGCCCGGGGAGCGGACGCGGTCGAGGACGAGATCAACCGCTTCACGCTCAGCATGGTGGAGGACGGACTCGATCTGAACACCGTCGCCGAGCGGCTCACCGCCCTCTCCGAACAGATCGCTCCCCTCCCCGCCGAGGGTCGGATCGCCGAGTTGGAGCAGGGCTCTCCCGAGGCGGAGGCGGTCACCGTCGTGAAGCCGTTCCGGTTCGCCCGTGCCCGCCCGGGAGCCCTGACCGCGGTGGCCCTGCTGTCCTTCCTGGGGGCGCTCTGGCCCTGGCCGGGCACCCTGCTGGCCCTGCTGCCGCTGTCGATCCTGTTCGCCGGGCATCTGCTCGCCGCCCGCGCCCGTCCCAACCGGGCGCGGGGCGGCGCCCTGCGCATGGCCACCGGCCCCCAACTCCTGTCCGCCGCGGTCGGCGTTGCGGGCGGCTGGATGCTCGGCCACGAGGTGGGGCCGCCGTCCTGGTTGGGCTTCACCACCCTGCTGCTGGCCACCTTGTGGGCCGTGTTGCTGCTCTGCATCCGCTGGGCCCGGGCCGTCGACGACTGGTGGGAGGCCACCGGCGTGGAGCGGCTCGACCAGGGATTGGAGACCGTGGACCGGCTCGTCGCCGAGATCGTCCGGCAGCAGTGGTGGGCCGCCGCCGAACGGACCCGCACCGCGGACGGCGCGCGGGCCCTGGCCGGTGCGCTGCGCTCTGCCGTCCGCCTCGCCCCGGGCGGCACCTCCCAGGAGGGCGCATCGGACGAGTGGGCCGAAGGTGAGCCCGAGGGCCACTGGGACGCGGAGGGAGCCGAGGACCGCTGGGGTGCAGATGGCTGGGACGTCCAGGACTGGGACGAGGACGAATGGTCCGCCGACCCCTGGCCGGGCGACTCCGCGGGGAGCGACCCCGCGGGCGTACCGGGCCAACGCCGCACCGGTCGTCCCGCGGTCCGCACCTCCGGGTTCGCGGGCCAAGCGGCGGTGTACGCCGAAGGCTGCTCGCCCCCGTGGCTCGACCAAGGGGGCGGCGAAGGCGGCCCCGAGTTGGACCGGACGCTCCTCACCGATCTCGCCGACGCGACCGTCGACGCACTGCGTCGCCACTGGGGTGCCGTGGTGCCCGGGGTGCCCGCGCCGCAGGACCATCCGGCCACCACGGACGAAGCCGTCCGCCGGGGCATCGAGTCGGTGCACCGCCAACTGCGCAGCAACGGCGTCCTGCCCGTGCCGGCCTTCGCCCGCCGCGGCCGTGACCGCGGCGATTCGATGGCACTGCTCGGAGTGGGTCCCCAGCGAGTGTGGGAAGCGCTCATTCCGGAGCTGGCGGGCCGGCGGCTGCGCCCCCTGTGCTCCCCGGCGCAACTGCCGCTGCTCAGCCGTGATCCATCGGCGGCGCGCCTGTTGAGGTTCGCCCCCGCAGCCGTACGACCGGTGCTGGAGTCCGATCGATCGGGTCGGTCGGGCCAGTTCGGTGACGACGGCGAAACCGCACTCGACGACGCGGTGTGGATGTCCTCCGGCCGGTTCGTGGGCGTCCTTGAACTCACCCCGCTGCGGGCGGGGACGGTACAGACGGTGTGGACCAGGGCCGACGAGTTTGCCCAGGACCTGCCGGACCAGCGATACAGGGGGCCTCGCCATGGCGAATGACCACTCACCCGGGGCGTATCAGGGCGACGCGAGGGAGAGCGGGCCGCGTGACCCGTTCGCACAGGGCCGCTCCGCCGGGGACGGCCCGCTGGGCGCCCGCGAACACGCAGGAGCGGGGGAGCGCCACTTCGAAGGTCAGCCGGGCCGTGCAGGCCAAATGGGCGGTGCCGACAACGGTGCGGGACAGGGCGGCGCCCGGGCCCGCCATGAGTTGGGCTTCGTCACCCCGCAGGGCGGACACCACACCCTGCGGGTGCAGTTGGGCCCGGACCGACCGCGCCTGGTGCGACCGCCCGTCCTCGCCCGCCCGGTCCAGAGCGAGGACTGGAAGGGCGTACAGGTGCGGCTGCCCGCATCGGAGAGCGGCAACCACACCGCGTACGCCCTGCTGGAGGCGGAGACCGCCGCCGCGCTCGCGCTGAACCGGGCGTACGGCGGCACGCGCTTTCGGGGACTGTTCCCGATGCCCGTGGGCTACGACATGAACGCGCCCGAACCCTTCATCCTCTACGCGGCTCCCCGGGGTCGACCGGTGTCCGCGCTCAATCAGGGCGTGTCCACCGGGGAGCAGCGGGTCATCGAACGCGATCTGGTGCTCGCGGTACGGCTGATGGAGGCCGTGGGGCTGGTCCACCAGGGGATCGTGCCGGCCGCCGTGCGCTGGGACGGGCAGGGTGCACAGCTGTGGGACCTCGGCTCGATCACCCGCGTCGGACGGTCGCGCACCCCCTGCGGCGTACCGCCCTATGCCTCCCCCGAGCAGCGGGCGGGCGCGGGGGAGGTCGATGCGCGCGATGCACTGTGGAGCGTGGGGCAGGTGCTCCACCAGATCGTCACGGGCCGTCAGGGCAGTCCGGACGGCCCGTCGCCCGACCTCGCACGCCACCGTTCCCTCGCCCAGACCCTCGCACCCGTCTTCGCCCCCCTGGCGGCCGACCGGCCGTCCGCGGCCTCGCTGCTCGCCCGGCTGATGCCGGACGCGGACACCCAGACGCTCACCACCGCGCTCCCCGACCCCCTGGAGCCGCACCGCAGGGACTTCGACGAGGCCATGCAGCGCAAGCACGCCTCACTGGTGCGGGCCGCCCGGGGAGCGGCCTCCGGACCGCCGCCGCCCGACTATCCGCCCGGCGGCAGCAGGGTCAGGACCGGAAGCCGACGCGTCGAGGACCGTAGACAGCAGGAGTCCTGGCACGTCGGCGGCAGCGCCACCCCCAAGAACCCCGGCCCAGGCCCCCGAGGAGACCAGCACCGATGACGACCTCCACCTCACCCCCGGGCCAGGCACCCACCCGGGAGACGCTCTGCCCGTACTGCCTGGAGCCCATCGGCTTCGACGAGCGGCACCTGTTCGTACGCAACGACCGCCAGCAGTACGAGGCCCTGGACCTGTCCACGCAGAACAGTCCGCTGCGCAGGGCCGACACCCTGCGCTCGGCCTACCAGCGCTGCCGGAACACCGACGGGGTGCCGCAGCACTACATTCCCGCGCCCTACCTCACCCACGGCGACCCGCTGACGGTCGCCATGGTCGGGGACTCGGCGACCGGCAAGACCCATCTGCTGACCCAGATGATCGCCGAGATCATCGACGGCGGTCTGGAGCGCTACGGAATCACCTGGCAGTCCGTCAATCCGCAGGACCACCGGGTCTTCATCGAGGAACACGTCACCCGGCTGCGCTCGGGGCGGATGCTGGAGCACACCCCGCCCGAGTCGTTCGCCTCGTTCGTGGCCGCCTTGTTGTTGAGCGGTCCCGACGGCAGCACCCGCCCGGTGGCCTTCTTCGACCTCAGCGGTGAGGATCTGCGCCGTACCGACGCCATGCTCCGCTTCATGCTCGGCGTGGACGCCCTGGTCTTCGTGGTCGACCCCCTACGGGCGGTGCCGCTGCCCCATCTCGACCCGCTGCGCGGCGAACTGGGACTCGCCAGCGGAGGCGACCCGGCCTTCCAGACCGTGCTGGACCGGCTGCCGCGCAGCGGGCCCTACCACGGTGTCGCAGCGGCTGTCGTGATCAACAAGTCCGATCTGCTGCGCTTCGAGCCGCCCGTGGACCGCTGGTTGGCCGAACCGCCGCCCGCCCGGCTGTCCGCCGCTCGGCTGCGGGACGAGAGCCGCGACGCGTACGCCTTCCTGCGGCACCACTGCGGGCCCGCCTGGGTGCAACCTTTCGACGGAGTGTTGCGGTGCACCCTGCACTTCGCCTCCGCCACGGGCAGCCACGGCCACAAGGACAGCTTTCCGCACGGCACGCGTCCACGACGGGTGTTGGAGCCGCTGGTGTCCGTGCTGTCGATGTGCGGGGTGCTCGGTGACGCCGGCGGCGACGGTCCGGGAGCGGTGGGGATGTGACCGTGCCGCACGACGAGGACGCTTCCCAGATCCACCAGATCGTCTTCCGCTGGGCGGGCAACCGCAGCGGTGCCGGTGCGGGGATCACCGCCGTCGCCCAGTCCTGCGGGGAGCGGGACGCGCGGGAGATGGCGGAGCAACTCGGCCCGATCCTGCGGGTCCGCGGCGGCGACCAGCGCAGCATCGTCCGGGTGATCTGGAACGACCGGGCGGTGCTGGTCCGACGCCGTCCCAAGGCGGACGCCCAGGGCCGTGGCAGTACGGTCTGTCACGCCCTGCTCAGCCCGCCCAGGTTCCTCACGGCGAGCTTCTGCCTGGGGCTCGGTGCCTCGCCCTGGGGGGACGACAACTGGACGCAGGCTTCCGGCACCTTGAACCGGATTCCCTACGACCGGCTCGACGCGATGGCGAACCACGCCATACCGAAACTGGACGCGGCGGTGCCCTCGCTGGTCCGGCCGCTGGAGTGCCTCGTGGCCCAGTTGCTGCGCACTCCGTCGGGCCGGGTCTCCGCCCTGACCCGCGGGCTGGAAACCATCGGCACGGGCAGCTCCGGCGCCGACTCGGACGAGGTGCCCGATGCGGCCCTCGTCGCGCTGCGCGGGCTGTGCGAGGTGTTCGGACGAACGCTCGGCGGAGAGGGCTGGACGTACGCCTCGTACGCGACCGTCGACTCCCATCCGCTGCGGGTCACCTTCGTGCCCAGTTGGCGGGCGTCCCACGAGGAGGACGTGCGACTGCGCCGCATCGATCTGACCGATCCGGGCTCCGACCGGGCGGCCGAGTTGGCGCAGGGACTCGTTCGGCACTACCTCGATCACATCGGCAGCGGGGGAGCGACTGCGGACGGTGCCCGCGAGAAGTACGAGCGGCCCCTGGAGCGGTTGAGGGGGCCGCTGGCCGAGACGGAGGACGACGAGGAGCGGTACGAGGCCGTCGACCGCGCGCTGAGGGGACTGCCGCCCCGGGACAGGGCGGCACGCCCGCAGCGGGGCACCAACGCTGCGCCGGCGCAGGGCGAGGGGCGCGGCGACGGCCCCTCCGGGCGGTCGACGGCCCGCGCCACCCAGTCCGGCCAGTACGACGACGAACAGGGGTACGGGTACGAGCGGGACCGCGGCGGTCGCCAGGCGGCACGTACGGCGTCGGTGCCGCCGCGATCGGGCGCCCGGCAGGGCGGGCACCCGTCGGCGGGTGCCCAGGGGCGGTCAGGCTCGGGTGACCACTGGACGACCGGTACGGAGGGCAGCACGGGCGGTCGGGCGGGCGCAGGCTCGGTCGGGCGGTCGGCCACCGGTACGGAGGGCAGTACGGGCGGTCGGTCGGGCTCCGGTACGGACAGCCTGCGGACGGGCTCCGGGCAGTCAGATGATTCGGGGGACGTCAGGTCCCACTCGGCCGCTGCGACCGGTGGCAACGGTACGAACGGGGTGGGTGCCCCGAGCTCCGGAATGCCCTCTTCCGGGGCTCGTTCCCGCGCTGAGGGGGTGTCAACGCCCGCGGAGGCGGTACCGGATGTCGGATCGCAGTCGGGGGCGTTGCCGGGCTCACCCGGCTGGACGGCCGATTCCCTGGTGCACGGTTCCGCACCGACCCATCAGCCGACTGGATCCGACGAGCCCCCAGAGGGCCCACAGAGTCAGCAGCGCCAACAGAGCCAACAGGGTCATGAGAATCAGCACGGCCACCAGGGTCAGCGCGGCCATCAGGGCTTCACCTTCGAAGGGGCACCCGACAGGGGAACGAGGCCGCCATCACATGGCGAAGTGAGAGAGCCCGCTCCGGGGCAGTACGCACCGGACCCCCCACCCGTCCCTTCTTCCCTGCCCGCTCCGCCGTCCGGTTTCGATCTGGCACCGAAGACCGAGCCGGTCAAGACCGCGCTATCGCTGGACCGCAGCATTCCGCCGCAGCCCAAGTCTCCGCCTGCGCAGCACGCTCCCCAGCCGAGCCAGCAGAGTCAGTTCTACTACATCGACCCGGACCACCTGCTGGGCCTCTCCAATCCCTTTCCGCGCAAGCGCAAATGCAAGCTCCGGCAGGCCGCGACCCCCCAGCAGTTGAGGGAACTGCGCCATAACCTCGCCTACGCCACGGCGGCGGACCGTCCTGGCGAGGACCTCAAGGTGAACACGCAGCGCGTGCTGGAGAGCTTCAGCGACGGAGACCTGCTGGCCGTCGTCGTCGATCGGGTCCCGCTGTCCTACGAGGCGCAGAACCTGGTGCTGCACACGCTCTTCAGCATTCCCCGCACCGAGGAAGGAACGGAGGCGCTCTGTGTCCTGTTGCTTGAGTGGCGGTTCCTCCTGATGATTCCCCCTCCGGCTGATGAGCAGCTTGAGTCGAGGCACACGCGACGGCTGACCGAAGTGGCCTGCTGGCTGTTCCGCACCTTGCAGAAACCCCTGGCGGGCGAGGCGTTGAGAGTGGGCGTCGGGCAGTTCCTGCGGCAGCTCGCCTCCTCCCGGGACCCGTTGCCGAGGGAGTTCCTGAACAAGCTGTTGTTCGATCCGGCGCCCGATGAAGTGCCGGTGCTGCACAACCTCGTCTGGCGTGATCTGGCGCTGGGCCTGCACGAACGTTCTTCGCTGCCGTCGGGAGGGGCATCCGGCTGAGGACCGGGCTTGAGCGGGGTGCAGGGAGGGTCCATGGGGCCAGCGGGGGCACCCGACGGCACTCCCTGCACCCTTCCGGCCGTGGTGTTCGAGGCAGGGAACCGGTCAAGGAGATCAGTTGCGTTATACAAATTTTATGTCTGGTGTGCGGCTTTTGCGCCTCTGACCTGCGACGGGACGTTTATGGTTAGCCAAGCCTAACCAAACCCTGCGCGCTGGTCTGGCGTCCGGAAACCGCCCCTGGGGCTCGGACGCCGACGGCCGCACCGTCCGATTGAGTGTCAGATGCCAGCCCCCGTACCGCTTCCCGTCGGTACCGCGTCCACCGGCAAGGGAACCTCCGCCCCGGCCGGGCCGGAGGCGGTGCGCAGCCGTGCGGTGACGACCGTGGTCCTGTTGGCCGCACTGGCCGCGCTCTGCGCCGCCGTTCTGCTGAGCCTCGCCGTCGGCGCCCGCCACATCTCGCCGGCGGTCGTCTTCGAAGCGCTCTTCCAGGGCGGCGGGGGTGAGGACGGCGAGGTCGTCCGGGACCTGCGCGTACCGCGGACGGTCATCGGTCTGTTGGTCGGTGCCGCACTCGCGCTCGCCGGCACGGTCCTCCAGGGGTTGACCCGCAACCCGATCGCCGACCCCAGCATCCTCGGCATCAGCCAGGGCGCCTCGGCGGGCGTGGTCCTCGCCATCGCCTTCGCCGGCGTCCACACCATCTTGGGGTACGTCTGGTTCGCCCTGATCGGCGCTGCGCTCGCCACCGTGGCGGTGTACGCCGTCGCCCACAGCAGTCGCGGTGGGGCCAGCCCGGTCAAACTCGCGCTCGCCGGCGCGGCGATCAGCGCCCTGCTGGCGTCCGTGACCATGGGGGTGCTGACCACGCGGGTCGCCACCCTGGACGAGTTCCGCTTCTGGCAGGTGGGTGGCATCGCCGGCCGGGACGCCGAAGTGATCCACCGCATCTGGCCGTTCCTGCTGCTGGGCGCGGTGCTCGCGGTCTCCGTCGCCCGCGGCCTGGACGCTCTCGCCCTCGGTGAGGACATGGCCAAGGGGCTCGGGCGGAACGTTGCCGCCGTTCGGATCGTGGGTGGCATCGGGGCGACCCTGTTGGCGGGGGCGGCGGTGGCCGTCGCCGGGCCGCTGGCCTTCATCGGACTGGCCGTACCGCACATGGCCCGGCGCCTCGTGGGTTCCTCCCACGGCCGGGTGATGCTGCTGGGGGCGCTGATGGGTCCCGTGATGCTGCTGGCCTCCGACGTGGTGGGAAGAATCGTTTTCCCGCCGGGTGAGATACCCGCCGGAGTCATGACCGCCCTCATCGGAGTGCCGTTCCTCGTGGTCCTGGTCCGACGCAAAGAGGTGCCGGCATGAGCATCTCCCCCACCCAGTCGCCCCCGCACCGGGCACCCGACCGTACGGACCGGACGCCCGCGCCCCAACTCCGCAAGCACGGAGTCCGCCCCGCCGGCTACAGCCTCCTGCGCATCGGCGACCGTGCATCCTTCCTGATCCACCGGCGGTCGGTCGTCACCGCGACCGCCCTCGCCCTGCTGCTCGCCGCCGCCTGCGTCTGCTACCTCTCCCTCGGCGAGAGCACCGTCGCACCGGCCGAGGTCCTGCGGGTGCTGCTCGGCCACCCCTCCCCCGATGAACTCGTCGTGGGCACGCTGCGATTGCCACGCCTCGTCGTCGGACTGCTGATCGGCGCCGCGTTCGGCATCGCCGGCGCGCTCATCCAGACCGTCGCCCGCAATCCGCTCGCCAGCCCCGACATCATCGGCATCAGCCAGGGCGCGACAGCGGTCACCGTCGTCGGACTGACCTTCGGGGTCACCTCGTACGCGGTGCTGCCCTACTTCTCCGTCGCGGGCGGACTGGCCGCCGCCGTGCTCGTGTACTTCTTCGCCTGGCGCGGCGGACTGAACGCCACCCGCTTCGTGCTGATCGGCATCGGCATCGGCGTGGCGCTGCGCTCCGTCACCCAACTGGCCCTGACCAAGACCGACCAGCACATCGCCCAGCAGGCCCAGATCTGGATGACCGGCTCGCTCAACGGCCGCGGCTGGGAAGAGGTACAGCCCCTCGCGTGGGTGCTGCTCGCTCTCATCCCCGCCGTGCTGTGGGCCGCCCGGGCCCAGCGGACCGTATCGCTCGACGACGGCACCTCCACTGCGCTCGGCGTACGGCTGGGACGCGTACGCCTCGGGCTCGTCACCGTCGGAGTGCTGCTGGCCTCGGTGGCGACGGGCGCGGCGGGGCCGGTGGACTTCGTGGCGCTCCTGGCCCCGCAGACCGCGCGGCGTCTGACGCGCACCGCGCAGATCCCGCTGCTGTGCTCGGCACTGGTCGGAGCGCTCGTCGTGGTTCTCGCGGACCTCGCGGCCCGCCGGCTGTTCGCCCCCACCGAACTCCCGGTGGGAGTGCTCACGGCCGCGGTCGGCGCACCGTATCTGATCTGGCTGATCATCCGCGGGCGCTCCGCGGCAGGAAAGGCGTAGGGCATGGGCAGCACCGGTTCTTCAGTCACGGCGACGGCCCGCCCGGGTGGTGCGGGCGCCGATGCGAAGGCGTCGACGGACAGCAGGCTCAGCACCCGAGGCCTCACGCTCTCCTATGACGACCGCACCGTCGTCGAAGGGTTGGACCTCGCCGTCCCCGACGGCCGGATCACGGTGATCGTCGGCCCCAACGCCTGCGGCAAGTCCACGACCCTGCGCGCGCTGGGCCGACTGCTCAAGCCCGCGGGCGGCGCGGTCATCCTCGACGGTCGCGAGTTGTCGCGCATCCCGAGCAGAAAGGTCGCCCAGTCGATCGGACTGCTCCCCCAGACCCCCGTCGCCCCGGAGTCCATCACCGTCGCCGATCTGGTCTCCCGTGGACGCCAGCCCCATCAGCACTGGTGGCAGCAGTGGTCGCAGGAGGACGAGCGGGCCGTCACCGACGCCATGGACCGCACCTCGGTCACCGAACTCGCCGACCGGTCGGTGGACGAACTCTCCGGCGGACAGCGCCAGCGGGTCTGGATCGCCATGGCCCTGGCCCAGGAGACGGAACTGCTGCTCCTGGACGAGCCGACCACCTTCTTGGACATCGCCCATCAGGTGGAGGTCCTGGATCTGGTGCGCCAGCTCAACGACGAGCGCGGGCGCACCGTCGTCGCCGTGCTGCACGACCTCAACCAGGCCGCCCGCTACGGGGATCACCTCGTGGCGATGAAGGCCGGGCGGATCGTCGCTGAGGGGCCGCCGTCCGATGTGGTCACCGCCGACCTCGTCCGGGAGGTCTTCGGCCTGGAGGCGGTGGTGGTGCCGGACCCGGTGACCGGCTCGCCCCTGGTGGTGCCGGGGCCGCCGCGCCGCCGGAACCCGCCCGCCAAGGCGCGGTCCGCACCCGATGCCGCCAAGGCGCGGTCCGGGCCCGATGCCGTCGCGGACGGGGTGCACGAGGACCGGGATCCCCCTCAAGGCGACGCATCCCCCTCACCCCGCGCTGACTGACTGACCGTCAGCCCACTGCTTCTCCTCAACCCTCTGTCACCCGAACCGAAAGCAAGGCCCTCATGATCAGCAACTCTCTTCGGCGCCGTCGCGCCGCCGCCCTGGCCGCCGTGGTCGCGGGCGCCCTCGCCCTCACCGCCTGCGGCTCCGACTCGGACTCGGGCGGCGCCAAGGAGAAGAAGGACTCCAAGGCTGCGGAGAAGCGCACGCTCAAGACGGTCATGGGCGATGTGCAGGTCGTCGCCGAGCCGCAGCGGGTCGTCGTCCTGGACACCGCCGAACTGGACTCCGTCATGACCCTCGGGGTGAAGCCCGTGGGAACGACCCGTACGGACTCGGCCACCGGATTCCCCGCCCACCTCCCCGCTGACCAGCTGAAGGACGTCAAGCTCGTCGGCGAGATGATGACCCCCAACCTGGAGGCCATCGCCGCGCTCAAGCCCGATCTGATCCTCACCAGCAAGCTCCGCCACGGCGACAAGTACGCCGAGCTGAAGAAGATCGCGCCGACCGTGATGACCGAGAGCACCGGTCTGCCCTGGAAGGAGAACTTCCTGGTGCACGCGGAGGCGCTGAACAAGCAGGACGAGGCGAAGAAGACGGTGGCGGACTACACCGCCCATGTCGCCGAGGTCACCAAGGCGCTGGGCGGCAAGGAGAAGGCCGCCGCCACCGAGGTCAACATGGTTCGATTCGTCGAAGGTGCGGACATCCGCATCTACGGCAAGGAGAACTACATCGGCACCGTTCTCGCCGATGTCGGTCTGGGCCGCCCGGCCGTCACCGACAAGGCCGAGGACGGCTTCATGCTCAATGTGAGCCCCGAGAAGATCGACATGGCCGAGGCCGATGTCATCTTCCACTCCACCATCGGTGACCCGAAGAAGGCCAAGGCGACCGAGGTGCTCGGCGGACCGGTCTGGAAGAACCTCGCGGCGGTGAAGGCCGGCAAGGTCTTCCCCGTCCAGGACGAGCTGTGGATCCAGGGCATCGGGTACACCGGCGCCGACAAGATCCTCGACGAGCTCCAGGCCGCCCTCACCAAGTGACCTGCCCCGCTCAGGGCCGAGGCCCCGCACCCTAAGGGTGCGGGGCCTCGGCGTTCCTCGGAGCCGGACGGGCGGGTGCGTCAGGGACGCTTCCACCACGCCCGTGACATGTCCCGCAGCGTATTGGTGCCGCAGTGCACCTCACCTGCACCCATGTGGTACGTGTACCAGTCGTCGATGTACGCGGTCGTGAAGCCCGCCTTGGCGTAGGCGGCACTGACCGCCACACCGAAGATGTCCTTGCCGCCGATCACCGGACCCCACTGCTTGGCCGACAGATAGCGGGAGTCGCTCAGGACCACGCCGTTGACCGCGCCCGGCACATAGGCGAGGTTCTGCCAGACCCCCGGCGCCGCCTTGGCACCGGCCGACCGCTCCTTGCCCTGCGGACCCATCTTGGACTTGCCGAAGTAGTCGCCGCCGAGCCGCTGGAGCTTCTGGTCCTGCTGCCCCTTGGCGGCCTTGCCGTCCAGCGAGCCGCGGTAGTACAGGCTGGGCACCCGCACCACCTCGGCGTCGGTGACACCGGTCTCCCTCTTCAACAGCCGCAGATTGGCCTCGATGCGGTCGCTGGCCAGCTTGTTGTCCGCCTGGAAGGTCTTGCTGGCGAGCACCTGCTCGATGGTCTCCGGCGGCGCCGGCACACCGAACTTCCCGGGCACCGAGAACATCTTCTTCTTGCCGTGGCCGTCGGCCTTGGCCTTCTTCAGCAGGCCCACCCCGGCCTGGGGGTCCGCGATGCCGATCCGCCAGCCGCGCGCCGTCTTGGCGGGCAGGAACTGGACGAACTCATCGACGTGGCCGACCGCCAACCAGGCCGTGTCGAGGAGCAGCGGGGACTGCATCCCCTGCGAGGCGAGGAAGGTCCGCATCGACTTCGCTGGCAGCGACTTGGAGTCCGGCCGGTGCCCCATGACGATCCGGCCGGCCGGATACTCCTTGCCCCCGTGGGCGTACGGCGGCACGGTCTCCAGGTTGCCCATGGAGTTCAGCGTCCACTCCTCTTCCTTCGACGCCCCGGCGACCTGCACCACCCCGACGTCCTTGCCGCGCAGCTTCTCGAACAGCTCGCGTCCGGCCTCCCGGTCCAGTTGGGCGGAGCGGATCAGGACCCGCATGGCGTGGGTCTTGCCGCCCGGGCCGGTCATGCTGACATAGCCGGGCTCGACGAAGTCCTGGGCCCACGGGTCGCCGTACTGGGTGAACTTCTTCACCGGCTTGGTGATGCCCGCGGCCTTCACCTCGCGCTCCAGGTTCGCGACGAACCTGTGCTGCTCGGCGACCAGCTCCGGGAAGGTGACGTCCGGGCCGACCTTGGTGACCAGGACCTCCTGCGCCTTCTGGAGGTGATGGTGGGTCAGTACGGGCGCCGTCTTCAGCAGGACCTCGTCCGATGTGGTGGTGGCGCCGTCGGTGATGCCCAGCCTGACCCGGACCTTCCCGTCCCACACCTTGGCATCGCGCACCACGTCGGTGGCCTCGATGCCCAGTTCCACACCGGCCTTCACCTCGGCCGACGTGAGTCGGTCGGTGGCCTTGAAGTGCTGCCACTTCCCGCCGCGGTTGATGAACAGCCTGGCCTTGCCCCCGCCCACGATCGTGACCGTGCCGGTGGCCTGGCGGGAGGCGTCGGGGGCGGGCACGGTCTTCAACCGGGCCAGGTCCGCGGCGTCGCTCGCTCCGTTCAACACGGTGTCCGCCGCATCGTGGCAGGCGGCGAGCTGGGCGTCCGTCAGTGGCTTGCCCGCGCTGTTGCGGGTCGGGCAGCGCTTGGTGTCGTCGTCGATGTTGGGCAGTACCACCGCGCCCCGCTGACGGGTCCAGCCGTCCTCGCCCGCCGTGTCGGTCGTTCCGGTGACGTCGACGCTGCCGTCACGGTTCACGTCCGCCCGCAGATCCGCTTTCGGTGCGGCGGTCGGTGCAGCAATGGCCGGTGTGGCGGCCGTGCCGATCAGGACACCGGCAATACCGGTGGCCGCTGCGGCAGTTCTCCAGCCTTGGATACCCAAGGGGTCCCTCCTCGATCGCTTGCCTTTCACGCAGGAGGAGCGCCCGGGGAGCCGCCGGGTTGAGCCAGTCCTCAGAGCTGTCTGATTTTCAGATAACTGACTTGATAACGCGTGGCGAGTGCAACCCGAGAATGACCACGAATACCTCCGAAGAATGAGCGAAGTCGCACCCTGAGAATGACGCACGGAAATGTCGGGATCGATGAGGTCCGCATGGTTGCCCGCCCTGAAGGACGGGCCATTCGTCTGCCCGAGCGGTCTCTCCGGTTGCGTACGACGACGTTCCGTGGCAGCGGGCAGCGACGACCGACAGTGAGCGTCTGACCCCGGGCGAGGGGTGGGGCCTGGGGAGTCGCCAGCGGCCCGGACGCCCGGAAGAGCAGCTGAGAAGGCCCTTTTGGCGATCAACACCCATCATCGAGACCACTACTCTCCGTGGCTGCTGATGTAGAACGGGCTCGGCCGATGTCCGACCACCCACCGTTTTGAGCGCCCGTTCCTCGGCCCCGATTGAGCTGACCGGGTGGTGTTCATCAGAAGAACCTCTTAGCGGCTGCGTCGGTCCTTCGCAACTCGGGGCGCATACACATCATGAGGAAGGTATGTAGATCGCCCAACACGAACTATGGGGAAGTGAGGGATCATGGCCGCCGTCAAGGTCAGAGATCTGTGGACCACCTTCATCACGGCTTTCTTCGCACTGCTCGCGTCGATCGGGCTCACCAAGGCCCCCGCGTCGACCGCCGTCCGGCCCGCCGCGCGGACGCCCGAACTGCCCGTGCTGCCTCAGCAGGAGCGCACCGGCAGCACCGAAACCGAAACCGCTCGGGCGGTGGTCCCGGCACAACGGAGGTGCTGGCGCCCGGCGGTACGCGAGAGGTCGCTCCCGCCGACCATCAAGCAGCGCATCAGGGCCGAGGCGCACGGCTCCTCCCCGTCGGTGCGCAAACTGCCCGCCCTCGACGCGGACTCGGATGCCGCGACGACTTCCGGGTCCCGGCTCGGATCGCTCTTCGGCCTCGGCAGGTCCCGCTGGCTCAGCCGCACCGGTGGCATCCGGTCAGCGGTCGATGCGGGTGCCGGTTCGCCCTCCGGCGGCCATACCCCGACCGGTCCCGGCGCCCACCCTGCGTCGAGCGCCGGCGCTGACACACCCCTGACGATCGACACGGCTCCGGTCGGTGAGCCCTCGCCCGCCGTCGGCACATCTTCCGGCCGTTGCGCGGACGGGGTCGACCAGCACGGCCAGCACTCTACGGACCCGAAGCACCGGGGCGCCCTCCGCCCTGATCGCCTCCGCGGCATCGACCAGTGCTCGGACCGTACGTCCGTGCGCCGTGGACGGATCCTGGAGCTGGACCGGTTCCGTGCGCCGAACGCCGAAGCGGGCGCCGACGAGGACGACCCGGGCACGCCGAACGTCTTGAAGGCAGCGTGAGGCGCCGGGAGAACTTCTGCCCTCCCGGCACCTCACACGGCGGTCAGCGCTCGTCCTGGCCCTTGGCCTCCGCCTCGTCCTGCTTCGCCTGGACCTCGGGGTCCAACGCCTCCGGGCTGCCGTCGACGGCAGCCAGCGGATCGCGCTCCGAGACCTCGGTCGCCGCGGGCGGTTCCACCAGCCAATCGGGATTGGCCTGCCGGTCCCACCACTTCCAGAGGGCGAAGGCACCCCCTGCCACCACCGAGACGATCACCAGTCCCTTGCCGAACCGTGCGACCTTCGAGCGTCGCTCGTGCTTCCTGATCAGCCTTTGTACTTCCTTCGCCGTCACCTGACCGCGTAGCGCGGCCAGTGCGGCAGCGGAGCGAGACGCAGCCTCTTCCCGTACGGGACCTGCGGCTGCAACCGCGTGCTCGATGCGCGGCTTGGTGTACTCCGCCGCCTGACGAGCGGCCTTCCGGGTCTGGAGTGCGGCTCGGTGTGCGGCCTCGTCGACCTTCGGCGGCACATGCGGTGCGACGAGGGCGTCGTACTGGGTACGGGCCTGGTAGCGGGCCTGCTTCGCGGCCTTGTTGACCTTGGGTGCGATCCGTACACGAGTTTCGTGTGCGTAGAGCGCAGCCTGGTCCCTGGCCGTTCCGGCGTATGGCGCCACCACTTCCGCGGCGTGCAGCACGCTCTCCTTCGCCGAATCGGTCGCGGCGCGCACGCTGTCCATGCGGGTCACGGGAATCCTCCTCCTCGGTGGCGTTCCTAGCCCTGGGGCAGTCCCCAGCGCGGCATTTCTCGCCTTTCCGCCTGTTCGGAAATCATGCATGTTGGCTGGCTTCCCGGCATGTGGGGCGGGCATCCGGGTCAATCCCGGCGATGGCGCGATCCTTCCCACCCCTCCCCGCGGACCTCGACGGGCCTTGAGTGGGCACGTCCGCTTCATGCGAGGATCGGGTGCGTATCGAGCTTTATCTACGGAGGGCGTGACCGTGGCCGAGCAGCTTTTTGCCACCCTGAAGACCAACCACGGCGACATTGAGCTCAGGCTCCTGCCGAACCACGCGCCCAAGACGGTGAGGAACTTCGTCGAGCTCGCGAACGGCACCCGCGAGTGGACGAATCCGACGACCGGCGAGAAGACGCAGACCCCGCTGTACGACGGCACGGTCTTCCACCGCGTCATCCGGGACTTCATGATCCAAGGCGGGGACCCCCTGGGCAACGGCATGGGAGGCCCGGGCTACGAGTTCGCGGACGAGTTCCATCCGGAGCTGGTCTTCGACCGGCCGTATCTGCTGGCCATGGCGAACGGGGGCCCGGCGACGAACGGCTCGCAGTTCTTCATCACCGTCGTGCCCGCCGCGCTGCTCAACCGCAAGCACACCATCTTCGGCGAGGTCGCCGATGCGGCCAGCAAGAAGGTCGTGGACGCGATCTCGACGACCGAGACCGACCCGCGCTCCGACCGACCGGTCAACGATGTCGTGATCGAGTCCGTCGTCATCGACAAGCGCGGCTGACCAGCGCCACCGAGTCGGACGTGTTCCCGGCGGTACGGGGAACAATTCTGCCCCGTCCATCCGTCTGGATGGACGGGGCGGTGTGTTGTTTCGGGAGGATTGAGGGATCTCATGGACCAGGCGCCAGGCAGTCCGCAGCGGCCACAGGGCAGTCCGAGCGTGCCCACCTGCTACCGGCACCCCGACCGTGAGACGGGCATCAGCTGCACCCGCTGCGAGCGGCCCATCTGTACGGATTGCATGATCAGCGCGTCGGTGGGCTTCCAGTGTCCCGACTGCGTGCGCACCGGCTCCGGTACGGGACACGCACCAGACGCCAATCGTCCGCGGACCATAGCGGGCGGCAGCATCGCCGAGGACTCCTTCCTGGTCACCAAGGTGCTGATCGGGATCAACGTCGCCGTCTTCGTGCTGGTGCTGGCCCTCGGCGAGCGGTTCCTGGCCGAGACCGAGCTGATCGGACTGGCCTTCAGCCCCCAGCTCGGCGAGGTCGTCGGAGTCGCGGACGGCCAGTGGTACCGGCTGATCACCTCGGTCTTCCTGCACCAGGAGCTTCCGCACATCCTCTTCAACATGCTGGGGCTGTGGTTCCTCGGCAGGATCGTGGAGCCGGCGCTCGGGCGCAGCCGGTTCCTCGCCGTCTATCTGCTGTCGGGACTGGGGGGAAGCGCCCTCGCCTATCTGCTCGCGGCGCCCAACCAGCCCTCGCTGGGCGCGTCCGGTGCGATCTTCGGTCTGATGGGTGCCTTCGCCGTCCTGGCGCGTCGTACGAACATCGACATGCGGCCGGTCCTGATCATCCTGGCCGTGAGTCTGGTGCTCACCTTCACCCGGCCCGACATCTCGTGGGAGGGGCACATCGGGGGCCTGGTCGCGGGTGCTCTGATCACCCTCGGACTGGTCTACGCACCGCGCGATCGCCGAACCCTGGTCCAGCTGGCCACCTGTGCATCAGTGCTCTTGCTGGTCGTGGTGACCGTGATCGCGAGAACGGCTTCGCTCATCTGATCCACCGGTTGTCCACAGTGTGCGCCCGATCCCGCGCAGGGGTCGGGCGCGGTCGGCGGCTCGTCCACGGAGACGGGTTTTCCCAGTAGGGACAAGGGTTCCGCGGTGTCACCGGGATGACCTAGTCAGTCACACCGGCGTCAACACCCTGAGGGTTATCCACAGATCGTCTGACCTTTTCCCCACTGTGGACAACTCTGTGGATAACCTTGGGGTAGAGCTTGACGAAAAGGGCCCACGGCCCTAAGCAGCCACCGAGTCACCCGGGTCCGGGCATGACGAAGGGGCCGCGGGCGGCTCAAGACGCACGACGCGGACATCCCGCAGGCTCAGTCGTTCACACCTGTCGAGAAACCCGGTCGCCAAGAGGCACCCAGCCGCCTAACGGGAGGAGACGCCCTGTGGACACGGCTCCGAGCGGAATCCGTCCCCACGGGCGCCCACGGGTGGCCGAGGGGCGCCGGCCGGCATCCGCCGGACGGGCAGAACGGCGCGAGCACACAGAAGGGCGCTCACCGAGGCATCAGCCCGGCTCGCGCGGGTGCTCCCACCGTGACGCGGCTTCCGCGGAGCTACTTCCACTGGGTGGAGACGCCGAAGCCCGCGGCGATAAAGCCGAAGCCCACGACGATGTTCCAGTTGTGGATGGACTCGATCGGCAGCCTGCTCTCGGTCACATAGAAAACGACGATCCAAGCCAGGCCGATGAGGAACAGCGCCAGCATGACCGGAGCCACCCAGCTCCGATTCGTCAGCTTGATGCTGGTCGCCTGCTTCGTCGCCGTGGGCGGCGTGAACTCCGACTTCTTGCGGATACGTGACTTCGGCACGAGGGACTCTCCTGTCGATGCGCTGCGTGACCGCGCAGATAACTTTGGCTGGCGCCGGGGCTGGAGCGACGGGGACCACTGCCTCCCCCGGGCGTCCGTTAGCGTAGTGCTTCCGCGGCGCCTGAGGAGATAAGGGTACGTTGAGCAATTCTGCCGACTCCCGGCACGGGCCGGAAGACAGCCGGGCTGGTCATGGCCATGAGACCGTCCGCGCCCTGAAGCGGCGCACGGGCCGGGTACTGACCGCTGCCGTCTTCGCCCTGGCCGGAGTGATCTTCGTAACCAGCTTCAACACGGCCAGGGGCACCAATCTCCGGACCGACGATTCGCTGCTGAAGCTCTCCGATCTCATTCGCGAGCGCAGCGCCCGGAACGGCGATCTGGACGAATCCACGGCTGCGCTGCGCCATGACGTCGACGGCCTTGCCGAGCGCCAGCACGACCTCACGGACGCCGAGGACAAGAGGCTCGGCGCCCTGGAGCGGGCCGCGGGGACCCAGAAGGTTGGCGGAAGCGCACTGACCGTCACTCTGAACGACGCACCCCCCGGTGCCCAGGCCGCCCCCGGATATCCCGAGCCGCAGGCCAATGACCTGGTCATCCACCAGCAGGACCTGCAAGCCGTGGTGAACGCCCTGTGGCAGGGCGGCGCCAAGGGCATCCAGGTCATGGACCAGCGGTTGATCTCCACCAGTGCGGTGCGCTGCGTGGGCAACACCCTGATCCTCCAGGGCCGCGTCTACTCGCCGCCCTACAAGATCACAGCTGTCGGGAACCAGGACACGTTGAAGAAGGCGCTGGACGCGTCCCCGGCGCTCCAGAACTACCAGCTCTACGTGAAGGCGTACGGCCTCGGCTGGAAGGTCGACGAACGCAGGGCGGTCACCCTGCCCGGCTACTCGGGAACCGTCGACCTCCACCACGCGACCCCCACGGAGGAGCGAGCGGAGTAACGAGCCGGCACCGCTTGGGCGGAACGATTTTGCCGAGGGACGGCGTGCCCTTCGACCCGTACCCGGCCAGGAGCCGCACTCCGCTGGGGGCACACGACGGGCCCCACCCGGCCCCCGTCGTGACGGACCGCTGGTCGCAAGCTTCGCGCAGCCGACCCGCTGACCCCTGCCGCCCTTTAGTCTGGAGCGGGCACCGAATGGAAAGGGACGGCATGTACGGCTGGATCTGGCGGCATCTGCCGGGCAATGCGTGGGTGCGGGCGGTTCTCTCGCTCGCGCTGGTCCTGATGGCCGTCTATGTGCTGTTCCAGTACGTCTTCCCCTGGGCGGAGCCGCTGCTCCCCTTCAACGACGTGACGGTCGACGGAGCGGGCGCGGCAGCGGACACGGCGGCAAGAGAGGGGGCGGCCCGATGAGTGCACGCATTCTGGTCGTCGACAACTACGACAGCTTCGTCTTCAACCTCGTCCAGTACCTCTACCAACTCGGAGCCGAGTGCGAGGTCGTACGGAACGACGAGGTCGAGCTCGCACACGCCCAGGACGGCTTCGACGGCGTGCTCCTGTCCCCCGGACCGGGCACCCCCGAGCAGGCCGGCGTCTGCATCGAGATGGTGCGCCACTGCGCCGACACCGGAGTGCCGGTGTTCGGGGTCTGTCTGGGGATGCAGTCGATGGCGGTGGCGTACGGGGGCGTCGTGGACCGCGCGCCGGAGCTGTTGCACGGCAAGACCTCCCTGGTCACCCACGGGGGCAAGGGCGTGTTCGCCGGGCTGCCTTCGCCGTTCATCGCGACCCGCTACCACTCGCTCGCCGCGGAGCCGGCAGAGCTGCCGGCCGAGTTGGAGATCACCGCACACACCGCCGACGGGATCATCATGGGGCTGCGGCACCGTGAACTTCCCGTCGAGGGCGTGCAGTTCCATCCGGAGTCGGTGCTCACTGAGCACGGCCATCTGATGCTCGCGAACTGGCTGGAACAGTGCGGCGACACCGGGGCGGTCGGCCGTTCGGCAGGGCTCGCGCCAGTGGTGGGCAAGGCCCTGGCGTGACCGCCCGGCGTCCCGGGGATGAGTACGACCCCCTGGCGGACCCGGAACCCCCCGCAGAGCCGTGGCTGCGGGGGCGGCCGGCCCGTGGCCCGGAGCAGCCGCAGGGACGCGCGGATCACGTGCATCCGGGGGAGAACTCCCCCGGAGCCCGGGCCTACACGGAGAACTACCGGACGGACGACTACCGGCAGGGGTGGTCCAACCCCCCGCAGCCCCCACAGTCACCGCGGCAGCCGGCGCCCGGAGGGCGGTCCGGGCCCGCCGACGGACGGGCGGGCGCGGGGACGCCCCGACCGACGCCCGCGAACGGCCCTCGACCGGCGGCCGGGCGGGTCCCGCAAGGGCACCGGCCCGTGGGGCCGATGGACGCCACGACCGCCTTTCCGCGGACGCCCGGTTCACGACCGGCGCCGTCCGCCGAACCGATCACCGCGCCCATGCCCGTCATCGACTTCGGCAGCCCGAGCGGATCGCGTTCGACCCCGTCGAGCCGTGCGACCGCCGCACCCGGAGCCGAACGTCCGCCGGGGCCCGGTCGCGCCGAGCGCAGGAGGGCCGCCAAGTCCCGAGGTCGTAGACGGTCCTCACCGCCCCCGGGAGGTCCTGCGTCTGGCTCTGCGGACTCCGGGCCGCCAGGGCGTCCCCTGACCCGTGTTGAGGCCCGTCGCGCGGCCCGAGCGGCGAAGGACAGTCCGGCCGTCATCGCCAGCCGGGCCATCGGCGAGCTGTTCATCACCTTCGGCGTGCTGATGCTGCTGTTCGTCACGTACCAACTCTGGTGGACCAACATCCGGGCCGGGCAGGAAGTCGACCGCGAGACGAGCAAGATCCAGGACGCATGGGCGGAGGGCCGCAAACCCGATGCCTTCCAGCCCGGTCAGGGCTTCGCGATCATGCACATCCCCAAGCTGGACGTGGTCGTCCCGGTGGCGGCCGGCATCGACAAGGAGAAGGTGCTCGACCGGGGCATGGTGGGCCACTACAGCGAGGGCGGGCTGAAAACCGCCCTGCCGTCGGCCCGTACGGGCAACTTCGCCGTCGCGGGCCACCGCAACACCCACGGGGAGCCGTTCCGCTACATCAACCGTCTGAAGCCGGGCGATCCCATCGTGGTCGAGACGCAGGACACCTACTACACCTACGAGATGGCGAGCATCCTGCCGCAGACGCCGCCGTCCAACGTGAGCGTCATCGGCCCCGTACCCCCGGGGTCCGGTTTCTCCGGACCCGGGCGATACATCACGCTCACCACATGTACCCCGGAGTTCACGAGTACTTTCCGAATGATCGTATGGGGCAAGATGGTCGAGGAACGACCTCGCAGCAAGGGCAAGCCGGACTCGCTCGTAGGCTAGGAGGACACGACCCAGGTACTCCAGGTGCCCGGTCGGCCAGACGGGAAGAGAAGCAGTGTCACGTGCTCGCAGCCGGATCGCCGGTGTCGTCAGCGTCTTCGGCGAACTGCTGATCACCGCGGGCGTGGTGCTGGGACTCTTCGTCGCCTACTCGCTGTGGTGGACCAACGTCCTAGCCGAACGCGAGTCCTCCCGCCAGGGCAACGAGATCCGCGACGACTGGGCGAAGGGCCGTGGACCCGGCGACCTCGACACCAAGGGCGGCATAGGTTTCCTCCACGTGCCGTCCATGAAGAACGGTGAGGTGCTGGTCAAGAAGGGCACCGACCTCAAGGACCTGAACGATGGCACCGCCGGCTACTACACCGATCCCATCAAGTCCGCCCTGCCGTCGGACGCGAAGGGCAACTTCACCCTCGCCGCCCACCGGGACGGCCACGGGGCGAAGTTCCACAACATCCACAAGATGAAGGTCGGCGACCCGATCGTCTTCGAGACGCGGGACACCTGGTACGTCTACAAGGTCTACAAGACGCTGCCGAAGACGTCGAAGTTCAACGTGGACGTGCTCCAGCCGGTGCCCAAGGAGTCCGGGAAGACGAAACCGGGCCGCTACATCACGCTGACCACCTGCACGCCCGTCTTCACCTCGGACTTCCGCTACATCGTGTGGGGCGAGCTAGAGCGTGAGATCAAGGTCGACAACGACCGGAACCGCCCCGCCGAACTGCGCTGAAACGAACGGCGCGCCCCTCGCGTCGGTACGGCGCGGGCCTGCCCCCTCCCGGGCCGCTGCCCTCCGCGGTCAGAACCGGTCCCGCCGTCCGTGCAACGGCGGCCCCACGACGCCGGGCATCAGACGCCGGATGACCGAAGTCCCGACCCCCACTGGCGGGGGTCGGGACTTCGATGCTCACGATCGATGAGGCGTTCTAGTCGCCGCGGCCGAAGCCGCCGCCGACCAGTCCTTCGATGGCTCCTTCGTTTCCGCCGTTACCGTTGCCCCCGCCACCCGTGGTCTTCAGGTTCACCCGCTGGTCCGCGCTGCCCTGGGCACCGCCCTGCGGGTCCTGGCTGACGACGATCGCGTTGTCGTCCTCGGAGCCGTCGACGTCACCGAGTTGGAAGCCCGCCTGCTCCAGAATGATCTTCGCCTGGGCGAGCGTCTGACCGAACAGAGTGGGCACCGGGGTGCTCTGCTGCGTGGGTCCCTTGGACACCTTCAGCGTCACGGTGCTGTTCAAGTCCGCCTTGGTGTTTCCGGGCGGGTTCTGCTCCAGCACCTCGTCCTTCGGCTTGTCCGAGTCCACGAACTCCTCACGGACCTGGAACTTCAAGGTGGTGAGCTGTGCCCGGGCGCTCGCCAACTGGTTCCCCACCAACGGAGGCACCGTGACCTGCGCCCTCTTGGAGACCGTGATGGTGACCGTGGACTTCTGCTCGGCCATGCTGTTGGCCGGCGGGTCCTGCTTGATGACCGTGCCGGGCTCCTGCTCGGACTCGACCCGCTTCACGTCGACGACGAATCCCTTGCGCCCCAACTGCTCCTCGGCGCTCTCCTGCGACTTCTCGGTCACGTCCGGCACCTCGACCTTGGGCGCACCCTCGGACAGGACGTACTGGACGGTCTCCCCCTGCTCCATCCGGCCGCTGGCCGGGGTCTGGCTACAGATCGTGTCCTTGGGCTGGTCGCAGCGCTGGGAGCCGGACTGGGCGATCTTGATGCGGGCGTTGGTCGCGAGCCCCTGCGCCTCGTCCACCGTCTTGCCGACGAAGATCGGTACCGCGATGTCCCCGGCGGCGCTGTCCTTCTCGTCGAAGATGTAGCGGCCGATCAGCACCGCGCCGATGAGCACCAGGATGCCCGCCACGACCAGCAGGATCGTCGACATGTTTGACTTCTTCTGCTGACGGCGACGATCACCCCTGCGGTCGTCGTAACCGCCGTAGCCCCCGTCGTCCGGGTTCATCGGCGGCAGCATCGACGTCTGGGCGGCGGCCGGGTCCGCGTGTCGCATGGCCGTGGTGGCCTGGTCGTCCCCGCCGTAGGCGCCGTAGCCGACCGCACCCAGGGAGGCGGTCGCGGCGACCGGCTGCCCGTCGAGGCACGCCTCGATGTCCGCGCGCATCTCATCCGCGGACTGGTACCGGTAGTCGGGGTCCTTGACCAGGGCCTTCAGGACGATCGCGTCCATCTCAGGCGTGATCTCGGGGTCGAAGGAGCTGGGGGCCTGCGGCTCCTCGCGCACGTGCTGATAGGCGACGGCCACCGGTGAGTCGCCGATGAACGGCGGACGCACGGTGAGCAGCTCGTAGAGCAGGCAGCCCGTCGAGTAGAGGTCGGAGCGGGCGTCGACCTGCTCGCCCTTGGCCTGCTCGGGGGAGAGGTACTGGGCCGTGCCGATGACGGCCGAGGTCTGGGTCATCGTCATTCCGGCGTCACCCATGGCGCGGGCGATGCCGAAGTCCATCACCTTCACCTGACCGGTGCGCGTCAGCATGACGTTCGCCGGCTTGATGTCCCGGTGGACGATGTTGTTGCGGTGGGAGTATTCGAGCGCCTGGAGGATGCCGATCGTCATCTCCAGCGTGCGCTCGGGCAGCAGTTTGCGTCCGGAGTGCAGCAACTCCCTGAGTGTGGAGCCGTCGACGTACTCCATCACGATGTAGGGGATGGAGACACCGTCGACGTAGTCCTCGCCGGTGTCGTAGACCGCGACGATCGCCGGGTGGTTGAGCGAGGCGGCCGACTGGGCCTCGCGGCGGAACCGGGCCTGGAAGGACGGATCGCGGGCGAGGTCCGCCCGCAGCGTCTTCACAGCGACGGTGCGGCCGAGCCGAGTGTCGTGGGCGAGGTAGACCTCGGCCATGCCACCACGGCCGAGCACCGAGCCCAGCTCGTACCGGCCGCCGAGGCGACGCGGCTCTTCCATAGCGGTGAACCTCTCCCTGAACCAGTTGTGGCTGCCTGGGATACGGTACCCGTCGCGTCGGATGTAACCCGGCCCTCCCGGGCAGCCGATATCCGACCGGTATACGAGTTCCGAATTCCTCTACGAGCGGCTCACCAGGGCTGACCAGGCAATGGTGAACCCGGCGTCGGAAACCGGGCCCTTCGATCGACGGAACGGGCATTCTTCGGGCGGGCTGCCAGGAATGATGACGGCGGGTTGCCTTTCACCACCCCTGCGCAGGGGTGACGGGGCGGCGGGAAAACGTTCGGAAACCGCCCGCGGTGAATCACCCGGAAAAGGGCCCCCCGAAACGGGTCGGAAGGGCCTCGACATCCGGATGGATCTGTGACGCAGCCCACGGAATCGAGGGGCGTGCCCGCCCCGAAGGGCCGGGAATCACATTCCGACCGGCAGCAGGCGGAGAACGAGCGCCCCGACCGGAGCCCCAAAACGACGGGCGCCCGGGTTCTTCCTCGCCGCAGCTCACTTCTCCCACGACGACCGCGAACCACGGGCACCCGACCGGTCACTTCTTGTCGAGGACCGCCTTCATGACCGACTTGGCGATCGGCGCCGCCAGGCCACCGCCGGAGATGTCGCCGCCGCGGGCGTCACTGTCCTCGACGACGACCGCGACCGCCACCGGAGATCCGTCACCCGTCTTCGCGTAGGAGATGAACCAGGCGTACGGCGTGCCCTTGTTGTTGAAGCCGTTCTCCGCCGTACCGGTCTTGCCGCCGACCGTCACTCCCTTGATCTTGGCGTTGCCGCCCGTGCCCTTCTCGACGACGTTCTCCATCATCTTCTGGAGCAGTTGGGCGTTCTCCTGGGAGACGGGACGGCTCAGCTCCTGCGGCTCGGTCTTCTCGATCACATCGAGGTTGGGGGCCTCCAACTGGTCGATCATGTACGGCTTCATCAGCTTGCCGTCGTTCGCGATCGCCGCGGTGACCATGGCCATCTGGAGGGGAGTGGCCGTGGTGTTGAACTGGCCGATGGAGGAAAGGGCGTTTCCGCCCCGGTCCATGTTCTTGTCATAGGTGGACGAAGAAGCACGGACCGGCACGAAGTGCTCGGCGTTGAAGCCGAACTTCGAGGCCGTCTCCACCATCTTGTCCCGCGACACCTCATCACCGAGCTTGGCGAAGACGGAGTTGCAGGAGACCTCCATGGCCCGGTTCAGGCTGGCGTTCTCGCAGCCCTTCGCGTGGTTCTTCATCGGCTGGGTGGAGAGCGGGATCTTCCAGGGCTCCGGGGTGTCCGTGTCCTCGTCGATGTCTTTGAGCACTCCGTGCTCCAGCGCCGCAGCGGCCGTGACCACCTTGAACGTCGACCCGGGCGGATACACCTCGCGCAGCGCGCGGTTCAGCGTCGGCTTGTCCTTGTCCTTCTCCAACGCGTTCCACGCCTTCTCGTCGGTCGCGCCGTACCCGGCGAAGGACGAGGGGTCGTACGAAGGGGTGGAGGCGAGCGCGAGGATCTTGCCGGTCTTGGGCTCGATCGCCGCGACCGCGCCCTTCTTGGAGCCGAGCCCTTCGAAGGCGGCCTTCTGGGCGGCTCCGCTGAGGGTGGTGACCACATTGCCGCCCTTCTTCTTGTCGCCGGTGAACATGGCCATCGTGCGGTCGAAGAAGAGCTGGTCGGAGTTGCCCGTGAGGATGCCGTCCTCAAGGTTCTCGATCTGGTTGGCGCCGAACGCCTGGGAGGCGTATCCGGTCACCGGTGCCCACATGGGGCCGTTGATGTACGTCCGCTTGAACGCGAAGTCGGTGTCGTCGGTCTTGGCCGAGCCGGTGATGGGCTTGCCGTCGACGATGATGTTGCCGCGCTCACTGGCGTACCGGTCGATCAGGACGCGGCGGTTGCGGTCGTGGGTGTTCAGTTCCTCCGCTTCGACGAACTGGAGCCAGTTCGTGCGCACGAGCAGTGCGAGGATCAGCAGCCCGCAGAAGATGGCGATCCGGCGCAGGGGCTTGTTCACGGTCGGACCACCTGGGTCATCTCGGCATCGGGGGACGGGGCGGGCGCGGGCGCAGGCCTGCGGGCGGTGTCGCTGATACGGATCAGGATCGCGATCAGCGCCCAGTTGGCGATCACCGACGAACCACCGGCCGCGACGAACGGCATCGTCATGCCGGTCAGCGGGATCAGGCCCATCACACCGCCGGCGACGACGAACACCTGGATGGCGAAGGCTCCGGAGAGGCCGATGGCCAGCAGCTTGCCGAACGGGTCACGAGCGGCGAGCGCCGTGCGTACCCCGCGCTCCACGATCAGTCCGTAGATCATCAAGAACGCCATCATCCCGGCCAGCCCCAACTCCTCGCCGAAGCTGGAGAGGATGAAGTCCGAGTTGGCGGCGAACATGATCAGGTCGGAGTTGCCCTGTCCCAGGCCCGTGCCGAGGGTGCCGCCGGCACCGAAGGACATCAGCGCCTGGCCGATCTGCTCGCTCTGGGCCCAGGTCTTGTCGGCGAAGGGGTTCAGCCAGAACTCGACCCGCTGTTGGACGTGGCGCTCGAAGGTGGCGACGCCGACCGCACCCGCGGCCGACATCAGCAGACCGAAGACGATCCAACTGGTCCGCTCGGTGGCCACGTACAGCATGATCACGAAGAGGCCGAAGAACAGCAGTGACGTGCCGAGGTCCGTCTCGAAGACGAGGATCAGGATGGACATCGCCCAGACCACGAGGATCGGACCGAGGTCACGCCCACGCGGCAGGTAGAGACCCATCACCCGACGGCTGGCGAGGGCCAGCGCATCACGCTTCACCATCAGATAGCCGGAGAAGAAGATCGCGATGATGATCTTCGCGAACTCGCCGGGCTGGATGTTGATCGGGCCGAGGCTGATCCAGATCTTCGCGCCGTTACGGGCGGGGAAGAACATCGGCAGGATCAGGAGGATCAGCGCCACGGCCATGGAGATGTACGTGTAGCGCTGGAGGATGCGGTGGTCCTTCAGCAACAGCAGGACGCCCACGAAGAGGGCGATGCCGATCGCCGAGTACAGCATCTGCTTGGGGGCGTCCGGGGTGAAGGAACCGAACGCGCCCTCCGCACGCTGGATCAACCGGGGCGACTGGTCGAGCCGCCAGATCATCACCAGCCCGAGGCCGTTGAGCAGCACCGCGAGCGGCAGCAGCAGCGGATCGGCGTACTTGGCGAACTTTCTCACCACCAGGTGTGCCACGGCCGCGAGCAGCCCGAGCCCCAGCCCGTAGCCGAGGACACCGGCGGGCAGCTTGCCGTCGAGGGCGAGCCCCACATTGATGTACGCGAGCACCGGGACGGCGACCGCGAAACCGAGCAGCATCAACTCGGTGTTGCGGCGACTCGGTGCGTCGATCGCGCCGATCGTGGTGGTGTTGGTCACAACGCTCATGGTGGAGAGGGCCCCCTACGGCTGAATTACTGCTTCCCGCAGTTCGAGGCCAGCTTCTGCTCGTCCTCCGACAGGGTGGGGCCCGGCGCAGGAGACGGAGAGGCCGTGGACGGCGTGCTGACGTTCGTCTGGTCGACGTTCTGCTCGGTGTTCTGCTTCTTCGCGTTCTGGGTGGCGGGCACTCCGGTCGTACCGCCCGCCTCGCCCTCACCGGGCGGCGCCGCACTCACACGATCGGCCGCATCGCGGCGCTGCTCCTCCTTCTTGCAGGCGGAGGCTTGCGCGGCGAGTTCACTGATCTTGGAGCGTGCCTTGCCGAGACTCTTCTGGGTGATCGTGGCCTCGACCTGCTTGCGCTGGTAGGGCGGGAGGTACTTGAGTTCGATCTCGGGGTGGTTCTTCTTCACCTTGGAGAGCGAGACCCACGCCAGGTCCTGGCTGATGCCCTGGTAGAGGGCGACGTTGTCGCCTTCGGTGCCGACGTAGTACTGCGTCTGCGTCCAGCGGTAACCGCCGTACAGACCGCCGCCGACCACCGCGAGCGCGAGGGTGATGAAGAACGATCTCTTCAACCAGGAGCGTCCACGAGCAGGCTTGCTGAAGTCGTCATCGGTGTACGCGTCGTACGAGCCGTCCGGAGGCAACCCGCCGTACCCCATGCCGTCGCCGCTGCCGGGCGGACCGAAGCCCCCGCTCTGCGGGGGAACGGGACGGCCGAGCCCGGCCGCACGGCCCGCCGGGGTCTGCATCGCGCCACCGTCGTTCAGCTGGTGCTGAACCTCCGCCACCGCACCGACGACGACAGGGGTGTCACTGAGCTGACCGGCCAGAGTGTCATTGGAGTCGGTGTCGAGGACGTCGGCGACGATGCAGGTGATGTTGTCGGGGCCGCCGCCCCGCAGCGCCAGCTGGATCAGGTTCTGAATGGTCTCCTGGGGGCCCTGGTAGCTGGCGAGGGTCTCTTCCATCGTCTGGTGGGAGACCACGCCCGACAGGCCGTCGGAGCAGATCAGATAGCGGTCGCCCGCACGGACCTCACGGATCGACAGATCCGGTTCGACGTGGTCACCGCTGCCCAGCGCGCGCATCAGCAGGGAGCGCTGCGGATGGGTGGTGGCCTCTTCCTCGGTGATCCGGCCCTCGTCGACGAGCCGCTGCACCCAGGTGTGGTCCTGCGTGATCTGCGTGAGCACACCGTCGCGCAGCAAATAGGCACGCGAGTCACCGACATGGACCAGGCCGAGCCGCTGTCCCGTCCAGAGCAGGGCCGTGAGCGTGGTGCCCATGCCTTCGAGCTGGGGATCGTCCTCGACCATCTGGCGCAGCTGGTCGTTGGCCCGCTGCACGGCCATGCCCAGCGACGTCAACAGATCGGAACCCGGCACGTCGTCGTCGAGCGTCACCAGCGTGGAGATCACCTCGGACGAGGCGACTTCACCCGCCGCCTGGCCGCCCATGCCGTCGGCGATCGCCAGCAGTCGGGGCCCGGCATAGCCGGAGTCCTCGTTGCCCTCGCGGATCATGCCCTTGTGCGATCCGGCGGCGAAGCGCAGAGACAGACTCATGCGCACCTCGCCCGTCGGCTCGGGGTACAGCCGGTCTCGCGCCACACTGCCCACCCTCCGGTCGGGAGCCGATCCAGGTCCGCTTTCGGGACCGCGGCGGCTCGCTCGCTCCGCTCGCTCATTTTCGTACTACTTCCGCAGCTCGATGACGGTCTTGCCGATGCGGATCGGCGCGCCCAGCGGAATCGGCGTCGGAGTGGTGAGCCGGGTCCGGTCGAGGTAGGTGCCGTTGGTGGACCCGAGATCCTCGACGATCCACTGGCCGTCACGGTCCGGGTAGATCCTGGCATGCCGGCTGGACGCATAGTCGTCGTCCAGCACGATCGTTGAATCATGGGCCCGACCCAGGGAGATGGTCTGGCCCTGTAGCGCCACCGTAGTGCCGGTGAGGGTGCCTTCGGACACCACCAGCTTGGTCGGTGCCCCGCGACGCTGACGCCCGCTGGGCTGCTGACGCTGCTGCGGCGGTGCCGCGGTTTGGCGCGCCTGCTGCGGTCGCGCGTCGGCAGTGCGGCGTGAACCGCGCTGCGTGACCCGCGTACCGAACAGATCGCTACGAATGACCTGAACGGCCACGATTACAAAAAGCCACAGAACGGCCAGAAAACCTAGCCGCATGACCGTAAGGGTCAGCTCTGACATTGCCCCCGCTTCACCCTTCGGCTTGCCGGTAAACGATGGTGGTGCTGCCCACGACGATCCGCGAGCCGTCGCGGAGCGTAGCGCGGGTGGTGTGCTGTCCGTCTACCACGATGCCGTTGGTGGACCCGAGATCCTGGATCGTCGAGGGCGTTCCGGTCCGGATCTCACAGTGGCGACGCGATACGCCGGGGTCGTCGATGCGCACGTCGGCGTCGGTGCTGCGACCGAGGACCAGGGTGGAGCGGGAAATCTGGTGGCGGGTGCCGTTGATCTCGATCCAGCGCCTCACCTGGCCCCCCGGCAGCGGGCCGGGGCCACCCGCCGGGCGGCGGTCCCCGATCGGCGTGGGACCGGGACGGCCACCCGGAGGCGGGGCGTCGGGCATGGGCGGCGCGCCGGCGGGGGCGTTGCCGACTGCGCGGGGCGGATAGCCGTAGCCGCCCGAGTCGGTGTCGGGGCCGCCGGAGGTCTGCGAGGTGCTCGACGCGAGGGTGCGGCTGCGCACCCGGTAGAGGCCGGTGTCGAGGTCGTCGGCCTTCTCCAGATGGACCTTGATGGGGCCCATGAAGGTGTACCGCTGCTGCTTGGCGTAGTCGCGGACGAGTCCGGCGAGCTCGTCGCCCAACTGGCCGGAGTACGGGCTCAGCCGCTCGAAGTCGGGCGTGCTCAGCTCGACGATGAAGTCGTTGGGGACGACTGTTCGCTCGCGGTTCCAGATCGTCGCGTTGTTGTCGCACTCGCGCTGGAGGGCGCCGGCGATCTCGACGGGCTGGACCTCGGACTTGAACACCTTGGCGAAGGTGCCGTTGACCATGCCTTCGAGCCGCTGCTCAAAACGCTTCAGGACTCCCATCGGGCACCTCCTCCATTGCTGCCGTCCTGATACTGCTTACTGATCGTATCCACGCGTCGGGAAATCGGCTGGTTCCCCTTGTCTGCACCGTCGATGAGTGTCACCTCTCACACGGATCGTAGAGGCGGCTCTATGACAGTGTCCCGCACCCGGGGTACGCCGCGGAGGAGCGGGTGCCCGACCCTCCGCGGCGTCGGTCTCGCTTGTCGTCTTCCATAGTCTCTCCGTTGTCTCGTACTCGATGCATCTGCCGCCTCGCCGCTGTCCTTCCCCCGTCCCCTCCCGTCGGTATGCCCGCTCAGAGGCTGGTCAGAGCCTGATGGGCGGGCGCTGTCCGAAGAACGCCGCCGTCGGTGCCGGCTGCCGGAAGCCGTGCCCGGGATACGGGGTCAGCCGCTCGCCCGTACCCCGTACGGCCGGTCGGAGTCCCCCTTTCCGGGTTTCTCCGTCTGCTCGGGAGGACCGGTTCTGCGTCTGAGGACCTGTTTGCCCCCGCGCCTTGTTTCCTGTTCGTGCCACGGTTGTGCCGCGGCTGTGGGGACCGTGACGAGCCGGTCGCCGTGCTGGGTGCCCGACGGGACCACTCGATGCGCCGTGCAGGGCGCCGGAGGTCCGCCGGGCGGTCCGTCCCCTCCGGGAAGCAGGGGCGCGCTTCCGTTCAGCCGCTCCTCCGCCCGCTCAGCTGTTCCTCCGCCCGTGCGCGCCGTCCCCGCCTGCCGTTTTGCCCCGCGCTTCCGCCGTGGCGACCGCTGATCGGGCCGGGTGCGGCTCGCCCTGCCTTCGCCTGTTCTCCCGTGCCGAGGGTCAAACAATCGGATGTGAATCCACCCTGTGCACCGTGCTAATCTTCTGCATGTCGCCAGGAGACGCACCGGACCGGTGAAGATCCAAGCGGTAACACCCAATGCGCGGGTGGCGGAATAGGCAGACGCGCTGGATTCAGGTTCCAGTGCCCGAAAGGGCGTGGGGGTTCAACTCCCCCCTCGCGCACCATGAGATTCGATGAAACGGGTCTCCACAGTGACGGAAGTCGCGGTGGAGGCCCGTTTCTCGTATGTCGTCATTCCCCAAGAACTACGTGGTCAGAGCGCGGCAGCAGAACACCCATGAGTCGGTCGACGGGGCCGGAGCGTGGCGGGTGCGTCGCTGACGACCGGTACGCAAGTAGTACGAGGGTTCCTTCCCGAAGCCTGCTTCCAGCAGCGCGACGATCGTCTATGGGGGAGGGGACGAAAGTCGGCCGAGCGCGATCCGGCCCCTTGTCTATGGTGCGGAGGTGATTGTCTTTAGAAAGGTCCTGACCTCCTTGAGAGCGGGTTGGATCTGGCTCATCGGGCCCGATCTACAGGCTCCACCTGCTGGTTCACGTTCGGTGACACGGCGACGTACCGCCGGCGAACTGGTGCTGGCGGTGGTGATCGCGCTCGTGGCCGCCGGGATCGAAGACCTGGTGGGGACCAGGACGTTCCTGCTGGTGCTCAGCGCGGTCGGGGTGGCCGTGCTCAGCCTGCTGCGCCGCCGGCTGCCAACGCTCGTATTGATCATCACCGGCGCTGTGGCGGGCCTGGTGGCCGGCTTCTCCCTGCTTCTGATGGTGGTCGCCTGGTCGGCCGGGCGGCGGATCGTGGGCGCAGGCAGGGCGCTGGTGGCCTTCACGATCGCCTACGTCCTGTTCGTCGGCTCCTCCCTCGTGGGTGCCTGGTCGGAGAACATGCCGCTGACGACGGTGCTGCTGACCACGCTCTATTTCCTGGCCACCGCAGTCGTACCGGCCCTCGCCAGTCGCTACTGGAGTCAGCGGCGGACCCTTCTGCACGCACTTCAGGAACGCAATGCGCAATTGCTCTGGGAGCGTCAGATGGTCGCGGGGCAAGCCAGGCTGCTGGAGCGCCAGCGGATCGCCCAGGACATGCACGACAGCCTGGGGCACCAGTTGGCGTTGATCTCCGTGCATGCGGGTGCCCTGGAGGTGGACCCCGAGCTCACCGAGCGGCAGCGCGAGGGGGTCGGGGTGCTCCGGACGGCCTCGGTGGCCGCCATGCACGAGCTGCGCGAGGTCGTCGGGATCCTGCGGGACGGCGTGCACGCCCCGACCGAGCCCGTGGACGAATCAGGGCGGGCCGTTCGGGGGACGGCGGGGATCGAGGGACTGGTGGAGGCGGCACGGGCCGCCGGCAACACGGTGAAGCTGCGGACCAAGGGGGAGCCCCGGCCGCTTGCCGCCGCGGCCGATCACGCGGCGTACCGCATCGTTCAGGAAGCCCTCACGAACGCCTACAAGCACGCGCCCGGTGCGCCGATCACGGTGGAGCTGCGCTACGAGCCGGACTCCTTGGTCGTGGAGATCGTCAGTGCCGTGGCACCGCAGGAGCCCGAGGAGGTGGTCAGCGGAGGTCAGGGCCTGACCGGGCTGAGGGAGCGGGCCCGGCTGGTCGGCGGGATGGTGCACGCCGGTGCACTCGACGACGGCGGGTTCCGGGTGGCGGGAGTCCTGCCGTACGGGGTGGTGGAGGCAACGCCTCTGGTCGCTGTGGAGGACGACTTTCACCAGCAGGCGCCGAAGGCGGTCGGCGTGGATGGTGTTCCGGTCCTGGACTGGAGTGCTGCGGGAAAGGCGCCGATGATGAGCTATTTGGACGGCAGGGCGGGCAGGGGCAGAGCCGGAGGGATCGGGCTTGGCTGCGGGATATCCCTGGTGGCCCTTCTGGTCCTCGTGGCCGTGGCTGGGGCGGGGATCTACTTCCTGCTGAGCTCGGTGAACGACGGAATGATCGATCCCGCGGATTACCAGCAGGTACAGGTCGGGGACGACGAGGACTCGGTACGGAAGCAGCTCCCGAGCGGCGACACCATCGCGACCGTGGGGCTGGGAGGCAAGGGACCCAAGAAGCCGGAGGGTGCCCGCTGTCTGGTGCTGATGTCGTCCGAAGTGGGCAACGACATCGATTCCGAGCCCGTCTTCCGCTTCTGCTTCAAGGACGGGAAGCTCGTGGAGAAGAAGTCGTACGAGGTCGGACGATAGCGATGCCATGTGTTCGGGGCGTCGCCGCCGGAGTGGCCGTGCCAGACGGCGCGTGTCCGTCGACTGCTGCGACGGCGCTCTGACCGGTGTCCCGCAGGGCGGACCTGGTGGGGCAGGGGCATACCGTGGGATCCGGTTGGTTCTCATGCGGATGGGACGGCAGCCGGTCGGGGTGCCCGTGGCCGATGCCCCGGGGGAACTGTGGAGAAGGCTGGCGCTACTGCGTTCCGGCGGAGAGTACGAGGTTGGACATGACGGGGGCGCCGATTCGGGTGGTCATCGCTGACGATGAGCCGCTCATCCGGGCCGGGATTCGAATGATCCTCACCTCGGACCGCGAGATCGAAGTCGTCGCGGAGGCGTCGAACGGGCGGGAAGCGGTGGACCTCGCCCGACTGCACAGCGCCGATGTGGTGCTGCTGGACATCCAGATGCCGGTCATGGACGGGCTCACGGCGATGGGTGAGTTGCGCCGAGCGGTTCCGAGTACGCGGGTCATCATCCTGACGACCTTCGGTGAGCGGGACAACGTACTGAGGGCCCTGGAGGCCGGAGGTGCGGGCTTTCTGTTGAAGGACACCGCGCCTGCCGAGTTGATCGGGGCCGTCCGGGCGGCTGTCGCGGGCGATGCGTACCTCTCCCCCGGCGCCACCCGGCATGTGGTGGACCAGCTCGCCTCGGGGCGCGCCGCGGCTCGTGGTGAACAGGCCCGGTTGAGAGTGGCCGGGCTCAGCGCTCGGGAGCGGGACGTCCTCGCGCTGCTGGGTGAAGGGCTCTCCAACGCGGACGCGGGAAGGCGCCTCCATATGAGCGAGGCCACGGTGAAGACCTATGTGAGCCGAATCCTGGCGAAGCTGGACTGTGACAACCGGGTGCAGGCAGCGTTGCTGGCGCGTGATGCGGGACTGGGTGACTGATCGCCGATTCGCTCTGGTCCATAGGGCGCCGGGGGACGGCTGGTGGGGAACGTCATCCGGGGTTTGACTTGGCTTGGGACGTACCGGGTTCCGTGAGGCGGGGATTGCTTGTTTCACGTGAAACGTCGACGACCCGCCCTCAGCCGAAGCAGTCGCCCTGTTCGGGTGGGAGACGAGCCGGCCCGACGACGGATCGAAGGTGGAGAACATGGACTTCCGGCCGGGCGATCACGGTGCTGAATGGGACCTGTCAATGGTTATCCACAGGGGGAGACGGCCCGCGGGCGCCAGGGGTACGGTCAGCTCGGTTGATGTTGGCAGTGTGACGACATAGGGGGGATCGCACGATATGGGCGACGTTAAGGGCGTTCCTGGGAAGCGGACGGGCTCTACCGAAGGCGCGAGTGTTGCCGAACGTGGCGCGCAGGGGGTTGCCGTGGTGGGCGATGGACGCATTCCGCAGGTCCCGGGATTTTCCTGGCGGACCGGGAGCGAGCCGTCCACAGACGGGGCCGGGGTGGAGGCCCGACCGTCGCCCAAGCAGGAGGGCAAGGGGCTGCGGAGCCGCGTACCGAGGGCGTCCCACGACTCCCTGGTGCTCGCGGTGGAGCGTCCTGATGCCGTGGAGGCCGTGGAGGAGTCCAGCCGGGGGCGGGTCCCGGAGCTGACACCGATACGGGTGGGGAGGATGGCCGCCTCCCCGTTCGCCTTTCTTCGCGGTGCCGCCGGTCTGATGGCTCATGACCTCGTGGGCACGCCCGTGACCGGCATCTCCGCCCAACTCTGCGGTGATGCCCATGCTGCGAACTTCGGTCTCTACGGGGATGTGCGCGGGCGTCTCGTCATGGATCTCAACGACTTCGACGAGACGGTCGTCGGTCCTTGGGAATGGGATGTGAAGAGGCTCGCTGCCTCCCTGGTGCTCGCAGGACGAGTCGCCGGGGCGAAGGAGTCCGTCTGTCGTGACGCCGCCTTCGACGCCATGGGCGCCTACAGACGGACGATGCGGCTGCTGGCGAAGCTCCCCGCGATGGACGCCTGGAATGCGATCGCCGATGAGGAGTTGGTCTCCCACACCGATGCGCGCGATCTGCTCGGCACATTGGAGCGGGTCTCGGAGAAGGCCCGCAACAACACCAGCGCCCGGTTCGCTGCCAAAGCGACCGAAGTGGTCACCGACCGCGCGGGCGAGGCCAGGAGGTTCGTCGACGCGGCCCCAGTCCTGCGCAGGGTGTCGGACGCAGAGGCGGCGGCGGTGGCGTCTTCCCTGGAGCAGTATCTGAGCACGGTCTCGGAGGACCGGTTGCCGCTGCTCGCCCGCTATGAAATACACGATGTCGCGTTCCGGGTGGTGGGCACGGGCAGTGTCGGTACCCGCTCCTATGTGGTGCTCCTTCTGGACCACCTCGGCGATCCGCTGGTGTTGCAGGTGAAGGAAGCACGCCCCTCGGTGCTGCTGCCCTACCTTGCCGCCTCCGGGTTCCAGGTGCCCGAAGTGGACCACGAAGGTCGCAGGGTGGTGTGTGGCCAGAAGCGGATGCAGGTGGTCAGCGACATCCTGCTCGGGTGGACGACGGTCGAGGGACGGCCCTTCCAGGTACGGCAGTTCAGGAACCGCAAGGGGAGTGTGGACCCGGCCGCGCTCACTCCGGCTCAGCTCGATGACTACGGGCGGATGACGGGCGCTCTGCTGGCCCGTGCGCACGCACACAGCGCGGACCCGCGGCTGATCGCCAGCTACTGCGGCAAGAGCGAGGAACTGGATGAGGCACTGGCGCGGTTCGCCGTGGTCTACGCGGACCGCACGGAAGCGGATCACGCGGACCTGCTCACAGCGATCAAGAGCGGTCGAATAGCCGCCGAGCTGGGTGTGTGAGCGGGCGGACATCACTGGGCGGATCAGTACGGAAGGCTCCGCTGCTGCGGGGTGAGGTCGGGCACGGGCCGATGGAGGCCCGGGCTCCCCTGATCCCGGCTCCTTTGATCCTTGGCTTCCCGGTGTCGGCCCCTTGATTCTCCGGGCTCTCGTGCGGCGCTGACGGCCCTGGCGGTCCGTGCGGCGGGCTCCCTGCTCCGCGGCCACGCGCCCGTGTGTGCTGAAGCGCCGGGCGCGGGGTTGGGGCCGCCGACCGGGGCCAGGCCCACAGGGGAGGGCGGAGATCTTGATCCGTGGCGAGCCGGCGGAGTACCGGGTTGGCCCCGGTGCCGAAGAGGGGTCTTTCGGAGGAGGAAACATGGGTGGCCCGGCGGGGCAATCGCGGGTGGTTCGACCGTTGTCTCCCCGGGGTGCGAAGGGCAACGCTGCAAGATCGGAAAGGGAGGCCCTAGGCTGGGCGGGTGACCCAGGGTGCCTCCGGGGGGCAGACGTCCCGGAATGACGAAGTGCAGGACACGCGACCACGGCCGGAAGACCGGCTGGAGAAGGCGGTGCGCGCTGCCGAGCAGGCGCTGATCGAGTTTGAGATCGCGCTGGAGACGTTCCGGGTGGAGATCGAGAACTTCTCTCGGCTGCACCATCAGAAGCTGGGCCCCATGTACACCAGGCTGGACGAGCTGGACGCCTTGATCGCCGAGGCTCTGGCCGCCCGCACCGGTGATCCGGAAGATCAACGCAAGGCTCAGGAAGCCCGCGCCAGGGTGATGCCGATGCCCGGCGTGGACGAGCTCTTCCACGGCTGGATGGACTCTGATGGCATTCCTCCCGAGGCTGCGGCGATGCTCAACGACCAGCCCGTGCGGGTGCCCAAGCGGGTGCGCCCCAGTGAGGAGGCCCGCAAGCTCTACCGCGAGCTGGCCCGTAAGGCGCACCCTGATCTGGCGCAGGACGAGCCGGAGCGCGAGCGCAGGGAGGAATTCATCACCCGCGTGAACGCCGCTTATGCGCTGGGTGATGCAGATGCCCTGCGGACGCTCTCCGAAGAGTGGGACGCGGGGCCGGTTCCCGCCGAGGAGCGGCCGAGCGAGGCCGAAGAACTCTACGCAAGGCTGGAGTGGCTGTCCCAGCGCAAGGAACTGCTGGCGGCGGTTGCCAAGGAGCTGGAAGAGAGCGCGATCGGCGGAATGCTGCGGCTGGCTCCTGATGATCCCGATCGGCTCCTCGATGAGATCGCCGAACAGCTCCTCGCGCAGGTTGCCGAACGGGAAAAGGAACTGTCACGGCTGGTGGAGTAGTTTTTTCGGAGGCGGTCGACCGGTTCGACGCCTTGGGCAGCGCACCCTTCGCTGCATGTCGACGAGAGAAGGCTTGACCATGAATTTCGCTCCGCTGCCCTCGGTGGATGTCGCGGCGGTGCCGGCTGACGGTCTGGTGCTCGACGTCCGGGAAGCCGAGGAGTGGGCCGCCGGACATGTCGATGGAGCCCTGCACGTGCCGATGAGCGACTTCGTAGCTCGCTTCGGTGAGGTGACCGATGCCGTCTCGGACGGTCGCCGGGCCTATGTGATGTGTCGGGTGGGAGGGCGTTCCGCCCAGGTCACCCAGTACTTGGTCCAGCAGGGCATCGATGCAGTGAACATCGAGGGCGGCATGCTCGCCTGGGATGGTGCGGGTCGCCCGATGGTCGCGGACGGCGGAACCGAGGCACATGTGCTGTGAGCTGCGGAAACAACCGTCACAACGGGTAGTTTCAGGCGGCCTTCCAAGGGGGCGTCAGGTACACGAATCGTGTGCCACCACAGCGCGGGAGCCCTGAGCCTGCGCGGCATGGTCAACGGCCGACGATGACCTTCGGTGTTCGACCGACTGCCCTGCTGGAAGCCGAGCTGTCCGGTTCTCTGGCCGAGGGACAGCCGATGCCGGGACGGAGCGTCTCCGATCGGCTGTCCACGGACCGCCCTTCGTGGATGGCCGACCTCGCAGGGCCATGTCTGCTGCAAGGCCCGTCCGCGGTCGTACCGATGTCCTACAGAGGCACCAACTGCGGTGTTCCGGCCGGCCAGGTTCCCTTGCGCCCACGAAGCTTCGAGACCGCTGCCATTCGGCTTTTTCCAGGCCGTCCCGGATGCTAGTGCTGTGACCGGAAACGTTCACCGGCAGACCTTTCCGGTCACAGCACTAGCGATCGAAATCCAGCTCGACCTCTGGCGTTGTTGGATGTGACTGGCACGCCAGCACATAGCCCGCGTCGGTCTCCTCCGGCTCCAAGGCGAAGTTGCGGTCCATATGGACCCTGCCGGAGACGAGGAATGCCCGACACGTGCCGCAGACCCCACCCTTGCAGGCATAGGGCGCGTCGGAGCGACTGCGGAGCACCGTCTCCAGCAGCGAGTCCCCGTCACGTACGGGCCAGGTGCCCGACCGGCCGTCGAGGGTCGCGGTGAGGGAAGCGTGCGAGGGAGCCGTCACCGGCGCAGGGGCGGGCGAGGAACCGTCGTCGACGTGGAAGATCTCCTGGTGGATACGGGCCCGATCGACACCGAGCCCGCGCAGGGCGCGCTCAGCACCCATGACCAGCCCGAAGGGGCCGCAGAGGAACCAACCGTCCACGTCGGTCACCGGAAGTAGGGCGGGGAGCAGTGTGGCGAGCCGTGCCTCGTCCAGCCGTCCCGACGGCAGGCCCGACTGCTGCTCCTCCCGGGAGAGAGTGGTCACCAGTTGGAAGCGCTGGGGAAAGCGGTCCTTGAGGTCGGCGACCTCATCGAGGAACATCGTCGACCCCACCGTCCGGTCGCTGCGGATCAGACAGAACGCGGCCTCCGGCTCACGATCCAGCAGGGTTGCTGCCATCGACAGGACAGGTGTGATCCCGCTGCCACCGACGACCGCCGCGAAGCGGCCCGGACGCGGGGCGAGACGGAACCGACCCATGGGGGGCATGACCTCGACGGTGTCACCGACGGCCAGTTCCGTCAGTGCGTAGGTGGAGAACTCCCCGCCGTCCACCATGCGAATGCCCACCCGGAGGAGTGGCGCCGCATCGGGCGTCGACGCGGGGGAGCAGATGGAGTAGGTGCGGCGCACTTCTTCGCCCCGGACCACTCGGCGCAGTGCCAGATGCTGCCCTGGAGTGTGGCGGAAGGTCTCGTTCAGCTCCGGGGGAACGGCGAAGGTCACGGCCACCGAGTCATCCGTCAGCTCCTCGACCGCGCTGACCCGGAGCCGATGGAACATCTCACAACTCCTTGAAGTGGTCGAAGGGTTCGCGGCAGGCCACACACCGCCGCAGCGCCTTGCAGGCGGTGGAGGAGAATTTGCTGAGCAACTCGGTGTCGGTCGATCCGCAGTGGGGACAGCGCACGGAGAGAGCAAGCGGAACCGGCTCATTCAAGGAGCGGGGCCGCGGTGGTGCTATGCCGAACTCCGCGAGCTTTCGACGCCCTTCTGCGCTGATGTCATCGGTCGACCAGGCGGGGGAGAGGACTCGGACCACGGACACCTCCGCCATCCCGTGCTCGTGAAGTACTCGCTCGATGTCCGCGGTCATCGCCTCGACGGCCGGGCAGCCGGTGTAGGTGGGGGTCAGCTCCACCGTGACGCTGCCGGGGCCGGTGATCTGCACTCCGCGCAGCACCCCCAGCTCGGCCAGTGTGACCACCGGAAGCTCGGGGTCGGGTACCGCGCCGGCCAGGCTGCGGAGCTCTGCCTCAAGGAGGGTGTCGGTCACCATGACGCCCCCGGGTGGCTCCGATGCAGGTGCTGCATCTCGGCAAGCATCCGGCCAAACGACTCGGTGTGCAGGCCCTGGCGCCCCGCCCCGGCGGCCCAGCCTCCCGACCGAGGGCCCGACGGCGGCGTGAGCGTCGCTCGCTCCAGCGTGGCGGTGACGGACCCCAGCCAAGCCGCTTCCAGGGCCTCCCAGTCGATGGCCAGCCCCTCAAGGGGCTCGAACATCTCACCGGTGAAGCGCCATAGCGCCGTACAGGCTTGCTGCATCCGCTGATGGCTGTGTGCCGTACCGTCCCCGAGGCGCAGCGTCCACTGCTCGGCGTGGTCCCGGTGGTACGCCACTTCCTTGACGGCCTTCGCGGCGAGGCCGCCCAACTCGCCCTCGGCGGAGACGAGCTGCCCGTACAACTCGTGCTGCCAGACGGAGAAGTAGAGCTGGCGGGCGATGGTGTGGGCGAAGTCGCCGTTCGGTTGCTCGACGAGTTGGAGGTTGCGGAAGGCGCGTTCCTCGCGCAGGAAGGCCAGCTCGTCCTCGTCCCCCACGAAGGAGAGCAACACCCTGGCCTGGCCCAAGAGATCGAGTGCGATGTTGGCCAGCGCAACGTCCTCTTCAAGGACGGGAGCGTGTCCCGCCCACTCCCCCAGCCGCTGGGAGAGCACCAGCGCATCGTCGCCGAGGGCGAGTGCTGCGGCGTTCGCCGTGGTGGTCACAGGTGCTTCACCCCGTCCGGGATCTCGTAGAAGGTCGGGTGCCGATATGCCTTGTCGGCGGCGGGTTCGAAGAACGGGTCCTTCTCGTCCGGTGAGGAAGCGGTGACCGAGGCGGAGGGCACCACCCACAGGGAGACGCCCTCGCCACGACGGGTGTAGAGGTCGCGGGCATTGCGCAGGGCCATCTCCGCATCGGGAGCGTGGAGGCTGCCGGCGTGGGTGTGGGAGAGCCCGCGGCGGGGGCGGACGAAGACTTCCCACATCGGCCACTCGGTCGAGCTGCTCATGAGGTCGCCTCCTGCTGCTGGGCTGCGGGTCGGGGCGCCGAGCTCGATTGCGGGCGGGTACCGTGCGCGGAGCCCTGGCCACGAGGAGCGTGCTTCTCCGCGTAGGCCGCAGCGGCCTCACGGACCCAGGCGCCTTCCTGATGGGCTGTGCGCCGCTGCGTGAGGCGCTGTTCGTTGCACGGTCCGTTCCCCTGGAGGACGGCCTGGAACTCCGCCCAGTCGATCGCCCCGAAGTCGTGGTGTCCGCGCTGTTCGTTCCAGCGCAGATCGGGGTCGGGCAGTCGGAGCCCGAGCGCCTCTGCCTGGGGGGCGGCTATGTCGACGAAGCGCTGGCGCAATTCGTCGTTGGAGTGGCGTTTGATCTTCCACGCCATCGACTGCGCCGAATGGGCGGACTCGTCGTCCGGCGGGCCGAACATCATGAGGGAGGGCCACCACCAGCGGTTCACCGCGTCCTGCGCCATCTCATGCTGTGCCGGGGTCCCTTGGGAGAGGGTGAGGAGCAACTCGTACCCCTGGCGCTGGTGGAAGGACTCCTCCTTGCAGATGCGGACCATCGCACGGGCGTAGGGGCCATACGAACAGCGGCACAGCGGAACCTGGTTGGTGATGGCGGCGCCGTCCACCAGCCAGCCGATCGCTCCGACGTCGGCCCAGGTCAGCGTCGGGTAATTGAAGATCGATGAGTATCGCTGACGGCCGGCGTGGAGCTTGTCCAGCAGTTCGTCGCGGCTGACGCCCAGCGTTTCCGCGGCGCTGTAGAGGTACAGCCCGTGGCCCGCCTCGTCCTGGACCTTCGCCATCAGGATCGCCTTGCGGCGGAGTGAGGGGGCGCGCGTGATCCAGTTGGCCTCGGGCTGCATACCGATGATCTCGGAGTGGGCGTGCTGCGCCATCTGACGGATCAAGGTCGCCCGGTAGGCGTCCGGCATCCAGTCGCGCGGCTCGATGCGCTCGTCGGCGGCGACGGCTCGGTCGAAAACCGCCTCATAGTCGTCTACCGCATCTGTGGGCACTGCGGTCATCCGAACCCCCTACCGACCGATCGTTCGGTTCCTTGACTTCAATGGTGAGTCGCTGCCCCTTAAGGTGTCAACCCTGTGGATGACCGAGGGTGGGGCGACGCGGGATCGGGGCGGGATGCACTCGTACGACAGCGGTGGCACCAAGGGTGCCGACGGCCGACGGCCCGGGCGTTCGACCGATCGGGTGGACGGGCCCGCATCCGGCTCTGCTGAGCAGCGCAAACGTCCGCTTGATGGGTCTTCTGAATCCGGTGCGAGCGCCGCGAAGCCCCCTGCCGAGGCCGGTTCGGAGCCGGCGAGACCCGCCGTCGCACCGGAGGAAGCGGTTGCCGGTGGCGCGGACCCCCCGGATCACCCCGGGGGTGAGGACCCTCCTGCCGAACCGCTCGTGGACGATTCCGGAGCCGGGATCCCCACGACTCCTCCCACGACTCCCTCCACGGCTGCCGATGACGCCGGAAGCACCGGCGACCGTGGAAGCGGGCTGAGCGCCCCGGGCGGGTCCGACGCCCTCGACCGCCACAGAGGCGGCGCGGCCACTGACCCCGGCGGCGAGCCGATCGCTGCGCAGGGCGAAGCGCACTTCGCTGACGACGGCCTGGAGCACACCCGTCCGGTCTCTGACGACGGCCAGGAGCACGCTCATCCAGCCCGGTCCTCGCCGGCTCGGGCCGGTGCTCCGAGCGCAATCCCACCGCAGCAGGTGCGGGCAGCCGCTGCACCGGGGACAGCCCACCCACCCCGGCCCGGCTCTGCATCCCCGCAAGGCCCGATACCCCCCGACCCTCCGCCGCCGTCGGAGGGCGTGCGGGGCATGGCCGGCCTCTCGCGTCCCTATCAAGCCGCACTCGGTGCCGCGCTGGCTCTGATCACATTGATCGCCGGCACCCATGTGGCGATGGTCTTCCTGCACGTCGCACCCTCGAACACGGTGACCAAGCAGCACGGCAAGACGGTCGACGCCTGGATCTATCCCGAGTTCGAACAGAACTGGAAGCTCTTCGCTCCCAATCCGCTCCAGCAGAACGTCGGCGTACAGGTGAAGGCGGAGGTCCGCAGGACGGACGGCGAGCGGATCGTCACCGACTGGTTCGACCTCACCGCCGAAGACACCGCATCGATACGGGGCAATCTGCTGCCCAGCCACGTCGAACAGAACAAACTGCGTCGTGCCTGGGACCTCTACGCGAACTCCCACGACGACCAGAACCGTCCCAACGGGCTTCGCGGTCGGCTCTCCGAGAGCTATTTGAAGCGCATCGCCCTCGTGCGTCTCGCAGCGCACGACCTCCGCGGGGCGGTCGAGCGCGTTCGCTTCCGGGCGACGACCGTCCTGGTCGAAGCCCCGGAGTGGAGCGAAGAGCAGACCGACACCCGGCCGTCCTACCGCGAACTGCCGTGGTGGACGATCTCCGCCGACGACCGTCCGGTCGAGGGCAGCGAAGAGACCGTGGAGCGTACGGAGGCGGACGGATGACCCACCCTTCCCGCAGCCGGGTCGCCGATGCCGTCCAAGCGGTGACGTCGACCGCGTTGGGGCCATATCAGACGGCCATCGTCCGGGTGGGATTCGCCGCCACCTGGTTGCTGTTCCTCCTGCGCGAGTTCCCCAACCGCCGGGCGATGTACGGGCCCGACGCGCCCTGGAGTTGGGAGATGGGGCGCCAACTCATCTCCGGAAACGACGCCTTCACCACCCTCATGTGGTCGGACGGCGGACTGTGGTTCGAGTCCGTCTACGCGGTGTCGGTGCTCTCCAGCGCCCTGCTGATGCTCGGCTGGCGCACCCGCACCATGTCCGCCCTGTTCATGGTGGGCGTGCTGTCCTTGCAGAACCGCTCGATCTTCATCGGCGACGGCGGCGACAACGTCATTCACCTCGTGGCCATCTACCTCGTCTTCACTCGTTGCGGACAGGTCTGGTCCTTGGATGCGCGACGGGCTGCCCGCCTGGCCAAGGAGCCGCAGGACGAGCGCTCAGCCGACGGTGCGGGCCCCCTCCTCTGGACGGTCCTCGGCGTCTTCTTGCTGTTCGGAACCTTCCTCAATCAGACGGGCTGGCACGTCCTCCTCTTCCTGTGGGCCTTCTGGGCGGTACAGGGCTTGTGGTGGCTGCTCGGGCGCCATGCCCCGAACGGTCAGCCGCGCCTGCTGCTGGACTCCATCGCCAACCTCTTCCACAACGCTGGACTGCTCGTCGTGATGGCGGAGGTGTGCCTGATCTACGCCACCGCCGGTTGGTACAAGGTCCAGGGGTCGCGCTGGCAGGACGGCACCGCGCTGTACTACCCCCTCAAACTCGACTACTTCACACCGTGGCCCGCGCTCTCCGATCTGTTGGCCTCCGGGGGTGTCATGGTGATGGTGCTCACCTACGGCACCGTCATCGTGCAGGTCGCGTTCCCCTTCACCCTCTTCAACCGGCGGGTGAAGAACGTGCTCCTCGCGGTGATGATGCTGGAGCACGCGGCCATCGCCGTGCTCCTCGGACTGCCCTTCTTCTCACTCGCGATGATCGCCGCCGATGCGGTGTTCCTCCCCACCGCCTTCCTGGTCTGGCTCGGGGCGAGCGTCGCCCGAGGCCGATCCCGAATCGGCTCACGGTTCGGGAACCGTCGGCCAGACGATTCGACGGACCCGGCAGTCGATCCGAGGGGCTCGGCAGTCGATCGGCAGGGGAGGCAGGAGCAGCGCGCTCCGCTGGGAACGCAGACCACTCCTCGGCAGCCGTCCGGTCACGACGTCACCGTCAAGGCATCGCCCGACCCATCGCCGCAACAGCCGTAACCTGGGCCGATGAGCGATGACGACACCGCCGCAGCAGTACGGCGCTGGCAGGAAGCCCTGCCGGACGCCTTGCTGCTCGATGGATTCCATGCCCTGAAGCACGCCCTGCGCTTCGGTGCGGAAGTGCAGATGGCCCTGACCAGCGACAAGGCCGCCGTCCTCACTCTCTCGGAAGACCTTGCCGGCGATGTCACGCAACGGCTGAAGGACCTCGTGTGCGAAGTGCCGGTGGGCACCCTCCGGGAACTCCTCCCCCGCGTCCACCCCACCCGGGTCGCTGCCCTTGCGACGCGCCCCGGCCGAGCGGCGAACGTACGCACCTTGGAACGGCTTCCGCGGACATCGCCGGTGGTCGTCCTCGACAATCCGCGCAATCTCGGGAACGTCGGTGCGGTGGTCCGACTCGCCGCGGGCTTCGGTGCCACGGGAGTCGTCACCACCGGCGACCTCGACCCCTGGCATCCGAATGTCGTCCGAGCCGGTGCCGGACTGCACTACGCCACTGCCGTCGAGCACCTCCCGTCCGACGGTCTTCCACCCGGTCCGCTCTATGTCCTCGACCCGGAGGGCGAGGACATCCGATCGGTGCCCATCCCCGATGACGCCCTGATCGCCTTCGGCTCCGAGCGCCACGGCATCTCACCCGAACTCCGCAGTCAGGCCACCGAACTGCTCGCCCTGCCGATGAGGCCCCAGGTGTCCAGCTACAACCTCGCGACCAGCGTGGCCATGACCCTCTTCCACTGGGGTGGCACCGGGTTCCCGGCGGCTCCGGACGTCGAAGCGCTCCGCTGAGTGAGCACTCAGGGGTCCGGTCCATTGGTGCCGCTCCCGGCGTCGACGGTGACAGGAGACCCCGTTCGTCGGTGACGACAACAGCGCGGTGCGGCGTGCGGGGCAGAGGCGGCTGCCCCGCACGGCGGTCAGGCTTGGCGCCGGACCTCCACCACGCGGAATCGGTTCGAGACGAACGCCCCGTCGCACAGGGCGGCGTTTGCCGCGGGATTCCCTCCCGATCCATGGAAGTCCGAGAACGCAGCGGTCTGGTTCACGTACACCCCACCGGTCAGATTCAGCGAGAGCTGTGCCGATTCCTCCAGGCACACGTCCTCGACGGCCCGCTCCACCTCCGGCGAGGTGGTGTAGGCGCCCACCGTCATGGCGCCCTGGTCGCGGATGGTGCGCCGCAGCAGTTCCACCGCGTCCGCTGTGGAATCCACCGCCACCGCGAAGGACACCGGACCGAAGCACTCCGAGAGATAGACCGGTTCGGCCTCCTCGCCCCCGTCGAGTTTTACGATCACGGGCGTGCGCACGACCGCCTCGGGGAACTCCGGGTTCACGACGGCGCGCGACTCCAACGCGACTTCACCCAGCTTGGCCGCGCCTTCCAGCCGCCCCCGTACGTCCTCGTTGACCAGTGCGCCGAGCAGGGCGTTCGCACGGGCGTCATCGCCGAGCAGACCGCTCACCGAGGCGGCGAGATCGCTCACGACGTCCTCGTACGACTTGGGGCCGACGTCCGTGGAGATGCCCTCCCGGGGGATGAGGAGGTTCTGCGGGGTGGTGCACATCTGACCGCTGTAGAGGGACAGGGAGAAGGCGAGGTTGGACAACATGCCCTGGTAGTCGTCGGTGGAGTCGATGAGGACCGTGTTGACGCCGGCCTTCTCCGTGTACACCTGGGCCTGACGGGCGTTGACCTCCAGCCAGTCACCGAAGGCACTGGACCCCGTGTAGTCAATGATCTTGATCTCGGGACGGGTCGCCAGGGTCTTGGCGATGCCCTCACCCGGCCGCTCCACTGCCAGGCAGACCAGATTCGGGTCGAATCCCGCTTCGGCGAGCACCTCACGCGCCACCCGCACGGTGAGGGCGAGCGGTAGTACGGCGCGGGGGTGCGGTTTGACCAGCACCGGATTGCCCGTGGCCAGCGAGGCGAACAGCCCCGGATAGCCGTTCCACGTGGGGAAGGTGTTGCAGCCGATCAACAGGGCGATGCCCCGGCCCGCAGTGGTGAACGACTTGCTCAATTTCAGGGGGTCCCGCTTGCCCTGGGGCTTCGACCAGTCAGCCGCGGCGGGCGTCCGGGTCTGCTCCGCATAGGCGTAGGCCACGGCTTCCAGGCCGCGGTCCTGCGCATGGGGACCGCCCGCCTGGAACGCCATCATGAACGCCTGGCCGCTGGTGTGCATCACGGCGTGGGCGAACTCGTGCGTACGGGCGCTGATGCGGGCCAGGACCTCCAGACAGAGCAGTGCCCGGATCTCGGGGCCGGCGGCCCGCCAGGGGGGCATGGCTGCGCGCATCGCTGGAAGCAGTACCTCCACGTCCGGGTGGGGGTACTCGATGGCCAGCTCGGGGCCGTAGGGGGAGGTCTCGGCACCGGTCCAGCCGTCGGTGCCCGGCTGGTCCAGGTCGAATCGGGTGTGGCGGAGCGCTTCGAAGGCCGCGACCCCGTCGGCCGGGGCGCTCTCGCCGTACCCCTTGGGGTGCTCCGGATGGGGGGACCAGTAGGCGCGGCTGCGGATGGCTTCGAGGGCCTGGTCGAGCGTGGCCCGATGGCTCTCGGTCAGCCGGGTCTCGGTGAGCTGCATGACGGACCAACTCCTCGTCGAGCTGGGCGGGAACGGAAGGACAGAGTTAGAGTAACCGAACGATCGGTCGGGACAAGGGGGCCTGTCAAACCTGTGGATAACTCATCCGCGAGGATCACTCCCGTGACGGTCGGCAGGTGCCGGACGCTCCCGCCGGGCCGGGTGTGCCGACTGTTGCAGAATGTGCACACTCGGATTCCCGGCGGTCGCTACGGGCCAGCCCCGCGCCCTTCCCGCCCCCTCACACCGATGCGGACACGGGCGTGGAAGATGGTCCTGTGGCCGATGGCCGGTCGGGGGGCGAGGCGAGCCACGGAGGTCCCGGGCGCAGCAAGGACAGAGGAGCGGACGGATGACCACGGCCAAGCGCGACACGTACACCCCGGAGACGTTGCTGACCGTCGCCGTACGGATATTCAACGATCGCGGCTATGACGGCACCTCCATGGAGCACCTCTCCCAGGCCGCTGGGATCTCCAAGTCCTCCATCTACCACCATGTCTCGGGCAAGGAGGAGCTGTTGCGTCGTGCGGTCAGTCGGGCGCTCGACTCCTTGTTCGCGGTGCTGGATGAGACGGGTGCCCAGAGGGGGCGGGCCGTCGAGCGGGTCGAGTATGTGATCCGCCGCACCGTGGAGGTGCTGATGGCGGAACTGCCCTATGTGACCTTGCTCCTGAGGGTGCGCGGCAACACCAAGACCGAGCGGTGGGCCCTGGAGCGACGCCGGGAGTTCGACCAGCGGGTTGCCGATCTGCTGAAGGCCGCGGCAGCGGAGGGCGACCTCCGGGGGGACGTGGACTCGCGGCTGGCCACCAGGCTGCTCTTCGGAATGGTGAACTCGCTGGTGGAGTGGTACCGACCCCACCCCGGCGGCGGCCATGACGTCCAGCTCGCGGACACGGTCGTACGGCTGGCCTTCGACGGGCTGCGTACGGACGGCACCGCCGGTCACGTCTGATCATCGCCGGTCACGTCTGATCATCGCTGGGCCGGTAAGGCACGGCTCCGCCTGGGTGATGGCGGTTCGGGGTACTCCGCGCACGGGCGGGGACGCCGCTGCCAACGGGGCGTGGGCCGCCCTGAGGGGCTCAGACGGGCTCTTCGCCGGGTGGGGAGAGCGTTGGTGTCATCGGATGGAGATCCGTCTCTTCGAAGACCAGCAGGGTGCGCGTGGACAGCACTTCGGGGATGGCCTGGAGGCGGGTGAGCACCAGTTCGCGCAGGGTGCGGTTGTCCGGGGCGTGCACAAGGAGCAATACGTCGAAATCGCCGCTGACCAGGGCGATGTGCGCCGCGCCCGGGAGAGCCTCCAGCTGTTCGCGGACGGTTCGCCATGAGTTCTGGACGATCTTGAGCGTGATGTAGGCGGATGCCCCCTGCCCGGCCCGTTCATGATCGACCCGAGCGCTGAAGCCGCGGATCACTCCATCGTGGATGAGCCGGTTGATCCGTGCGTACGCATTGGCGCGGGAGACGTGGACGCGTTCGGCGACCGAACGAATTGAGGCACGGCCGTCGGTTTGGAGGATGCGCAGGATGTCGCGGTCGATGGGGTCCAGGGCGCGAGACGGAGTGACCCGTCCGCCGTGGTCCCCGCCCTCGGCCATTTGTTCAGCTGCCATATCCCCCCGCCTCCCCAGCATGGACGACCGGTTTCCATCACAGGTTGTGGAGAACCGTTTGTCCACAGGCTGGAGGTGCCTGTAGCCAAATTGCGCCAGCGACCGAACAATCGGTAGGTGAGGCGCGCCACATTCGGGCCGCTTCGCCATCGCTCCCACGAGGAGGTGCTCGCATTGCGCAAAAGCAGCATGACGGTCCAGGAGCTGCCCGGTGCCGTCGCCTACCGACCCACCCCGCCCCCGGCGTGGAAGCCCCGCATCGATCCCGCTCCCCTGCTTCCCGACCCGGAGCCCCACCGCGTGCTCGGCACGAAGGCCGCTGCGGACGTCGATCCCGAGCTGCTGTTGACGTTGTACGCACAGTTGGTCCGCGGCCGTCGCTACAACACCCAGGCGACCGCCCTGACCAAACAGGGCAGGCTCGCCGTCTACCCGTCGAGCACCGGGCAGGAGGCGTGCGAGGTCGCCGCCGCGCTCGCGCTGGAGGAGCGGGACTGGCTCTTCCCCAGCTATCGGGACACGCTCGCAGCGGTGGCGCGCGGTCTGGATCCGGTGGCCGCGCTCACGCTGCTGAGAGGGGACTGGCACACCGGGTACGACCCGCGTGAGCACCGGATAGCGCCCCTGTGCACCCCGCTCGCCACCCAGTTGCCGCATGCGGTTGGGCTGGCTCACGCGGCCAGGCTGAAGGGGGACGACGTCGTCGCGCTCGCCATGGTCGGAGACGGCGGGACCAGCGAGGGAGACTTCCACGAGGCGCTGAACTTCGCGGCGGTCTGGCAGGCACCCGTCGTCTTCCTCGTCCAGAACAACGGCTTCGCGATCTCGGTGCCCCTGGCCAAGCAGACCGCGGCACCTTCCCTCGCCCACAAGGCCGTCGGCTATGGGATGCCCGGCCGGCTGGTCGACGGGAACGACGCTCCCGCAGTGCACCAGGTCCTGACCGAAGCGGTTGCGCGGGCCCGGCGGGGCGGCGGGCCCACGCTGATCGAGGCGATCACCTACCGCATCGACGCCCACACGAACGCCGACGACGCGACGCGCTACCGGACCTCCGACGACATCGACGCCTGGCGCGAGCACGACCCCATCCGTCTGATGGAGCAGGAGCTGACCCGGCGCGGACTGCTCGACGAAACGGTCAAGGGGGCCGCAACAGATGCGGCCGAAGCCATGGCAGCCGATCTGCGGCAACGGATGAACGCCGATCCGGCGCTCGACCCCATGGACCTCTTCGCCCACGTCTATGCCGAACGCAGTACCCAGCTACAGGAGCAGGCGGCGCAGCTGCGGGCCGAGCTGGAAGCAGAGGGAGATCAGCGATGACCACGGCCGCGGAGCACTCCGCCCCCGCCAAACCGGCGACCATGGCACAGGCGCTCCAGCGCGCGATGCGCGACGCCATGGCGGAGGACCCGACCGTCCATGTGCTCGGTGAGGACGTCGGCACCCTGGGAGGCGTCTTTCGGATCACGGACGGGCTCGCCAAGGAGTTCGGCGACGACCGCTGTACGGACACCCCGTTGGCTGAGGCGGGCATCCTCGGCACGGCGGTCGGCATGGCCATGTACGGCTTGCGGCCGGTGGTCGAGATGCAGTTCGACGCCTTCGCCTATCCGGCGTTCGAGCAGCTGATCAGCCATGTGTCACGCATGCGCAACCGCACCCGGGGAGGGCTTGCGCTCCCCCTCACCGTGCGTGTGCCCTACGGCGGCGGCATCGGTGGCGTCGAGCACCACAGCGACTCTTCCGAGGCCTACTACATGGCCACCCCGGGCCTCCAGGTCGTCACCCCGGCGACCGTCGAGGACGCCTACGGGCTGCTCCGGGCCGCCATCGCCTCGGACGATCCGGTGGTCTTCCTGGAGCCGAAGCGGCTGTACTGGTCGAAGGCGGCCTGGTCGGCGCAGGAGCCGGCCGCTGTGGAGCCCATAGGCCGCGCCGTGGTCCGGCGGGCCGGTCGCAGCGCCACGCTGATCACCTACGGGCCGTCCCTGCCGGTCTGTCTGGAGGCGGCGCAGGCAGCGGAGGCCGAGGGCTGGGACCTTGAGGTCGTCGACCTCCGCTCGCTGGTGCCCTTCGACGACGAGACGGTCTGTGCGTCCGTCCGGCGCACGGGCCGAGCGCTCGTCGTCCACGAGGCGACCGGCTTCGGCGGGCCCGGGGGAGAGATCGCCGCCAGGGTGACGGAGCGCTGTTTTCACCACCTGGAGGCTCCGGTACTGCGAGTGACCGGTTTCGACATTCCCTATCCACCACCGATGCTGGAGAGGCACCATCTGCCTGGAGTGGATCGGGTGCTGGACGCGGTCGCGCGATTGCAGTGGGAGGCGGGGAGCTGATGGCGCAGGTACTGGAGTTCAAGCTGCCGGATCTCGGCGAGGGGCTGACCGAAGCGGAGATCGTGCGCTGGTTGGTCGCCGTGGGCGATGTGGTGGCGATCGACCAGCCTGTCGTCGAGGTGGAGACGGCCAAGGCGATGGTGGAGGTGCCGTGTCCTTATGGGGGCGTGGTGACGGCCCGATTCGGTGAAGAAGGCTCCGAGCTGCCGGTGGGGGCACCCCTGCTGATGGTCGCCGTCGGGGCGACGGCAGAGAAGGAAGCGACCGGGACGTCCGGTGGGCAGTCCGCGGCCACTGCCGGGAGCCCTGCCGGGTCGGGTTCCACTGAAGGCGCCGATGCCGCTTCGGGCTCAGGGCGGCCCCGCTCGGATGAGCCGGCGTCGAACGGATCGGCGTCGAACGGATCGGCGTCGACCGGATCAGCATCAGACATATCGGCGGCCAACGGATCGGTGCGGGACGCATCGGTGCGGGACGGACGGGCCGAGGGCTCGGGGAACGTCCTGGTCGGCTATGGCACGGGGGCCCCGGCCGCCCGGCGCCGCAGGATTCGACCGACCGTTCCGGGAGCGGCACCGCACGGGCCGGATCGATCCGTGGCGCCCGCCCGCACGAACGCCGCTGCCCCCGCCACCCGGTCGGGAACCGTGCGTCCGGATGCGCGGAGCACCGTCAACTCGGCGGGCAGGGCGATGGACCTCAGCTCCACCGATCCGGGCGGAGCCGGCGGGCCGCTGCCCGTGATCTCACCCCTGGTACGACGTCTCGCCCGGGACAACGGGCTGGATCTGCGGCAACTGCCCGGATCGGGACCGGACGGGCTGATCCTGCGTGCGGACGTGGAGTACGCCTTGCGGGCGGCAAGCGCCGCCACGGCCTCGGCTCCGCCCGCGCCCAAGCCGGTCCCCCAGCCGGCGTCCGCTGCCGCGGCCCCGGGTGACAGTCGGGGCGAGCGGATACCGCTGCGCGGACTCAGGGGCGCGGTGGCGGACAAGCTGTCCCGTAGCCGCAGCGAGATTCCCGACGCCACCTGCTGGGTGGACGCCGACGCAACCGAACTCATGGCCGCCCGCGCCGCCATGAACACGGCAGGGAGGCCCAAGGTCTCATTGCTGGCGCTCCTCGCCCGGATCTGCACCGCCGCCCTGGCACGACACCCGGAGCTCAACTCCACGGTGGACCTCGAAGCCCGAGAGGTCGTGGTCCTTCCCGAGGTGCATCTGGGGTTCGCCGCACAGACCGAACGCGGGCTGTTCGTACCGGTGGTGCGGGACGCGCACCTGCGGTCCGCCGAATCGCTCTCGACGGAGTTCGCCCGGCTGACCGAAGGGGCCAGGGAAGGGACCCTCACCCCCGCAGAGCTCACGGGCGGCACCTTCACCCTCAACAACTACGGAGTGTTCGGCGTCGACGGCTCCACCCCGATCATCAACCACCCCGAGGCCGCGATGCTCGGCGTGGGGAGGATCGTGCCCAAGCCGTGGGTGCACCAGGGCGAGCTCGCCGTGCGCCAGGTCGTCCAGCTCTCGCTCACCTTCGACCACCGGGTGTGTGACGGAGGCACGGCCGGAGGGTTCCTGCGTTACGTGGCCGACTGCGTGGAGCAGCCGGCGGTCCTGCTGCGCGGTCTCTAGTGATGTGACCGGAGAGTCACAGCACTAGCCATGAAGATCGGATAGCTGCTCCGGCCGCTTCTCCGGTCGGAGCCGGCGAACGATACTTCAGCCATGACGGACACGACAGCCACCGACGCCTTCGATGCGATCGTGCTGGCCGGAGGCAGTGCACAGCGTCTGGGCGGAGCCGACAAGCCGGGGCTCAGCGTGGGTGGGCGCACCTTGCTCGACCGGGTTCTCTCCGCCTCCCGAGGTGCCCGCCGCACGGTGGTCGTCGGAGGGCGGAGGGGTACCGAGCGTCCAGTGGTCTGGGCTCGGGAGGACCCTCCCGGAGGCGGTCCCGTCGCTGCCCTGGACGCCGGACTCCGCCAGCTGGCCAGGGAGTGGAGGCGGACGGCCGACCTCCCCCGGCGCCCGGCGGAGGCCGATCGGGCCACAGCCATGAACGGGACCGAGGAAATCGGCCGGGGCGGGTCGGGGAGCGGCCCTTCGACAACCGGATCCGGGAGCCAGGAGCCCATCGAGCCGCGGAACGTCCTGGTCCTCTCGGCGGATCTGCCCTTCCTCCGAGAACCGACCGTCCGGGGACTGGTCCGCGCCCTCGCGGCCGATGGGGCCGGTCGTGAGGGTGTGCTGCTCACCGACGCCGCAGGGCGCGAGCAGCCGTTGGTCGCCGTCTATCGGGTGGAGCCGCTGCGTCGGGAGATCGCCCTCCTGGCCACCGAGTACGGCCGCCTCCCCGGGCTGCCCCTGCGACTGCTCACCCGGGAACTGGACCTGGGGCGACTACCGGGTGGGCCGTCGGCCGCATTCGACTGCGACACCTGGGAGGACGTCTCCGCTGCCAGGGCCCGCATCAGGGAGCATGGACACGTGCTCGATGAATGGATTGCCGCGGTCAAGGATGAACTCGACATCGAACTCGATGTGGACGTGTCCGGGCTGCTCGACCTCGCCCGGGACGCCGCCCATGGAGTGGCACGTCCTGCCGCGCCCCTGACGACCTTCCTGGTGGGGTACGCGGCCGGTGTAGCAGCGCACCGAGGTCCGGAGGCCGTCACGGAAGCCACCCGGAAGGCCGAGGCGCTCGCTCGCCGCTGGGCTGAGGAGGCGACCACCGGCGCGGGAAGCCCTTCACCGGGCACCGGGTCGATCTCCGCCGCCGATCAGCCGGTGCCCGACGAGAGCGAGGGCGAAGGCCAGGACAGCAGCAGCAGTCGAGACAAGGGCCGGGACGTGCCTCCTGCCCCCGAGGTTGGTCCGGGAGAGACGGATGCCAGATGAACCGTCGACAGCGTAGAACCACGCCAACGGCCAGCACACCGGGAACGGAAGCCAGGCCCAGAGCCAACGCCCCTTCGGGAGTGGATGGCGCCCAGCCTGACGAAGCCGCCCGGAAGGCAAGCGAGCCCGACGGCTTCGCGGATGCCCTCGCCCTCGTGGGGCGTCAGGCGCCTGCTGTCGCTGCTCAGGAGAGAAGCCGGGACGCCGCCCCCGATCGATCAGGCGGGCTGCGGCCCATGTCATGGGCGTCGGCTCGAACCCTTGCTGCACGTGCCGGCCTGGCCTGCCCTCCACGTACCCGACGGGTTCCGCTGGAAGAGTCGTTGGGCCACCTCCTGGCCGATCCGCTCGTCGCGATGGGTGATCTACCGCCCTTCGACACCTCCGCCATGGATGGATGGGCGGTTGCCGGCCCGGGCCCCTGGGCGATCGGCGGCGGCGGTTCCGTGCTCGCCGGACAGAGCGCCACCGTGCCCTTGGAGGATGGTTCGGCGGTCAGGATCGCCACCGGTGCTCGTATTCCACCCGAGGCCACTGCCGTGATCCGTACCGAACACGCCCGTACGGACGAAGGCCATCGACTGCTCAGCACGGACAGACCCACCAGCCCTGGGCAGGACATCAGGCCACGCGGGCAGGAATGCCGCTCCGGTGATCAACTGCTTCCTGCCGCCTCGCTGGTCACCCCCGCAGTCCTGGGGATGGCCGCAGCCGCCGGATACGACGACCTGTCGATCGTGATGCGACCACGGGCTGAGGTTCTGATCCTCGGCGATGAGCTGCTTACCGAGGGACTGCCACACGACGGGCTGATCCGGGACGCACTGGGGCCGCTGGTGGGCCCCTGGCTCACTTCGCTCGGAGCCGAGGTGATCGGCACCCGGCTGCTCGGCGATGACGCGGATGCGCTCTACCAGGCGATCACCACCTCGGAAGCCGATCTCATTCTGACGACCGGTGGCACTGCGGCCGGACCGGTCGACCATGTCCACCCCGTACTACAGAAGGCGGGTGCCGAGCTGCTCATCGATTCGGTTGCCGTGCGGCCGGGGCATCCGATGCTGCTGGCAGCCTGGGGACTTCAGGGCAGTCGTGGGCGCCCTCGTCATCTGCTGGGTTTGCCCGGCAATCCGCTTGCCGCGGTCTCGGGTCTGCTGTCCCTCGCTCAGCCGCTGTTGAGAGGACTCATCGGACTGCCCCTACCCGCTCCTTACCGTGCGTCGATAAGGGATCCGCTGTCGGGCCACCCGTATGACACCCGACTCGTCCCCGCTGTCCACCGCGAGGGTCAACTGGTACCGCTGCGCTATGGCGGGCCGGCGATGCTGCGCGGTGTGGTCGCTGCCGATGGCCTGGTCGTGGTCCCGCCGGGCGGTGTTCGGTCGGGTGAGCTCGTTGAACTATTGGATCTGCCGTGGACCTTCGGGCCGTAGACCACGACCCATGTGTTTCACGTGAAACGTGCCGAACGGGTCATGCCCCACCCCAAGGTCATCCCATCAATCTGCTCCTCCCAGCTGGTCAGTCCGTCGAGAAGTCGGTCTCTTCCCGGCTGATCGTGATCAGTTGGTCGCCGAACTGGAGTTGCGCGCACTCGGGGTCGGCATAGTCGAGCATCTTCTTCCTGCGGACGACGGCCACCACGAGATCGGCGCATTCACGGGGCGATCGCCCTACCTCGCCCTTGGTGACGGAGCGTTCCGTGAGGTTCAGCCCGCTGCCGCGCGTCATCAGATCTTCCAGCGTGTCGGCCACGTGGGGGCTCGCCATCGAGACGCCCAACAGCCTTCCCGCGGAACTGGAGCTCGTGACCACCGTGTCGGCGCCGCTCTGCTTCAGCAGCGGTACGTTCTCGTCCTCGCGGACCGCGACCACGATGGCGGCCCTCTTGTTGAGCTGGCGGGCGGTGAGGGTGACCAGGGTCGCGGTGTCGTCCCGCTGTGGAGCGATGATCACTCGGGCGGCAGCCTGGAGCTCTGCCTTGAGGAGCGTTCGAGATCGGGTGGCGTCTCCGAGGACCGCCACCAGCCCATCGGCGCTCGCTGCGTCCACGGCCTTCTGTTGAGGATCGACCACAACGATCTTCTCCTTGGGGATGCCCTGCCCCCGGAGCGTCTCGATGGCGTGCCGCCCCTTGGTGCCGTAGCCGACGACGATGACGTGGTTCCGCATTCGGGAGCGCCAGCGGTGCACACGAACCTGCTGACGGGTTCGCTCGGTGAGCACTTCCAGCGTGGTGCCGACCAGGATGATCAGGAACAGCACGCGCAAGGGAGTGATGATGAAGATGTTCGTCAGTCTCGCCCCGTCGCTGACGGGAGCGATGTCGCCGTAGCCGGTCGTGGAGAGGGTGACGGTCGTGTAGTACGCGGCGTCGAGGAAGTCGACCTTCCCGTCCGCGTTGTCGTTGTAGCCGGCACGGTCGAACCACACCAGCAGCGTGGTGACGACCAGGACGAGCAGGGCCATGGCCAACCGCCGCAGCACCTGCTGGAGCGGTGGGACGCTTGCCTGAGCGGGCATGGTGATGGCGCGACCCGCTTCGTCATCGTCGCGGGCCTCACTGCGCGAGCGGTACCAAAGGGATCGCAGGATCGAGAGTCTCCCTGCCTTGGTCGGCGGTTTCTCGTCCCTCATCGGTGTTCCCCTCTGGCGGCTGCCCGGTCGATCGCTCCGGCATGGTGCCCATGGTCCCCGATCTTGCGCGACGAGGCGGTAACTCTGGATACCGCGCCGGGGTACGAGACGGGCTGCCCGGGTGACCTCCCGAGCTCCCGAGGCGCACGGGACGCCGGAACGCGGCCTCGGTGACCGCGTTGGCGGTAGCGTCGGTGATCCGGGCCGCGGGGTCCGGCCACACCCCTGGCGCAGATCACTCGGCCCGCTTCGGGGTGGGTACCAGACCGTTGGAGGCTTGGCTTGCGAGAGCACACCGTCATCGTCGGATTCGGTACGAAGGGCCGCTCCGCGATTCTGACGCTGACCGCCACGGGTCTGGAGAAGGAGAAGATCATTGTCGTCGATCCCAGTACAAAGGTGATCGAGGCCGCCGCATCCGAGGGCTTCGCCGGCGTCGTGGGAGACGCCACCCGTAGCGATGTACTCATCCGGGCCGAGGTCCAGCGAGCGGGACGGATCATCATCGCCACACAGCGCGACGACACGGCCGTCCTGGTCGCCCTCACCGCCCGGCAGTTGAACCGGGAGGCGAAGATCGTCGCGGCGGTCCGCGAGGAGGAGAACGCGCCCCTACTGCGGCAATCGGGCGCCGATGCGGTCATCACCAGCGCCAGCGCGGCCGGCCGGCTGCTGGGGCTCTCGGTGCTGAGCCCGAGTGCCGGAGCGGTGATGGAGGATCTGATTCAGCAGGGCAGCGGGCTCGATCTCGTCGAACGGCCGGTGATAAAGGCCGAGGTCGGACTGAGCGTGCGCGAGACCAATGACCTCGTGGTGAGCGTGCTGCGGGGCCATCGGCTGATCGGTTATGACGATCCGACCGCCAGTCCGCTCCAGTTGACGGACCGTCTGATCACGATCGTGCGCGCCAACGACTCCCTGCCGCCCCGCGACGCCTAAGCCGAACCCGGCGGCGTACATCCTCCCCTGCGCCAGGATCCTCCCCTGCGCAAGGAAAGGGAACGCACCCTGACTCCGGCTTCATACCGGTACATCCCTGCGGAGGAGTCCCAGGCTCCCGAGCACCGAGCCCCTGCTCACTCCCCGGGCCGGCGCGCGGTGTGTGTCGTGAGCCACGAGGTGCTGACCATGACCCGGGAGTACCCTCGCCGCCATGTATGCGATCACGATTCCCGAACCTGGTGGTCCCGAGGCGCTGGTGTGGACGACCGTGCCCGATCCGAAGCCGGGCGAGGGGGAAGTCCTCGTCGAGGTCGCGGCGAGCGCGGTCAACCGGGCTGACCTCCTCCAGCGGCAGGGTTTCTACGACCCGCCACCGGATGCCTCCCCCTATCCCGGGCTGGAGTGCTCCGGGCGCATCGTGGAACTGGGGAGTGGGGTGTCCGGCTGGGCCGTTGGCGATGAGGTGTGCGCCCTCCTCGCAGGCGGCGGCTATGCGCAGCAGGTCGTCGTACCCGTCGGGCAGTTGCTTCCGGTGCCCGAGGGCCTCGATCTGGTTTCCGCGGCTGCGCTGCCGGAAGTGACGGCGACCGTCTGGTCCAACGTCTTCATGATCGCCCATCTGCGTCCCGGCGAGACCATCCTGATCCACGGCGGTGCGAGCGGCATCGGCACCATGGCGATCCAACTCGCCAAGGCGGTCGGTGCCACGGTCGCGGTGACCGCCGGGGGCCCCGAGAAGTTGGCGCGCTGTGCCGAATTGGGCGCCGACATACTGATCGACTACCGCCAGCAGGACTTCGTCGAAGAGCTCCGCAAGGCCACGGCCGGCGCGGGCGCCGACGTCATCCTCGACATCATGGGCGCCAAGTATCTGGACCGGAATGTGCGCGCGCTGGCGGTCAACGGCCGGCTTGCGGTGATCGGACTCCAAGGCGGGGTCAAGGGAGAGCTGAACCTGGCGACCCTCCTCGGCAAGCGCGCCGCGGTGACCGCGACCTCCCTCCGCGGCCGTCCCCTGGGCGAGAAGGCGTCGATCGTCGCTGCGGTACGGGAACACGTCTGGCCGCTGATCGAAGCAGGCCAGGTGCGGGTGGTGATCGACCGCCGGCTGCCCCTGTCGGATGCGGCAGAGGCGCATCGGGTGCTGGAGCTCGGGGGGCACGTCGGAAAGGTGCTGCTCGTGGCGGCGGAAGACGCCTCTTAGCTCTTCTCACCGACGACTGCCCACGAGAGCCCACGAGAGCCCACGAGAGCCCATGAGCGCTCAGCGCTGGCGATCTTCGTGGAACAGGTGGCCAAGGGCAGCGGAACCCATGGGGGCCGGACGGGCTGAGCGCCCGGCCGGCCCCTGTCGCTCCACGACGGGACCTACAGATACGGCCCGGAGCGGATCGCCCCGTGCTGGGGGTGGTCCTCGTCATCGTGGGACGCACCGGGCGGCAGCGCCCGACGCATCTGCTCAAGTTGCGCTCGCGCGGCCATCTGCTGGGCGAACAGCGCAGTCTGAATCCCGTGGAAGAGCCCTTCGAGCCAGCCCACGAGCTGCGCTTGGGCGATGCGAAGCTCCGCCTCGGAGGGGATCGCCTCATCGGTGAACGGAAGGGAGAGCCGCTCCAGCTCCTCCACCAGCTCCGGAGCGAGGCCGTCTTCCAGTTCCTTCACCGAGCTCGAATGGATTTCCTTGAGCCGCACGCGGCTCGCCTCGTCCAGGGGCGCTGCCCTGACTTCTTCCAGCAGCTGCTTGATCATGCTGCCGATCCGCATGACCTTCGCGGGCTGCTCGACCATCTCCGTCAGCGGGACCTCGCGCGACTCGTCGTCACTGCCACCACCGCCGAGTGCCATCCCGTCCTGCCCCACGACAAGAACGTGGGGACTCTCTTGCGACCGTTCATTCCTCGGCATCTCCATGCCGCCATTCTCTCGCACATGTGCGTCATCAAGGATCTGCCCCGGTACCAGAGTGATCACTCTGGTACCGGGGCAGTGGGATTTCGGCCGGTGTCTCAGCCGTCGATCAGGTGGCCTCGCGGCGGGCCAGCGCACCACGGGAGCGCGTGACCAGCGCCGCCAGTACGGCGGCACCGAGCGGTACGGCCAACAACAGCAGTGCGAAGGTCTCCCACGGCAGCACCAGCGGGGCGTACGGCACCGTACCGGGGTCGTAGCCCATGTCGAGCGCCTCCTCGTACCACTTCGTCAGCTGGCGTTCCTCAACCAGTCGCAGACCGATCGCGGGCAGGATGCCCGCCGCCGATCCGAGCACAACGCCCATCACGGCCACCACCCCGCATTGGAAGCCACTGAGCGTCCTGCGCACCCTCGGCGGGGCGCCGACGGCAGCGAGCGTCTTGAGATCCGCCTCGGCATCCGCCTGGGCGAGGCCGGTGGCGATTCCGGCCGCACCGATGGTGATCAGTCCGGCGAAGATGGTTAGCGAGAGCAGGACGATGTCGTTCTGGCTCTCGTAGCCCTTCTCGATGTACAGGCTGACATCGCTGCCCGTCTTGTCCAGCTGGTCGTCGAGCCGCTGCACCTGTTCGCTGCTGGGTAGCTTCTCCGTGGTGAAGTACGCGCCGAACGGGACGGTCGTGAGGCCGGCCGCCTTGGCGGTGGCGGTCGGAATGATCATCATCAGGGAGTAGGACTTCGTCGTCTCAGCGGCCTGGTAGGCGTCGAAGGTCTTGATCTCGCCGGGCGGCTGCTTGCCTTCCTGCATGGCCTTGTCACTCGCCTCGCGGTCGGTGATCAGCCTCATCTGCACCTTGCCGCCCGGCCCGACCTTGCCGCTCTCGATGAAGCGACGGTCGAACGAGACGACCTTGCCTTCCTTGAGGGCCCGCTCCGCGGCGGCGTCCTTGATCCCGAGGACCGTGAGCAGTTTGTGATCGGCGACCACCACGCTGTCGCTGCCGCCCGACGGGCCGCCGTTGGCGCAGCGCCAGTCCTGGGAGAGCTTGCGTCGCTCGGCCTTGCTGAACTTCTCCTCGGCAGATGCCTGGGGGTTGGCCGGATCGACCTTCCACAGGGGGCACTCATGGGCCGGTGGCAGGACCAACCGGCTTTCGCCGCAGCCCTTCGTATAGCTGTACAGATCGCAGTTGATGTTGCCGACCACGATCCGTGAGGTGTCCGCCTGCACATCGACCGGAAGGTTCCGCACAACCGCGGCGCGCGCAGTGGGGACGTCCCTACCGCCGCCTTCGTGCATTTGCAGCGATACCGCACCGTCCGGCAACTGGGCCGAGTACGAGGCCTTCATCTGGGCTTCCTCACTCGCGGCATAGGTGGCCACCGCCACCGTGCCCGCCACGGCCGCCAGCACCGCCGCCACGGCCGGAGCCGTACGTCCGCGATTGCGCACCGCGTCCCGCAGGGCGAGCCTCGGTGAGAGAGGGAGGAAACGTCCCACCCGACCGAACAGGCCGACCAGCGCAGGTGTCAGGGCGATGATGCCCAGCTCCGCGATTCCGCTGCCCGCTCCGACGAGCGTGATCTCATCGCTCACGGTCGAGCCGTAGAGCGCGACGGCGCCACCGATCAGGATGGCGATCAGCCCGACCACGGGCAGTGTCCGGTTGCTCTTGCGCACACCACGACGTCCGGTGAGCGAGGAGAGGATCGACTGTCGGGACGAGGTGATGGCCGGGACCAGCGCCGCCATCACACCCGTGAAGACCGCGAGCAGTGCGATGCCGAGCAGTTCCAACGGTCGGATCTCCAGACCGCCGAATCGCTGGCCGAACCACTCTTCCAACGGTGACTGGAGTGCGAAGGTGAGCAGCAGTCCCAGGGTGGTGCCGATGACGGCCGCGACCACGCCGATGACCAGTCCGCCGGCGAGGACGATGGCACGGATGTGACTGCGGTCTCCGCCGTTGGCTCCGACCAGACCCAGTTGACGACGCGAGCGTCTGGCGCCGACGGCGAACGCGGGGCCCGCCAGCAGACAGATCTCCAAGATGGCCAGCCCCGCGACGGTGGCGGCAGCCGCAAGAGCCGTTGCCTGACCGGCCGTGCTCATGTCGAAGGTGCCCCAGCCGTCGCGCTGATAGATCGGCACATCGGACTTGGCAGGCGGGTCCAACAGCACCGCTCGTGATGTGATCACCACGCCCTTGGCGTTGGCCTGTTGGACCATGTTCCACGTGAAACGTCCCTCGACGTCCACCAGATAGGTGGTCGATGACCCGCTGCCGCGCAGCCCCGCCTTCTTCTGGGCCTTGTCGTACGGTTCGAGGAAGGTACCGGGGAGGAAGGTGACCTGGTCGGTCTTCAGAGCGCCGGACAGCTCATACGAACCCACGATCCGGTACTCCTGGTCGAAGCCCCTGGCGCTGAGCTTCGACCCCACCTTGAGTTGGCTCTCCTCCAGGAAGTGCTTGGACGCCGCCACTTCGCCGGCCTTCTGCGCGAACCGGCCCTGGAGCAGGGTCAACATTCCCTTGGCCATGGGGTCCGTGGCCTGCAACTCGCGGACTTCGGTGGCCAGTAGCCCATGCTTGGTACGCAGCTTGGCGTTGCCCGACGTATCGGCCAGCAGCTTGGCGCCGGGAGGCAGAGCCTTCTTGACGTCCGTCTTGCCGCCCTCGCCCGGAAGCGTGGGGCCGGAGTCCTCCTCGACCGAGGTGTAGCCGTCGCCGTCCGGTGTTTGCAGGATCGGCACACCGCCCATGCCCGGATCGGACATCTGGGCGTCCGAGCCGCCCATGGCCTGCTCGATCCTCTGCTCGGTGGACACATCAGAACTGCGCAGCGTCACGTTCGCCGCACTCACACCGAGGATGGGCAGGGCGATCATCGCCAGGACGAGCGAACTGCGGCCCTTGTAGCGCCATGCGTCACGGCGGGCGATGCGTATCGCAGCCCACCAGGAGTGGTACCAGGTCTTCACAGCTGGTCTGCTCCCCGGCCCGAGCCCGTCTGGCCGGAGGCACCGGCTGTGGCGCCCGACAGCAGCGAGTCGGCCTGGCTGCGTACGGTCTGGTCGACGACCGCACCATCGCGGAGGAAGACCACCCGGTCCGCCCAGGCCGCGAAGCGGGGTTCGTGCGTCACCAGGATTCCGGCGGCCCCCGCGTCACAGCGGGAGCGCAGCAGGGCGAGTACGGATTCACCGGTCTCGGAGTCCAGCGCACCGGTCGGCTCGTCGGCGAGGACCAGACGGCGTTCACCGACCAGCGCACGGGCGATGGCCACGCGTTGTTGCTGGCCACCGGACATCTCGTCAGGGAAGCGGTCGGCGAGATGACCGAGGTCCATTTCCTCCAGCGCGGCCAGGGCTTCGACCCGGGCCTTGCGCGCGGAGACTCCGTCCAACTCGCGCGGGAGCGAGACGTTCTCCGCTGCGGTGAGGGCCGGTATCAGGTTGTAGTCCTGGAAGACGTAACCGATGCTGCGCCGACGCAGTGCGGCGAGCTTCTTGCGGTTCGCGTTGGTGATGTCGGTGTCCTCGACGATCACCCGGCCCGAGGTGGGCATGTCGAGACCGCCTGCGATGGTGAGCAGCGTGGACTTCCCGGAGCCGGACGGCCCCATCACGGCGACCAGTTCACCGGGAAAGACATCGAGATTGATGCCGCGCAGGGCGTGTACCTCGGTGGCACCGGATCCATGGACGCGCGTCAGCTCCTGGAGTTGCAGGACGGGCCGTCGTTGCTGCTGTGGCTGAGGTGGTGTGGATGTGGACATGGGTAACGTCCCCCTAGGGCTGGTGGTCGAGCGGAAGGCCGGCGACCGGGACGGTCTGCGTGGCCTGACGACGGGGCTGTTGCTGTGGGCGGCGGACGGGCGCCGCGGTGGTGGTCCGCATCCGGACCGGGTCTGCTGATGGGCAGAGGGGATCGGGCCGTCCGCGCCGGCTGGCGCCGGGAGCGGGGTTCCGCCGACTCCGGCGTGACGTCGAGCCGGGATCGAGACCGGGCTCGGGGCTGCCTGTCCCGGTGGGGTGCGAGCGTCTCTCCGAGACGTCCGGCGGGCGTGCCGCTGCCCGCCCCCGCCGGCTACGGCTGGTGTGCGCTGTTCCGAGACCTACGGAGGCCGGTCAGTTCCCCCGTACGTCTCGGAGCGCAGGGTTCACGGCTGGTGATCGCTGTTCTCAGGTGGAGGCCCTCGCCTGTTCCGTGCGGTTCCCCTGCTGTGGTGTTGGTCCGTCCGAGTGGGGTTCCGCATCCGCGTCCCCGGACGGGCCGTCCGATGCGGCAGCCGCATGCGGCGATGCAGCCGGAGGGGGGCCTGCCCCCGCCGCCGTGCCGGCCCCTGCCCCCGCACCTGCGCCGGTAACCGCCCCCGTGCCGGTACCCGCATCTGGCCTCGCTCCGGCCTTGGCCGAGAGCCTGATGAGCCGCACTTCGCAGTGGTCGAGCCAACGGGCCTCGGCCTCGGTCTGGAAGATCAGTTGTTCCAGGACGAGCAGCCAGGCCACGTCGTCCCGTTCCCCCGTACCGCCGTTCTCGATGGCGGTCAGTGCCTGGGCCTTGAGCCGGGTGTAGTCCTGCATCGCCTTCACGGTGTGGTGGCGTTGGGACTGGATCACGGCCCGGATGTCCACCCCGGGGGCTCCGATCGCCATCGCGAGCTTGATGGCGAGTTCGTTGCGCGGTGGGTTGCTGCGGTCCACCGGGCGCTCGAACCAACTCCTCAGTTCGGCCTTTCCCGCTTCGGTGATGCCGTATAGCGCGTGGCCGGCATCGTCCTCACCGGACTGCACCACCATTCCGTCGCGTTCGAGACGGTTGAGGGTGGTGTAGACCTGGCCCACGTTGAGCGGCCAGGTGGCCCCAGTACGTGATTCGAACTCCGTACGGAGTTGTGAGCCGTACCGGGGGCCGTGCTCCAGGAGGGCGAGAAGCCCGTGACGGATGGACATACTCGGTATGTATACCGGGTATGCCCATCCCGGCCAACCATCGGCAGTGGGAATCGCGGGGTCCGTCTCAAGGGGGAGTCGACGCGTTCCTCCGGGGGTTGCGCCGGCTCCGCGGACGTCTGCGCGAGGGGCCCAACAGGCGGCTAGCGCCGCCTCATCCGCACTCCGAGGAACCCGATCCCCAGCCCCATCAGTGCCATTCCGATGCCCAGGGAGAGCGGCGAGATCTGCTGCGCTGCCGGTGTGGGGACGGTCTGGACGGGTTGTTGGTGCGCGGCTGCGGGCGCATCGGTGTCCCGGGGGTCGTCCACGGCCGCGCCGGGCTCCTCCGTCTCAAGTGCCATGTCCTCCTCGGGAAGGGGGTCCGGGGCATCCCCGGATATCGCAGGAGGGGCCACGGAAGTCGAAGAGTTGGGACGATGCTGTGACACGGCACCCGTCGGGAGTGCGGACGAAGCGCCTGATTCGGAGTCCGACGGGCCCGTCGGACTCTCGGTCGGCGCGTTCGGCTGTTCGCCCGGCGAACGTCCCGGCCGGGTACGTCCCTCGCCGGCCGCCCGCCCCGCAAGGGACGCGGTGGGGGAAGCGGTGGGGCGTCCGTCGCGCGGTTCGTGGTCCACCGCGCGGGCGAGGGGTGGCGCGCAGAGCACGAACGCTGCCGCTGCGACGGCCGTCACGCATCGCCCGCGGAGCCTTGGAGTCACCCGGAACCCCTCCCGTGCCGAGCCGCTGGGTCAATGAAGCCAGCGTCACATGTGCGAATAAATCTGGCATCTCGGGCGGTGCTCAAGAGGGAGTGGGGGTGATCGGGGAAGCCGAGGTCAGGGGCTTGGTTGCGACAAAGTGGACAGAGGCCCGCACAACGGCAAGGCCGGGGGTTGACGGGTCAAGCCGTCTGCCTGGTCAGGGTGATGGCAGGCGGAGGGGTGCTTCAACGATCGGCATGCGTCACCATGGTCTGCCAGGCGAAACGGCATGTGGCCGTCCGGTGCGTGCGGTCCGTCGGTGAGGGTGGGGTCCGTGGATCAGAGCGAAGACCAGATCTTGGCTGAGGAGCTCGCTGCTCTCGGTGCAATGGGTGGGGGCAGCGGTCGCCTGGTCCGGGTGGTGGCCAAGCTGATGAGGAAGAACGTCCATGAGATCGATCTGTTCGTTCCCCTGCCTTTCGACGATGCACTGAAGCGCGTCTCCCGTGTGCTCGGGAAGGCGGGGCACGTTGTTGAGACCGCACCGGTTCGCCTTGGTGAGGACGAAACCATCCGAATCGTCGCCAGCGGCGGTGCCGGCGGTCTGAATCCCGTAGTGGTGACCGCGCGAGTGCTGAAGGCTGACGGGGACAGCTCGGAGGTCTGGCTGCGGGCAGCTGCCAAGGAGGGGCTGATCAGGCAGCGAGCCGGGGAGAAGACCGCCGTCCGTCTCGCAGCCCAGTTGAGCAGGGCGACCGGAGCGGACAGGGCAGAAGGGTGAGCGCCAAGCCGACAGCGGAAGCGGCGGCCGACGAAGCGCTCCTCGTCCGCAGGCCCGGGAGCCCCGGACCCTCCGCAACGCACCCCGACGAGTCAGCCGAGGCCAGCCCAGCCCAGGCCAGCCGAGGTGAGCCCAGCCCAGCTCAGCCCCGTACCAGACGGGCCAACCCGTACCAGACGGGTCAGCCCGAGGTACCCGTGGAGATCGTCAACTCGAACTCCTGGTTCTTCGGCTCCACCGCGGAGTTCTTGCGCGGGAACTGGTCGATCACCGCGTCCTTGGGCCACTGGGGGTTGTTCTCCTCGCGCACCGTCCAGGTCCATCCCGCAGCGCGCAGACACTCCTTCACCGAGAGCACGTCCTTGTAGACCAGATCGGGCGCCTGCACCTTCGCCGGGTCCCCGCTGTCCTCGTAGGCGTCGGTGCACTTCCTGGTCTCGATGGTCCGCGTGCGGTCCGGCGGGAGCGCGGTGCCCGCGTTCGCGGTCGCCGAAGCGGATGCGTTGGGGTCGCTCGTCCGCGTGCCGTTGGTGTCGTCGTCCTTGGTGCGGTCCTGGACCGCCGAGATCACTCCGCCGATGATCACCAGACCGAGGAAGACCGAGGCCAGAGTGATCACGACCTTGCGCCCGGTGTTGCGGGGCGCGGGGGCGTTCTGCGCGGGGGAGATGGTGTACGAGTGCGGTGAGACCCCCGCCAGCGGACCGCTCGCCGGATATCCCGGCCCCGGGGTGGGCGGGCCTGGTGTGTGCGGCCCCGCTGGATGCGGTGCGGGTGTGTGGGGCGCCTGCGGATAGCCGTACTGAGGTGTCGGAGCCCCGTACGGTCCCGGCTGGTAGGGCGACTGCACGCCCTGCTGCGGGGGCGGTGCGGACTGGTCCAGCGGCGGGAAGACCGTCGAGGACACTCCCGAACCGCTGCCCGTGGGAGCCCCACTGACGATCACCGGTGCGGCACCCTGTCCGGCGTTCGCCACGCGTGCGCAGGCGTCGGCCATCGCGGCGGCGCTGGGGAACCGCTCGTTCGGGTTCTTCTTCAGCGCCCGTGCGACCAGCGCGTCCATCGCGGGTGTGATCGACCGGTTGATCGTGGAGGGCGCAACGGGCTCCTCCTGGACGTGTGCGTACGCGATGGCCAGCGGTGAGTCCGCATCGAACGGAAGTCGTCCGGTGAGCAACTGGAAGAGCATGATGCCGACCGAGTAGAGATCGGAACGCGCATCCACCCCGCGGCCGAGGGCCTGCTCGGGTGACAGGTACTGGGGAGTACCCACCACCATGCCGGTCTGTGTCATGGAGGTGACGCCCGACTGCATCGCCCGCGCGATGCCGAAGTCCATCACCTTGACCACGCCGCGCTTGGTCATCATCACGTTGCCGGGCTTGATGTCCCGGTGCACCAGCCCGACCTCGTGGCTGGTCTCCAACGCCGCCAGTACGTCGGCGGTCACCTTGAGGGCCTTGTCGGCCGGCATCGCGCCGTACCGCTGGACGTCGGAGCCCAGAACGGATCCGAGCGGTTGCCCCTCCACGTACTCCATGACGATGTACGGCATCAGGGCGCCGCCCAACTCGTCCTCGCCCGTGTCGAAGACGGAGACGATGTTGGGGTGCGACAGTTTGGCGACGGATTGTGCCTCGCGCCGGAACCGCTCGCGGAACGACTGCTCGCGCCCCAGTTCCGTGTGGAGGGTCTTGATCGCCACCTGGCGATCGAGCGCCGAGTCGTAGGCCAGATAGACGGAGGCCATTCCGCCCTCGCCGAGCAGATCGCGGAGTTGATATCGGCCACCCGCCAGCGAACCGCCCGCATAGCGGCCCTGCGCGCCGTCCTGGCTCATGACTGTGCTTCCCCCTCGGCGCGGACGCCACGGCGAACAGGAAATTTCGGCTAACGCGGCAAACCGGCGCGAAAGGTGTTCATTTCCTGGCGATCCGTGTTCCGTGCCCCCGTTGAAGTTCGGTTGACCTTAGGGTCTGGTGTCTCGTTCCTTAAGACCCGCTCCCATGAGGACCGGTGCCCTGTGAAACTGAGATCAGTGATCCCTATTTACGGGGCAAGTCTGCCCGAGGGGTCCGGCACGTCAAGCCGGGTGCCCGATCCGTGACCGTAAGCACAAGAAGCGTCCTGTAAGCGTTACAAGAGATCCATGAATTTGCGTGGCCTGGCTCACAGCGGGTTTGATGACCGGTCGATCCCAGCCAGCCCTGTCCGGTGAAGGCTGTAGCGTGAGGCCACGCAACGGATACACAGATGAGACGGCGAGGACTGATGGCACCCGAACCCGAAGCCGGCGGCGGCGTGCCCGATGCACCGGACTCCTGGGGTATCGGCAAAGTGGTCGGTGACGGCCGCTACCGCATGACGCACCGCCTGGGGCGCGGCGGCATGGCCGAGGTCTTCGCGGCGGAGGACGTACGGCTGGGTCGCACCGTCGCGGTGAAGCTGCTGCGCACCGATCTCGCCGAGGACCCGATCGCCAAGGCCCGCTTCACCCGCGAGGCCCAGTCGGTCGCCGGACTCAACCACCATGCGATCGTCGCCGTGTACGACTCCGGCGAGGACCAGGTGGGCGGCCAGCCCGTCCCGTACATCGTCATGGAGTTGGTCGAGGGTCGTACGATCCGCGATCTCCTCATCAACGCCGAGGCTCCCCCGCCGGAGCAGGCGTTGATCATCGTCTCCGGGGTGTTGGAGGCACTGGCCTACTCGCACCAGCACGGTATCGTCCACCGGGACATCAAGCCGGCGAACGTCATCATCACCAACTCCGGTGCCGTCAAGGTGATGGACTTCGGCATCGCCCGGGCGCTGCACGGCGCTTCCACGACGATGACGCAGACCGGCATGGTCATGGGCACGCCCCAGTACCTCTCGCCCGAGCAGGCGCTGGGCAAGGCCGTCGACCACCGCTCGGACCTCTACGCCACCGGCTGTCTCCTCTACGAACTCCTCGCGCTGCGTCCTCCGTTCACGGGCGAGACCCCGCTCTCGGTGGTCTACCAACACGTCCAGGACATTCCGCTGCCCCCGTCCGAGGCGTCGGACGTGGTGCCGCCCGAGCTCGACGGCCTGGTGATGCGTTCGCTCGCCAAGGACCCGGACGACCGGTTCCAGAGCGCCGAGGAGATGCGCGGTCTGGTCCAGTACGGCTTGCAGATGCTCCAGCAGCAGGGCAGCCACAACGGCAGCTGGAACACCGGCCCCGTGCACACCCAGGACAGCCGCCCGGCCGGCCCCGGGCTCGGCATGGCCAGCCCGGCGACCACGATGCACCACCCCGTCCACGGGGACACCTCCCAGGCCCCGATCCTGCCGCCGATGAACCCGGATGACGGCGCGTACGACGGTGGGCGCCGCGACGGTCGGGGCGGTAACAAGGGATGGCTGGTGGCCGCCCTGGCGCTGGTCGCCGTGGTGGCGGGCGTCGCGTACGCGCTGAGCCAGACCGAGACGCCATCGGGCAAGGGCACGGACGACACCAAGACCTCGCAGAGCCCGTCCGCGCCCTCCGTGACCACCTCGCCGTCCGCGGAGAGTTCCGAATCGGACGACGAGCCGGACGACGAGCCCGACGAGAACCCCAAGCAGTCGTACTCCCGCCCGTTCACCAAGGACCCCAAGCCGTCCAAGTCGTGGGAGCCCACCTACGACCCCGAGCCCACGAACTCCGTGGAGCCGTCCAACACCATCACCGGGCCGACCCAGCCCGAGCCGGGCAACTCGCAGTCGGAGGAGCCGCCCGGTCCGAGCAACGAACCGGGTCCCGGTACGAGCGGTGACCCCGGTGGTGGCGATCCCGGCGGCGCCAACCAGGGCGGCGGCGGCACCAACCCGCAGGAGTGAGCACGACCGGAGCCCGGACCCTTCACGGGGCCCGGGCTCCGAAGCTATGCCGTGAAGGCGTCCCGGACCGCCTCGTACTCCCTCGTCCACCACACCGCCAGGGCTGACACCGCACCGAACTGCGGGTCGGCCCTGCGGTCGTGCAACTGGTACCGCCAGCGCAATATCCAGAAGTCGTTGAGGCGTTCCCACCACACCCGGTGGACGGCCGCCGCCAACTCCGCCGCGTCGGCCCCCGCCGCCTTGCGGTACGCCCGTGCGTACGCCCGCACCTTCGGCAGGGCAAGTTCGCCGGCCGGTTGGACGAAGAAGATCGCCGCCGCCCGTACCGCTTCCTCCGCGCGGGGCTGTACGCCCAGCCGGTCCCAGTCCACGATGGCCGCCGGTTCGGCGCCCCGGTAGAGCAGGTTCAGCGGGTGGAAGTCCCCGTGCACCCAGCCGCCCGCGGAGGCCGGCGGCGGTCTGCGGTCGGCATGGAGTTCCAGGAGCGATCTGCGCTCCAGCAGCCGGTGTTCGGCGAGGGTGTCGAAGATGTCGTGGGGCCGGGCGGACCGGGAGAGCGCGAGGAGCTCATCGATCTGGTTGAAGGTCTCGACGGGGTCGGCGCTCTCGCAGACCCGCCGCTGGGTGGAGTCCATCACCCGTTCGAGGCAGACGTGGACGAGCCCGAGCAGCGAGCCGAGTTGGCGCGACTGGACCATGCTCAGCTGCGCCCCGTCGCGGTGGCGACCCTCGATCCAGGGGTGGAGGGCGTAACAGTCGCCGTCGATCACCGCGACCGTGTCCCCGTGCGCGTCCCGGACGGGAGGGGCGACCGGTACGCCGAGCGTCTGGAGCCGCTGGGTGGCGCGGTGCTGGTGGGCGATGGCCTCGTGGTCGTCGTCGAGATGGTGCTTCAGGAAGTAGATGCCCCTGGTGGTGACGAGACGGTAGCCGCGGTTGAGGAGGCCCTGGGTGACCCGTTCGCAGGAGAGCGGTTCACCGGGATCCTCATAGCGGTGCAGCAGGGCACCGACCGGCGGCGCAATGACAGATGAGCGCAGCACTCACCAAATGATAGATCACGCAGCGTGTCCGTCGTGCAGCTCTTCGCAATAATCGAGGGTGTGCACGGTCACGAACTGCGGCTCGACCCGCATGAAGACCGCCTCGAAGCTCTCTCCGTCGGCCTGGAGCGGCTCATGGCCGAAGAGCGGAATCACCTCGTCGGGCGGCTGGACGATCTCCGCCATGCCCGTGAACTGCACGGACCACAGGGTCGGGCCGCCCGAGTTGAAGTTGTCCGCGCCGTAGGCCACGACGCTGCCGTTGCAGGCGCGGTGGTAGCCGAAACCGCGGTGGATGCGGAGCAGCACCCGGCCGTCCTGCACGATGTGCCGGGCCGGAGCCACGAAGGGCATGGCCCGCATGCTCGTCGCCAGCCGGCCGTACGAGACGCCGGCGAGCAGCTCGATGGCGCTGAGTTCCTCGGTGGACATAGGTCCACTTTCGGTTACTTTGGCGTTGTGGGGAAGGGGCAGCCGCCCCTCCTCGACGGGGGCCGAAAGTCCCGTGATCGCCGACTCGGCACGTTTCCGAGGGCATCCGGGCTCCCGGACCACCGGTGTTCCGTGCGCGCCGGGTGCGCCGGGGGATGATCAGTGGTGCTGTCGCTCGGCCTGTATCCGGGCCACGTACGCGGCGGCCTGGGAGCGGCGCTCCATGCCCAGCTTGGAGAGCAGGCTGGAGACATAATTCTTGATCGTCTTCTCCGCGAGGTGGAGCCGCTCGCCGATGACCCGGTTGGTGAGCCCCTCGCCGATCAGATCCAGGATCTTGCGCTCCTGCTCGGTCAGTCCGGCGAGCTTGTCATTGCTCTTGGGGTTGTTTCCGTCGCGCAGTCGCTCCAGTACGCGGGCGGTGGCCACCGGGTCCAGGAGGGACTTTCCGGCTGCCACTCCGCGTACCGCCTCCAGCAGTTCGTTTCCACGGATCGCCTTGAGGACATATCCGGATGCACCCGCCATGATGGCGTCGAAAAGCGCCTCGTCGTCCGCGAATGACGTCAACATCAGGCATTTGATGTTCTCGTCCTGGGAACGGATCTCCCGACAGACCTCGACACCACTGCCGTCCGGCAGTCGTACGTCCAGTACGGCCACGTCGGGGCGGGTGGCGGGGATCCTGACCATCGCGTCCTCCGCCGTACCGGCCTCGCCGACGACCTCGATGTCGTCTTCGACCGAAAGGAGCTCGTGGACGCCACGTCGGACGACTTCATGGTCGTCCAAGAGGAATACAGTGATTTTTCGTTCTTCGCGCACGAATGCAGTCTCACACACCAGCTCTTCCCGTGCCCCGGGTGGCCGGTATACCGTGCCGATGTCTCGGCGGCCCACTGGGTCGTCACCCATGCTGATCAGGGCTCCTGCCAGCAGTGATCCCCCATTTTTTCCGTTTACTTGGAAATCCAAGCAAAAACGCAGGTCAAATGGGGTTTCGCAGGAATGTGCTGCACTGGGTAACGTGCCTTTTGACAGGGTCTCGTCGGGACACCTGTCACGCCCGTTCGACCGCCCCTCGCACCCACCCCGTGCGGAGGCGGACGAAGGGGCGAGCCTCCCCCTGTCTTCGGCAGGGGCGACCCCAGGCTCCCGGCGAACCCGGGGGACCGGATAGACGGAGGAGCACGCACGTGACCGTGGAGAGCACTGCCGCGCGCAAGCCGCGACGCAGCAGCAAGCGGGTGAGCGCCGCGAAGAAGCCACTGAGTTCCGAGCCCCAACTCGTACAGCTGCTGTCGCCCGAGGGCCAGCGCGTCGAGCACCCTGACTACAGCATCGACCTGTCCTCCGAGGAGCTGCGCGGGCTCTACCGGGACATGGTCCTCACCCGCCGCTTCGACGCCGAGGCCACCGCTCTCCAGCGGCAGGGCGAACTGGGCCTGTGGGCGTCGCTGCTCGGCCAGGAGGCCGCGCAGATCGGTTCCGGCCGGGCGCTGAACGACGACGACTACGTCTTCCCCACCTACCGCGAACACGGTGTCGCCTGGTGCCGCGGGGTCGATCCCACCAATCTCCTCGGGATGTTCCGCGGGGTGAACCATGGAGGCTGGGACCCCAACAGCAACAACTTCCACCTCTACACCATCGTGATCGGCGCCCAGACGCTCCACGCCACCGGCTATGCCATGGGCGTGGCCAAGGACGGCGCCGACTCCGCTGTGATCGCCTACTTCGGCGACGGCGCGTCCAGTCAGGGCGACGTCGCGGAGTCCTTCACCTTCTCCGCGGTCTATAACGCCCCCGTGGTGTTCTTCTGCCAGAACAACCAGTGGGCGATCTCGGAGCCGACCGAGCGCCAGAGCCGGGTACCGCTCTACCAGCGCGCCCAGGGCTTCGGCTTCCCCGGTGTCCGCGTCGACGGCAACGACGTCCTCGCCTGTCTCGCGGTCACCAAGTGGGCGCTGGAGCGGGCCCGCAGCGGAGAGGGCCCCACGCTGGTCGAGGCGTTCACCTACCGCATGGGCGCCCACACCACATCGGACGACCCGACCAAGTACCGGCACGACGACGAGCGGGCGGCCTGGGAGGCCAAGGACCCGATCCTGCGTCTGCGCACCCTCCTGACCGGCGAAGACCACGCCGATGAAACGTTCTTCACCGCACTCGAAGAGGAGAGCGACGCACTCGCCAAGCGAGTGCGGGAGGCGGTGCGGGCCATGCCGGACCCCGACCCCATGGCGATCTTCGAGCACGTCTACGCCGACGGCCATGCGCTCGTCGACGAGGAGCGCGCGCAGTTCGCCGCGTACCAGGCGTCATTCGCCGAGGAGGGCAACTGACCATGGCCGCACAGAAACTCCCCCTCGCCAAGGCGCTCAACGAATCCCTGCGCAAGGCCCTGGAGACCGACCCCAAAGTACTGATCATGGGCGAGGACGTCGGCAAGCTCGGCGGCGTCTTCCGGGTCACCGACGGCCTCCAGAAGGACTTCGGCGAGGAGCGGGTCATCGACACCCCGCTCGCCGAGTCCGGCATCATCGGCACGGCCATCGGACTCGCGCTGCGCGGCTACCGTCCGGTGGCCGAGATCCAGTTCGACGGCTTCGTCTTCCCCGCGTACGACCAGATCGTCACCCAGCTCGCCAAGATGCACGCCCGGGCGCTCGGCAAGATCAAGCTGCCGGTCGTCATCCGTATCCCCTACGGCGGCGGCATCGGCGCGGTCGAGCACCACAGTGAGTCCCCCGAGGCCCTTTTCGCGCACGTCGCAGGGCTCAAGGTCATCTCGCCGTCCAACTCGTCGGACGCCTACTGGATGCTCCAGCAGGCCATCCAGAGCGACGACCCGGTGATCTTCTTCGAGCCCAAGCGGCGCTACTGGGACAAGAGCGAGGTCGACACCGAAGCCATTCCCGGGCCCCTGCACAGCGCCCGGGTGGTCAGGGAGGGTTCGGACCTCACCCTGGCCGCGTACGGGCCGATGGTGAAGGTCTGTACGGAAGCGGCTGCCGCATCGGCCGAAGAGGGCAAGTCCCTTGAGGTCCTGGACCTGCGCTCGATGTCCCCGATCGACTTCGACGCCATCCAGCGGTCGGTCGAGAAGACGGGCCGGCTGGTCGTGGTGCACGAGGCCCCCGTCTTCTACGGCTCCGGTGCGGAGATCGCCGCCCGCATCACCGAGCGGTGCTTCTACCACCTGGAGTCCCCGGTACTGCGGGTCGGCGGGTTCCACTCGCCCTATCCGCCGGCCCGGCTGGAGGAGGAGTACCTCCCCGGGTTGGACCGGGTGCTGGACGCCGTAGACCGCTCGCTCGCGTACTGAAGGGGTGCCGAGAACCATGACGCACGACACGACACTCCGCTACCGCGAGTTCAAGATGCCCGACGTGGGCGAGGGGCTGACCGAGGCCGAGATCCTCAAGTGGTTCGTCCAGCCCGGTGACGCAGTCACGGACGGACAGGTCGTCTGTGAGGTGGAGACCGCGAAGGCCGCCGTCGAACTGCCGATCCCCTACGACGGGGTGGTGCACGAGTTGCGCTTCCCGGAGGGCACGACCGTCGACGTCGGCCAGGTGATCATCTCGGTCGACGTCGCCCCCGGTGAGCCGCCCATCGCCCCCGCTCCCGCCGCGGCCCCACCGGCCGCCGAGCCGGAATCGGAACCGGAGGAGAAGCCGAAGGGTCGGCAGCCGGTGCTCGTGGGGTACGGGGTCGCCGAGACCTCCAGCAAGCGGCGCCCCCGCAAGGGCGCCCAGGTGCCCGAGCAGCCCACCGCGGCGATCCAGTCCGAACTGAACGGCCGTGGCGCGGCGCCCGCGACGGCTCCGACGGCCGCCCGACCGCTCGCCAAGCCGCCCGTGCGCAAGCTCGCGAAGGACCTCGGTGTCGATCTGGCGGCCGTCGTCGCCACCGGTCCCGACGGGGTCATCACCCGCGACGACGTCCACGCGGCCGTGACCGTGCCCGAGCCGGCCGACAGCCAAGCGGAGCGGGCCGAGGAGGCCGGGCCGCAGACCCCCGCACCCGTACAACCCGGCGCACGCGAGACCCGCATCCCCGTCAAGGGCGTCCGCAAGGCGACGGCGGCGGCGATGGTGGGCAGCGCGTTCACCGCACCGCACGTCACCGAGTTCATCACGCTCGACGTGACGCGCACGATGAAGCTCGTCGACGAGTTGAAGGCCGATCCGGACCTGGCCGGGCTCAGGGTCAACCCCCTGTTGCTCATCGCCAAGGCGCTGCTGGTCGCTATCAAGCGGAATCCCGAGGTCAACGCAGCCTGGGACGAGGCGAACCAGGAGATCGTCCAGAAGCACTACGTCAATCTGGGCATCGCCGCGGCCACCCCGCGCGGTCTGATCGTGCCCAACATCAAGGACGCGCACGAACTGACCCTGTCCCAGCTCGCCCGGAGCCTGGGCGAGTTGGTGAGCACGGCCCGGGAGGGCAAGACCTCCCCCGCCGCCATGCAGGGCGGCACGGTGACCATCACCAACGTGGGCGTCTTCGGCGTGGACACGGGTACGCCCATCCTGAACCCGGGCGAGTCCGCGATCCTCGCGGTCGGGGCCATCAAGCTCCAACCCTGGGTCCACAAGGGCAAGGTGAAGCCGCGCCAGGTCACCACGCTGGCCCTGTCCTTCGATCACCGTCTGGTCGACGGGGAGCTCGGCTCCAAGGTGCTGGCGGACGTGGCGGCGGTCCTGGAGAACCCCCGGCGACTGATCACCTGGGGCTAGTGCCCTTGAGGCAGTGCGCATGAGTGAGGGTCCGTGGCACGGCACAGTGCCACGGACCCTCACTCAACTGCTTCGTACTGCTGTTGTTCCGTACTGCGGTGGAACTGCTCAGTCCTGCTGGGCGCCGACCGGCAGCGAGCGGAGCTTCATGCTCTTCGCGGTCGACGAGCCGAAGCCGTAGTCCAGCAGCTTGCCGGCGTCCTTGAAGCGGGCGTCCACGCTGGAAGCGCCCAGGATGACCCCGACGTACGTCTTGGAACCGCGGGTGGCCGCGAAGACCAGGCAGGGCCCTGCGACGCTGCCGGTACCGGTCTTCATGCCGACGGCGCCGTTGTACGTGCCCAGCAGCTTGTTGGTGTTGTACCAGGTGTAGGTGCGGGTGCCACCCGTGCTGGTGGTCGCCTTGGTGACGTACTTCGGCGCCTTGACGACCTCCCGGAAGGTCGCGTTCGAGAACGCGTGCCGGGCGATCTTGGTGAGGTCGGACGGGGTGGTGTAGTTCTTCCCCGCCTGGGAGATGCCGTCGAACGAGTCGAAGTTGGTGTTCTTCAGACCCAGGGACTTGGCCTTCGCGTTCATCTTGCCGATGAACGACTTGGTCCGCGCGGCGGTGGTGGAGCCGGTGCCGAAGGTGTCGGCCAGCGCGTACGCGGCGTCACAGCCGGACGGCAGCATCAACCCCGACAGGAGTTGACGGACCGTCACCTTGTCGCCGGTCTTGAGGTCGGCGGTGCTGCCCTTCTCCCGCGTCACATAGTCGCGGTAGGTCTGCTTGACCGTCACCTTCTTGCTGAGGCTGATGCCCGGGGTGGTCAGGACCGTTATGGCCGTTGCCACCTTGGTCGTGCTGGCCATCTGGCGGCGGGTGTCCTTGCCCTTGCCGTACAGCACCTTGCCCGAAGCCTGGTCCATCAGGAAAGCGCCCTTGGCGCTGAGCGTCGGGAGCGGGCGGGCCGCCGCCTGGGCCGGCGCGGCGAGGGGGGAGACGGTGAGCAGGAGACCACCGGAGATGACAACCGTGGCGGCTCTGCGCACGCTCGTGTTGCTGAGTATCAAAGGAACGCTCCGAGTTCGCACATCCATCGAGATGTCAGAAAGGGGCGCCCGGAGATACGAGGGCCCCGATGTGAGACACACGAGCGCCGGGAAAGGATGTACGCGAATCGGGAGCTTCTCGGAAGATTCTTCGTCTCCGGGTCCACTTCGACATCAGGGGTCATCCCGGACCCGGCAGCACCTCCCACCCGTACGGGAGTGCCCCACTGACCTCTCACACTTCACGCGCCTCGTCGACGGTTCCCTCCGGCGTCGACTTTGCCCCGCCTTTGCGGTCGACTCGAATTCCGCTTCAGATCGGCGCCAGGCTCGCATCGTGCGGACCTGGCGTCTCGCAGTCGCCCCGCGACGGGGGTCGGTCCTGCATGGTGGACGCCCGCTTCTGATGTACCTCTGTTGTATCTAAGCTGTGTTCATGCCCGCCGCAGCCCCCACCACCGCGCCCGCAGCCGAACGCGTCTACATCCATGTGAAGCAAGCCGTGCTCGACCGCCGCTACGAAGGCGGCACCCTCCTGACCGAGGGCGAACTCGCCGACGCCGTGGGGGTGTCACGCACCCCGGTGCGTGAGGCGCTCCTCAAACTGGAGGTCGAGGGGCTGATCAAGCTCTACCCCAAGAAGGGCGCCCTGGTGCTCGCCGTGTCGGCACAAGAGATCGCCGATGTGGTGGAGACCCGACTCCTGGTCGAGGAGCACGCGGCGCGCAAGGCGGTGCCCTCGTCCCCGCAGCTGCTGGACCGGCTGGCCGAGCTGCTGGAGCAGCAGAAGCGCCAGGGCGAGGACGGCGACCTGGCGGCCGTCGCCGCCACCGACCGCGCCTTCCACGCGGAGATCGTCCGCAACGGCGGCAACGAGATCCTCTCCCGGCTCTACGACCAGCTCCGCGACCGCCAGTTGCGCATGGGGGTCGCCGTCATGCACGCCCACCCCGACCGGATCGCCAAGAACGTCACCGAGCACGGCGAGATCCTCGACGCACTGCGGGCGGGCGACCCGGACCTGGCCGCCGACCTCGTCCGTCGTCATGTGAGCTGGGTCAGCGCACTGGCACGGGGTGAGGTCAGGTGAACCGACCGACCGCCCTACCGGGAGACCCGCCGGGCGGACGCCGTGCCGCGGCGGTCTGGTCCATAGGCGTCGCCGTCTACTTCGTCGCCGTCATCTTCCGCACCTCGCTCGGGGTCGCCGGACTCGACGCGGCCGACCGCTTCGACATCAACGCGTCCGCGCTCTCCACCTTCTCGATCGTCCAACTCCTCGTGTACGCCGGGATGCAGATACCCGTCGGACTGATGGTGGACCGACTGGGCACCAAGAAGGTCCTGACCCTCGGCGCCGTCCTGTTCACCCTGGGACAGCTGGGCTTCGCGCTCTCCCCCTCGTACGAGACCGCGCTCGCCGCACGGGCGCTGCTCGGCTGCGGGGACGCGATGACCTTCATCAGCGTGCTGCGGCTCGGCAGCCGCTGGTTCCCGGCCCGCCGCGGACCGCTCATAGCGCAGGTCGCCGCACTGTTCGGGATGGCCGGCAATCTGATCTCCACCATGGTCATCGCGCGACTGCTGCACGGCGCCGGCTGGGTCACCACCTTCGCGGGCAGCGCGGTGGCCGGCGTGGTCGCCATCGCCCTGGTGCTGTTCTTCCTCAAGGACCATCCCCCGGGCCATGAGCCCCCGCCCACCCACCACCGGGGTTTCGCCTTCGTACGGAAGCAGATCACCCTGTCGTGGCGGGAGCCCGGCACCCGCCTCGGCATGTGGGTGCACTTCACCACCCAGTTCCCCAGCATGGTCTTCATGCTGCTGTGGGGGATGCCCTTCCTGATCGAGGCACAGGGCCTCACCCGTGACACGGCAGGCACACTGCTCACCCTGAACGTGCTGGTCAGCATGGTGATAGGGCTGGTGTACGGGCAGGTCATCGCACGCCATCACGCGGCCAGGCTGCCGCTCACGCTGGCCACGATCGCCGCGACCTCGCTGATCTGGGCGACCACTCTCGCCTACCCAGGCGAGCGGGCCCCGATGTGGTTGCTGATCACCCTGTGCGTGGTGTTGGGCGCCTGCGGCCCGGCCTCGATGATCGGCTTCGACTTCGCCCGTCCGGCGAACCCGCCCGAGCGGCAGGGCACCGCATCGGGAATCGTCAACATGGGCGGCTTCACCGCGTCGATGACGACCCTGCTCGCGATCGGCCTGCTGCTCGACGCCACCGGCGGCAACTACCGGATCGCCTTCTCCTGTGTGTTCGTCCTGGAGGCGCTGGGCATCGCCCAGATCCTGCGGCTGCGCAGACGGACGGCACAACTGGAGCGCGAGAGGCTGGTGGCGAGCCGGGTGGAAGCGGTCCACGTCCCGGCGTGAACCAACCGACCGGCTCAGGGAGTGACGGCGAAGTGCCGCAGGATCGTGGCCGCCAACTCCTGGTCGCCGTCCACCTTGATCCGGTCGGCGACGGCCGCCGGCCGGACCCTGCCGCACGCCAGCCGGTAGTACGTCTCCCAGTCCATGGCCAGGCTCACCACGGGCCCGAGCGAGGGCGATCCGTCGATGGAACCACGGCCGTCCGCGTTCACCCGGACCGTCCGCAGGAACTCCAACTGCCCGTGCACATCGAGCACCACGGCCGAGTTCGGCGGCGCTCCCGCATCCTTGGCGACCACCTTCGGCAGGGCCTCCAGCAGGCAGTCACGGGTGATGTGGGCGCCGGGCGAGTCGAGGTTGCCGGGCTGGTTCAGGGCGGTCCGCAGGTCCTGTTCGTGCACCCAGGTGTCGAAGGCCCGCATCCGCACGGCCACTTCCAACGTCTGCTCGGCACCGAGGGGCGCCCGGACCATGGTGTTCGGCGCACGGGTCTCGTTGCGCAGCTGACGTGCCCGCCGGATCATCGTGTACTCCAACTCCGATGTCATCTCCGGAGCGGTGTGGTGCCGGCGCACATCGACCTGCATCTCCATGTACCGGGCGAAGTCGCTCTGCACATGGTAAAGATCACGGGGGAGGGTGTGGATGGGGCGCGGATCGCCGAGCATTTCGGTTTCCATGCCGATGACGTGCGAGACGATGTCGCGGACCGACCAGGCAGGGCACGGGGTGGCTCGGTTCCACTCCCCCTCGACGAGCGGCTGCACCAGCTCGGCTATCGACTCGACGGCGTGTGTCCAGGCATCGGCGTAGGTCTGGAGGCTGGGATGGACGGTCACGGGACCCCTCGGCGGTTCTGCGTGGACGCGGGCTTGGCTGCTTACTGCTGGCGGCGGACGGCTTGGCTGCGTGGGAGGTTCGGCGATTAAGTTACGCTGCCGCGCGGCGCGTCGGCAGTGCTTTCTTATGACGATCGTAGGCCCGTGCCCGGAGGCCGAAAACCATGGCATCGCAGGTGGGGGCGGCCTGTCCCACCAGGTCACCTCATATCCGTACGAAATGACTGACGGGCCGTCGTACGGCGCACGGAGTGTCCCGTGCACCTGTTCCGGCCCGCTCGATCCCGCTGGTCGGGCGGCGCGGAAGTGGCGGGGTCCACACGTCTGACGGGCGGCGTCCGATTCCTCCGTGATGGCACCCTGGAACCATGAACGATGCCGACCCGGCGCACACCCCCGCGCCCGCGCCCCGCCGACGTGCCCGAGTCCGCGCTCCCGAGCTGATCGGCAAGGGCGGCTGGCTCAACACGGGCGGCAAGGACCTGACGCTCGCCGACTTCCGGGGCCGCGTGCTGATCCTCGACTTTTGGACCTTCTGCTGCATCAACTGCCTCCACGTCCTCGACGAGCTGCGGGAGCTGGAGGAGAAGCACCGGGACACCGTCGTGATCGTCGGCGTCCACTCGCCGAAGTTCGTGCACGAGGCGGACCACCAGGCGGTGGTCGATGCGGTCGAGCGCTACCAGGTGCACCACCCCGTCCTCGACGATCCCGAGTTGGCGACGTGGAAGCAGTACGCGGTACGGGCCTGGCCCACCCTCGTCGTCATCGACCCGGAGGGGTACGTCGTCGCCCAGCACGCGGGTGAGGGCCATGCCCACGCCATTGAGCGGCTGGTCGAGGAGCTGGAGACCGAGCACGCGGCCAAGGGCACCCTGCGTCGCGGTGACGGGCCCTATGTGCCGCCCGAGCCCGTCGCCACCGATCTGCGCTTCCCCGGCAAGGCCGTCGTCCTGCCGTCCGGGAACTTCCTGGTCTCCGACACCACCCGACACGAACTCGTCGAGCTGGCACCCGACGGCGAGAGTGTTGTACGCCGGATCGACGGCGGCGCTGACGGCCCGTTCAAGGAGCCGCAGGGCCTTGCGCTGCTGCCGGACGGGCGGATCGCCGTCGCCGACACCGTCAACCACTCCATCCGGGCGTACGACCCCGCCACCGGTGCGGTCGAGACGCTCGCCGGCACCGGAAAACAGTGGTGGCAGGGCTCGCCGACCCAGGGGCCGGCACGGGAGGTCGATCTCTCCTCGCCGTGGGACGTGGCCTGGTGGCAGGACCGGCTGTGGATCGCGATGGCCGGTGTGCACCAGCTGTGGACCTACGATCCCGCCACACAAACCGTGCGCCTCGCGGCGGGCACCACGAACGAAGGGCTGGTGGACGGGCCCGCCGCCGAGGCGTGGTTCGCGCAGCCGTCCGGGCTGGCCGCCACGGACGAGCGGCTGTGGATCGCCGATTCGGAGACCTCCGCCCTGCGCCACATCGACGCGGACGACCCCGACCACACGGTCCGCACCGCGGTCGGTACGGGCCTCTTCGACTTCGGCCACCGCGACGGGGACGCCGCGCAGGCCCTGTTCCAGCACCCGCTGGGGGTGACGGCGCTGCCCGACGGTTCGGTCGCCGTGAGCGACACGTACAACCACGCGCTGCGCCGCTACGACCCCGCGACCGGCCAGGTCACCACCTTGGCCACGGATCTGCGGGAACCGTCGGACGCGGTGCTGGTCGGCGATGACATCGTGGTCGTCGAGTCCGCCAGGCACCGGCTGACCCGGCTGCGGCTGCCCGAGGAGGCGGTCCGGGTGGAAGCCGTCGCCCACCGCACCCAGCGGGCCGCCACCGAGGTGGCTGCGGGGGCGTTCCGCATCGATGTGGTCTTCCAGGCTCCCGCAGGTCAGAAGCTGGACACCCGGTACGGGCCGGCCAGCCGGCTGCTGGTCTCCGCGACGCCGCCCGAGTTGCTGCTGTCCGGCGACGGCGCGGGTACGGACCTGTTCCGCGAGGTGGAGATCGACGCCGCGATCGGCGGCGGAGTGCTGCACGTGTCGGCGATGGCCGCCTCCTGCGACGACGATCCGGCGCAGGAGTATCCGGCCTGCCATGTGCACCAGCAGGACTGGGGGGTGCCGGTGCGGGTGACCGCGGACGGCGTCGCCCGGCTGCCGCTCGTCCTCGCCGGGATGGACGTCCCCGGCACGTCTTAGCTCCGAGCGTGGGACCTGCGGTGTCGATCACCCCGGGTCCCACTGGGGGTCGGGTGCGGCTGCCCCCTGCGCGCCGGCATGGGCGCGGCGGGCAAGGGGTGTTGGGACCGTGGTGGCGGTGATTCGTTCCATGGCCCCACCCTCGTGGAGGGGCCGTTTCCCACCTGTTTCCGCTCAGATCACCCAGTCCCACGGGCGGGTTCCCGCTGTCGGTCAGGCGCCTTCCAGGAACGCCGTCAACGCACTCGCCAGCAGATGCGGGTCCTCGGCCCCGCACAGTTCACGGGCGCTGTGCATGGACAGGCACGCGACCCCGATGTCCACGGTCTGGATGCCGTGCCGGGCGGCCGTGATCGGTCCGATGGTCGTGCCGCAGGGCATGGAGTTGTTCGAGACGAACGTCTGCCACGGCACCCCCGCCTTCTCGCAGGCTGCGGCGAACACGGCCCGGCCGCTGCCGTCCGTGGCGTACCGCTGGTTGACGTTGACCTTGAGGATCGGGCCGCGGTTGGGGAGCGGGTGGTGGGTGGGGTCGTGGCGCTCCGAGTAGTTCGGGTGGACGGCGTGGCCCACGTCGGACGACAGGCACACGGTTGCGGCGAAGGCCCGGGCCTTGTCCTCGTACCCGCCGCCGCGGGCGAACAGCGAGCGTTCCAGCACGGTTCCGAGCAGGGGGCCGTCGGCTCCGGAGTCCGCCTGGGAGCCGTTCTCCTCGTGGTCGAAGGCGGCGAGCACGGGGACGTACGGCAGCGAGGGGGTGGCGGCTGCGGCGATGAGGGCGGCGAGACCGGCGTGGACGGAGAGCAGGTTGTCCATGCGGGGACCGGCCAGGAGTTCTTCGTCCCGTCCGAGGTAGGCGGGTGCCTCGACGGAGTGGGTCATCAGGTCCCAGCCGGTGACCTCGCCTTCCGGGAGACCGCTCTCCTCTTCGAGGAAGCGGATTAGATCGCCTTCGTGGACGTCGCCGAGGCCCCAGATGGGCTGCATATGGCGCTGCTTGTCGAGCTTGAGGCCGTCGGCGTGTACGGAGCGGTCGAGGTGGATCGCGAGTTGCGGCACCCGCAGCAGCGGACGGTCGATCTTGACCAGTCGATGTGATCCGTCGCGCAGGCTGAGCCGCCCGGAGATGCCGAGGTCGCGGTCGAGCCAACTGTTGAGCAGCGGGCCGCCGTAGACCTCGACGGCGATCTGTCGCCAGCCGTGCGAGCCGGCGTCGGGGAGCGGCTTGACGCGCAGGTTGGGCGAGTCGGTGTGGGCGCCGACGATCCGGAACGGAGTGTGGGGGGCGGCGTCCTGCGGCACGTACCAGGCGATGAGCGCGCCTGAGCGGATGACGTACCGGCCACCGGTTGATGCGTCCCACGCCTCGGTCTCCTTGACCTGGCGGAAGCCGGCCTTCTCCAGGCGCTCCGCCGCGACGGCCACCACGTGGTACGGGGAGGTCGCGGCGGCCAGGAAGGTCATCAGGTCGTCGGTGTGCCCACGATCGAACCGGAGGGATGCGTTGGTGCTCATGAAGCCACTGTAACGAGGCGGGCGGATGCCGCCGTGGTGGAGTGCTGTCGTTCTCCAGCGGCGCCCTGGCTGTGGTCGAGAGCCCCCGGGACGACCGGTCGTGCGAACGCCCGTCGGATTCGAAGACCACGTGCGCGGACGCCCGCCGGGGTGGGTCTGCCGGCCGTTCGGTCCGTCGTACGGGGACGACCCACTGCCCCCGGCGGTCTCACCGGGGGCAGCGGGCCATGGGGGACGGGGATGGTCTAGAAGGCGGACTCGTCGAGGTCCATCAGGGAGAGGTCGACCGATTCGGCGAGCCGTCGTTCGGCGGAGACGCCGGGCAGGACGTTGGCGGCGAAGAACTTGGCCGCCGCGATCTTGCCGGTGTAGAAGGCCACGTCCTTCGGGGCCGCGGTGGGGAGTTTCTCCGCGGCGACGGCTGCGCCGCGCAGCAGCAGGTAGCCGACGACCACATCACCGGAGGCGAGCAGCAGTCGGGTGGTGTTGAGGCCGACCTTGTAGATGTTCTTGACGTCCTCGCCGGTGGCGATCAGGTCGTTCGTCATGGCGCCGACCATCGCCTCCAGGTCCACGGCCGCCTGGGCGAGCGAGTCCCGTGCGGGTGCCAGGTCCTCGCCGCCGGTCCCGATGGCGAGGAACTTCTTGATCTCCTCGGAGAGGGCGTTCAGCGCCTGGCCCTGGTCGCGGACGATCTTGCGGAAGAAGTAGTCCTGGCCCTGGATGGCGGTGGTGCCCTCGTAGAGGGTGTCGATCTTGGCGTCCCGGATGTACTGCTCGATCGGGTACTCCTGGAGGTAACCGGAGCCGCCGAAGATCTGGAGCGACTGGGCCAGTTGCTCGTAGGACTTCTCGGAGCCGTACCCCTTGACGATCGGCAGCAGCAGGTCATTGAGGGCGACGAGGGCCTTGGTGTCCTCGGCGTCCTCCTCGCCGGCCTGCCTGGCGGCGATCTCGTCCTGGATGGACGCGGTGTAGAGGACGAGCGAGCGCATCCCCTCCGCGTACGCCTTCTGCGTCATCAGCGAGCGGCGCACGTCGGGGTGGTGGGTGATGGTGACCTTGGGTGCGGTCTTGTCCATGAAGTTCACCAGGTCCTGGCCCTGGACGCGCTCCTTGGCGTACTCCAGCGCGTTCAGGTAGCCGGTGGAGAGGGTGGCGATGGCCTTGGTGCCGACCATCATCCGGGCGAACTCGATGATCATGAACATCTGACGGATGCCGTCGTGCTTGTCGCCGATCAGCCAGCCCTTGGCGGGGTGGCGGTCGCCGAAGGTGATCTCGCAGGTGTTGGACGCCTTGAGACCCATCTTGTGCTCGACGTTCGTGGCGTACACACCGTTACGCTCGCCGAGTTCGCCGGTCTCCCAGTCGAAGTGGAACTTCGGTACGAGGAAGAGGGAGAGGCCCTTGGTGCCGGGGCCGGCGCCTTCGGGGCGGGCGAGGACGTAGTGGAGGATGTTCTCCGACATGTCGTGCTCGCCCGAGGTGATGAAGCGCTTCACGCCCTCGATGTGCCAGGAGCCGTCCTCCTGCTGGACGGCCTTTGCGCGACCGGCGCCCACGTCGGAGCCCGCGTCGGGCTCGGTGAGGACCATGGTGGAGCCCCACTGCTTCTCGACGGCTATCTCGGCGACCTTCTTCTGCGCCTCGGTCCCCTCCTCGTAGAGGAGTCCGGCGAAGGACGGGCCCGACGAATACATCCAGATGGCCGGGTTGGCACCGAGCAGCAGTTCGGCGTAGGCCCAGATCAGGGAGCGCGGCGCGGTGGTGCCGCCGATCTCCTCGGGCAGGCCGAGCCGCCAGTACTCGGACTCCATGAAGGTCTGATAGCTCTTCTTGAAGGAGGCCGGGACGGGGGCGGTGCCGGTCTCGGGGTCGAAGACCGGGGGGTTGCGGTCGGAGTCCGCGAAGGATTCCGCCAGCTCGTTCTCAGCGAGCCGGGTGATCTCGGCGAGGATGCTCTTGGCGGTTTCGACGTCCATCTCCGCAAACGGGCCGGTGCCGTACAGCTGATCGCGACCGAGGACCTCGAAGAGGTTGAACTCGATGTCGCGGAGATTCGACTTGTAGTGCCCCATGGCGACGGCTCCGTAAGGATCGGGAGTCAGTTTGCTCTTACTTACCAGCAAGTAGCTACGATGATGCTACCCGTCGGTAATAAGATGCAACCCCTCTTGGGCTAACTGTGACTGGTTACTCTTGCGGGCATGTACGGCTATGACCAGAGTCAGGGCGCCCATCAGCAGTACGCACCCCAGCAGCCATACGGGGGCCAGGCGCAGGGGCAGCCGCTGTATCCGGAGCCGTCGCCACCGTCGCTCGCCGATGCGGTGCGGGCTTTCACCACCGGTTCGCTGTCCGCCGAGGACTTCCAGCAGATCTTCGCCACATCGAAGGTCTACTGCCCGCGCGGCGACAACCCCGGCTTCCTGGCGCTGCACAACACCCAGCAGCCGGTCATTCCGATGTTCACCTCGCTCAAGGAGTTGCGGAGGTACGCGGGCAAGGAGTCCAAGTACTTCGTGATCACCGGCGCCGAGATGATCGACCTCCTACCCACCGGGTACGGCTTCGTCCTCGACATGGAGGGGGAGCACCGGATGGTCTTCGACGCCAAGGCCGTGGAGCAGATGGTCGATTTCGCCATGCGCCGCATGTACGGGTAGCGGGTCCTTGGTGGTGCGTGGCGCGTGCGGCCCGCGTACCACCGTTTGCGTACGGCACGGTCCGCGTTCGCCGCGGTTGTCGTACGGCGTGTGTGTCAGGTGCGGCTGATGAATCCGGCCACTGCGGGTGCCCGGGAGGAATTCCTCCCGGGCCTTTCTCGTTCTGGGTGGCAGGAAGTTCATGATTCAACTAAACTGGTCGCACAAGGAGGTACTGCCATGCCCGCAGTGACTGTCGAGAACCCGCTCACTCTGCCGCGCGTCGCCGCGCTCGCCGAGGCCGCGAACCGTCCCGTGCTCGCCGTGACGACCGCCCCCACCGGGTTCGAAGGGGAGGGCTTCCCGGTGCGCCGAGCGTTCGCCGGGATCAACTACAAGTACCTCGACCCGTTCATCATGATGGACCAGATGGGCGAGATCGAGTATGCGCCGGGAGAGCCGAAGGGCACCCCGTGGCACCCGCACCGGGGCTTCGAGACCGTCACGTACCTGATTGACGGAACCTTTATCCACCAGGACAGCAACGGTGGCGGCGGGACCATCCAGAACGGTGACACCCAGTGGATGACGGCAGGCTCCGGCCTGCTCCACATCGAGGCTCCGCCGGAGCAGCTGGTGATGTCGGGCGGACTCTTCCACGGACTCCAGCTGTGGGTGAACCTCCCGGCCGCCGACAAGATGATGGCCCCGCGCTACCAGGACATCCGCGGCGGCCAGGTCCAGCTGCTGACCTCGCCCGACGGCGGAGCGCTGCTGCGCGTCATCGCGGGGGAGCTCGACGGCCACGAGGGCCCGGGCATCACCCACACCCCGATCACGATGATCCACGCGACCCTGCGTCCGGGGGCGCAGATCAGACTGCCCTGGCGCAGCGACTTCAACGGTCTCGCCTACGTCCTCGCAGGTCGCGGCACGGTCGGCGAGGAGCGGCGCCCGGTGCACCAGGGGCAGACGGCCGTCTTCGGCGACGGCGGCGCACTGACGGTGCGGGCGGATGAGTCGCAGGACTCCAACACCCCCGACCTTGAGGTCGTGCTCCTGGGTGGCAAGCCGATCCGTGAGCCGATGGCGCACTACGGGCCGTTCGTCATGAACACCCAGGACGAGCTGCGCCAGGCGTTCGAGGACTTCCAGGCCGGTCGGCTGGGGACGATCCCGGCCGTCCACGGCATGTGAGACCCGGCAGGTGAGACCCGGGTTGCGACCGTGTGCGGGCTGACGGTCGGACCCGGTTGCGCCCCGCACTCCGCGCGACGGAGTGCGGGGCGCAGCCATGTCGGCGGGCGGTCGGAGCCCGCCCCGACCGGGCGGTCAGGGCCTCGCCGGTCAGCCCTTGGGCCGGGTGAGATGGCTGTTGATCACTCGTATCGCCTCTTCCGTCCCGCCCTTGCGGTAGAGCCAGTGCCCGACGACGTCCATGGTGAACAGGGTCGCCTTCGGGAAGGCGCCCGCCATGCGCCGTGCACCCGGCAGGGGGGTCGCGATGTCGTGGGTGGCATTGACGACGAGGACGGGTGGGAGGTTGCCCTTCGCCCTGGCCGGCGGGGGCTTGGGAGGCATGGTCCAGCCCTGACAGCCGAGGACGAGGTCCAGTGCCTGGGCGTTGTAGCGGACGTGCGGGGCGGCCTTCGCGACCCGCTTCCGGATGGCGCTGTAGTGGGCGTGGTCACGGATGCGGAAGTCATAGTCGCGGCAGAGCACGAGCCGGGATTCCAGACTGACCCCGGGGGACGACCAGCGCACCTCGCCCTTTCCGGTGTGCAGGGCGGCCAGCTGCTCCGCCGCCGTGTCCGGAGCCGTCTCGCCGACCGCGGACGTGAGGAAGTCGGCCAGCTGGTCGGCGCTGACCTTGGTCCTGGTGGGGCCCTTGGGGCCGGGGTCTCGGAGCGTGCCCGCGTCGGCGCGGGCGAACAGCGTTGCGGTGACGGCGGTCAGGTCCTTGCCCTTCAGCGCACAGGTGACGTCCTTCTCGCACCAGGCCGCGAGCCGCTTCAGCGCGCTGTTGACGGTGGCGCTCCCGTCGGTGAGATAGCGCTCCGCGTTCGGCCGGGCCGGGTCCATCGCACTGTCGAGGGCCAGCGCACGGAGGTTGTTCGGGAACAGGCGCGCATAGCGTTCGCCGAGGAAGGTGCCGTAGGAGTGGCCGATGAAGCTGATCTTGCGTTCGCCGAGGGCGGCACGGATCGCGTCCATGTCACGGGCGACGCTCTCGCCGTCCATGTGCGCGGCGAGCGGGCCCGTCCGCTTCAGGCAGCTGTCGGCGAGCTTGGCGTTGAGGGTGCGTAGGCGCTCGAATTCGGCCGCGTTGCGGGGGCGGGTCGGGATCTTCTCGACGATGGTCTCGTCACAGCGGGCGCCCTGGCTGCGGCCGATGCCGCGCGGATCGAAGCCGACCATGTCGAAACGCTGGCGCATGGCCGCTGAGTAGCCCGAGTAGGGATCGTCGGCGAACAGCGCGTCATCGGCGCCGGGCGCTCCGGGGCCGCCGGGGTTCGACATCAGTACGCCGATCCGCCGCGCGGGATCCGTGGCCCGGTGGCGGGCGACGAAGAGGCCGATCTTCGTGCCGCCCGGTTTCGACCAGTCCAGCGGCACCTTGATCGTTGCGCACTGCACGTTCGGGTTGGGGGCGGGATGGGGCGGCTCGCCCTTGGGGCAGGCACCCCAACGGATCGGCGGGGGAGAGGTGGCGGCAGCGCCGTTCGACTGCTGGGCGATGGCCGAACCGGGGACGGCCAGGGCCACCGTGGACGAGGACAGGGCGAGGAGTACGGACAGACCCCGCCACCTTCTGCCCGGGATGCTGCTCACGCGGGTGCTCGTGTTCATGCGCGCCACTGTTCCGACGCCGTATGACGGCCGGTCCATGACCTCATGGTGGGGACGTAACAAGCCACTCCTCGATCGGCATCCCGCGTGTCCCCGAGCGCGTTGCATCGGCTTCCACCAACCGCACAGGACACCCTCGGGTCCCGTCCAACAGGGAAAAACGCCCGGTGATGCATCCAGACAATCCGCTCTGACCTGCGGCTTTCCGTATCACTGGCCACGGTTGCCCATCAGACCCTTTGACTCCTGAGCCAACTCACCCCCATACTCACCATCATTCCACTAACTAACTAGTGAAAGGGGGGACCTAGATGAGCGGCGATTCCTACCCGTACGCCGTCGAGGCTCTGGATCTGGGCAAGAAGTACCGACGCGGCTGGGCCCTACAGGAATGCTCCTTCCGGCTGCCCGCGGGCTGCATCAGCGCACTCGTGGGACCCAACGGCGCCGGAAAGTCCACCTTCCTCGGCATCGCCGCCCGCCTGCTCCGCCCGACCACCGGCAGCCTGCGGCTCTTCGGCCTGGAGGTCAGCGACCCGGCCGCGCTCCAGCGCGCCGCGTTCGTCGACCAGGAACGGCCGCTCTACAAGGGGTTCACGGTCGCCGAGACCCTGCGTCTGGGCCGCGAACTCAACCCCCACTGGGACCAGGCCGTCGCCGAACGGATCGTCGAGGCGGGGAACGTACCCTTCGGCGCCCGGATCGCCACCCTCTCCTCCGGACAGCGCACCCGCGTCGCACTGGCGCTGGCCTTCGGCAAGCGCGCCGAACTCCTCCTCCTCGACGAGCCCATGGCCGACCTCGACCCGCTGGCCCGGCATGAACTGTCCGCACTGCTCCTCTCGGAAGCCGCCGAACGCGGTCTGACCGTGCTGATGTCGTCCCACCTCCTCGCCGAACTGGAAGAGATGTGCGACCACCTGGTCGTCCTCGCCGGCGGTCGACTCCGCATGGCCGGTTACGTGGACGAACTGGTCCCCGCCCACCGGCTCGTCACCGGACTCGCCGACCCGGGCCCCGGCTCCGGCCCCGACGACAACGGAGTGCTGCCCGCCGCCTTCACCGAACGCAACGCCGTGATCGAATCCCGCATCACCGGACGTCAGTTCACCGCCCTGATCCGCCAAGGGGCCACCGACCCTGACGACTCGTACGAGAGCGTGGAGCCGAACCTCGAAGAGGTCCTGCTCGCCTATCTGCGCTCCTCCGCAGTACCCGCGCTGATCACCCCCGGGGCCACGGTCTCCGCCGCGCCGGCCTCGCAGAAGGAGGGAAGGGCCGCATGAACGTCCTGACGAAGACCGAGGCCACGGGTGCCCCGGCGAACGCCCCGGGCCGCTCCTTCCTGCGTGGAACGAGCTGGGTGGTGTGGCGCCGCAACCGCACAGCGCTGCTGTTGTTGATCGGCGGCACGGCCCTCTTCATCGCCTTCTGCGTCTACCAGCGCGCCATGCTCGTCGACTTCGTGAACTCGTCGAAGGGCACCGAGCTGGATCAGCTGCTCTCCAACGACGAGGACAGACTGGGTAACGCCTTCTTCCTGCTCACCTCGCTGCCGATCATCCTCGGAGTGTTCCTCGGCGCCCCGCTGCTCGCGGTCGAGCAGGAGAACAGCACCCTCCGGCTCACCACCACGCAGTCCGTCCCCCGCATGCGCGTCATCGGCGCGACCCTGGCCGTGCCGCTGCTGACCATCGCGATCCTCACCACCCTGACCTCGGTGGCCTTCACTTGGATGTGGCGATCGGTGGACACCCTCTTCTCCGGAGGGGACTGGTGGAACACCAGCGTCATCTACGCCACCGGCCCGCTCCTGGTGGCGCTCGCCCTCTTCGCCACCTCGTTCGGCATCCTCGCCGGCGCGGTCCTGCGGCGGTCCGTCGCCGCGATGGGCGTCACCTTCATCACCCTCTCCGTGGGGGCGATGATGGTGAAGGACAGCGTGGCGCTGTGGTTTGTGACTCCCCACCAGATCTCGTACCCGACGGGCAGCGAGGGAGCCAATCTGAAGCCCGGCGAGGTCCAGGTGGACAATTGGGTGGGCACTGCGGACGGCAAGCTCTACGGCTGGGGCACCTGTGTGCGCATGACCGAAGCGGAGAGCGCGGCCTGCGTCAAGAAGCACGGCATCGTGAACGAGGTGGTCGAGTACGTAAAGCTCGACCAGCTTCCGGCCATCCAGTGGTCCATGACAGGGATACTTCTGGCACTGACCGCCGCCATGCTCGCCGCCGCGATGTGGTGGATGAACCGCAAGTCGCTGTGAGCCGGCCCGAAGGAAGTACGAAGGAGTGACCGTGGTCGAGTTCCGGATCGACCGGCGCAGCGGGATGGCCACGTACCTCCAGATCGTGCAGCAGGTTAAGCAGGCTCTGAGACTGGGCGTCCTGGTGGAGGGTGACCGCCTCCCCACCGCCGCCCAGGTCGCCGCGACCACGCGCGTCAACCCCAACACCACGCTCAAGGCGTACCGGGAACTGGAACGCGAGGGCCTGGTGGAGCCCCGCCCGGGCGTCGGCACCTTCGTGAGCCAGTCCCTCGCCCGCCCGCCCTCCAAGGACAGCGAGCGACTGACCGCCGAACTGATCACCTGGATGGACAGCGCGCGTGCGACGGGAATGGAACGGGAGGACGTACGGGCCCTGCTGGACGCCACCCTCGACGAACAGTTCCCGGCTCCGGAGGGGCGCGGTTAGCAGGATGTGCCCGTAGGGGGCGGGCGCGGCCGGGGGGCTGCGTCCGCCCCGTAGGCACGGAAGCTTGGCTCAGACCGGCTCGGGAAGCCTCGGCGGGGCTGGGCACATCACTCCCCCACTCACGTTGATCACTCACCGTGAGTGGTCGTGGTCTATTCGGCCGGAGCCCGGTCCTGGAGTCCTGGCACAGACATCTAGGCTCAGGCCGTGCAGCCTCTGGTGCTTTTCGACCTGGACAACACCTTGGTGGACCGACGATTCGCGGTGACCCGGTGGACGGCTTCCTTCCGGTCCCGGTACCGCGTCAGCCGCGGGGACGAAGCATGGCTGACGAAGCTGCTGGCCGACCGAGCGACCCCCGATCACTTTGAGGCAATCCGCTCGCGGTTCCAACTGGATGAACCGGCCTCCGCCTTGTGGGATGGCTACCGGACGGAGATTGCTGCTGCGGTGAGCTGCTCGTCCGGCGTGCTGAGAGGGCTGGAGGCACTACGCAAAGATGGTTGGCGCGTTGGCATCGCGACCAATGGTCCGACGGATATTCAATGGGCCAAGCTGCGTTCCACTGGAATCTCGGAGCGTGTGGACGCGGTATGCATCTCGGCGGAAGTAGGAACACGCAAACCTGATCCTGCCTTTTTCATCGAAGCCATCCGTCGCTGTAACGGCATCGACGAGGAAAGCCAGGCATGGATGGTCGGCGACAGTGCCGTGAACGACGTGAGCGGCGGGCACGGAGTAGGGCTTCGCACCATATGGGTCGACCGCGACGCCAAGTGGCCTGAGGAACTGTCTGAACCAGACCACAGGGTGCCCGACGCCCGCGCAGCGATCGACTTGCTGTGCTCACTTGGGCCCAGAAGGAGCACGACATGAGCCCAACGGCTGGTACGACGACCGTGGGAATCCTGCATCCAGGCAGCATGGGGGTGGCGATTGCTTCCCAACTCCGCCGTGTGGGTTCTCAGGTGGTGTGGGACCCCACTGGACGCAGTCCCGCCACCATCCGGCGCGCGAGGGAAGCCGGACTCACGGCGGTCAGCGGCGGCTTGGCCGAGTTGCTGCGCCTCTCCGACGTCGTGATCGCCCTCTGCCCGCCGGCAGCTGCTGAGGACGTGGCCCTACAGGTCGCCGAACACAGCCCGGTAGGCAAGGTCTACGTCGAGGCGAACGCTGTCTCCCCCGAGCGTGTCCGGCGCATTGCGGACGCCCTCCCCCTGGCAGTGGTGATCGATGCTGCCGTGATCGGTTCGCCCCCGTCGGGTGGGAAGCAGCCACGATTCTACGTTTCCGGACCGGGGGAAGGCGTTGACCAGCTGGACCGGCTCTTCACCGCGACGGACGTACAGGTCTGTCCACTGGGCGAGGAGATCGGCCGGGCCTCCGCCCTCAAACTCGCCTACACCAGCTACCAGAAGGTCTCACGCGTTCTAGCGGCACTTGCCTATGGCGCAGCGGAAGCCAACGGAGTGGGCAGGGAACTCCTGGACATCGCCGCTTTGCGGTCCGGTAGCTATCTTGCCGAAACTGACTACGTTCCCAAGACCGCCGCCCGCGCTTGGCGCTGGGCACCGGAGCTGGCGGAGGCTGCTGAGCTCGTTGCCGAGGCCGGCTTGCCGGACGACCTGATGCGTGCTGCCGCCGTTGTCCTTTCCCGTTGGGAGGATGTGCGCGACGCCGACCTGAGCGTGGAGGAAGCGCTGGAAAAGCTGCGGGAGGGGATTCCTAGGATGGTCAACCCAGTGCTGTGACCATGGTGTGGATCTGCTCGGCAGCATCCTGCGGGGACGAACTGTCGGTGTCTACTCGGAGGTCCCACTCCACGCCCCGACCCTGCGCGATGTCGAGCTCCGTGGCGTCCCATGCCTTGAGCCGCGCTGCTGTGTCACCGTCGCCGCGCCCCGCGGAGCGCCGTTCCGCGGTCTCACGACGGCACCACAGCACCACCCGGCACCATCGCGCGGGAAAGCCGTCAGCCACTGCATGGACCCCGGCGATCTGGCCGAGATGGATGACCGGGACCTTGCCGCCGGAAGTTGCCTCCTGTATGCCCGGCCGGTCCACGACGTACGTGTTGTCGTATCGATCGTTGCGGTAGAGCAGGTCGCCACGCTCTTCCAGCTGTGCCAGCTCCCGGAGGGAGGCCATCCGATACCCGTGTGTGCGGCCGGTGCCGATCTTGAGGCGAGAGAAGGGGACGTACCGCTGGTCAAGTCCTGCGAGCACGGATGTGATGGTGTCCTTGCCTGACGCCGGTGGCCCATAAAGAAGGATTCCCTGTTTCATCAGAACACCGTCCCGAAAACTAGGCGGACCTGATCGGTGAGCGATACTGCGGAGCCCGTGGAGTTGTCGACCACGAGGTGAGGCACCACAGGGCGGAGGTCCGCATCGACGGTGGCCGCGTAGTCGTCCCAGTTCTGCTCAATTCCGCCACCGCCCCTTCGGAGTTCCCCGTGATCCGGACCCTAACTGATCGGCGCTGGAGGTCTGTCGAGGGTTGACGTGAGAGTTCGGGCCGTGCCGAGCCGTGCTCGGCGATCTAGCGTCACGTCAGCAACGTTTGCCCTG